>CAZHZT010000099.1:0-21440 GCA_964537285.1 uncultured Saprospiraceae bacterium | reverse complement strand
GTGGTAAACGCTTTACTTTACGAGGCCGAGGCAGCTTCGCTATAGGCCAATCCCTGTTCAATATCTTTTCAAACAGGAATTTAAGCGCATTCATCGACTGGTTTAAAGAGGAAACCGAATACTGGCAGGCCTTCACCAGATAATGAAAATAATCGCATAGCTGCTCTGTACTCCAATCCTTGGGATGCCCTCCCAAATACTTGTGGTATTTACGAAAATGACTCAGGTAGCTTTTTACCGTACTTGGACTGTAATGCCCGATCTCTAAATGCCGACGGAAAGCTTTTTCATAAGCATTCATAATACTAAGGTTTATTGATCAATAATTTAAACCTTAGTACTATACTTATTTTATTGGAAACCGGACAGCATTAACCGCGACAGCGGTTTTAGTTCAACATTTGTAAAAGAAGAAGATTGGGAAGCTGCATTAAGCATTTTAAAAGCAATATCTAATAACAGTTTTTATTTCAAATCAGCTCAGTCTCTAATTCAGGATATTGAACCCAAAACTCGATAATAACCATTGCTGGTTCTGAAGTCATCTCGGAACCAGCATCGATAGTTTAGCCCTACTTTAAATTCTGCAAATCCTTTAATCCTGTAAATCCCGATTCTAACAAAAAATATCAACCCAAACGCACTCCTCTCAAGCCCTACCCTACACAACTGTTTCCCCCCTGCAATATTCCCATTTTTCCTAAACTAATCGCCCTTTCACCAGTTAACACTCCAAAAAAATTCTATGCCAAACCAATACCACACTCTCCGACTCACCCTGGGTGACCAACTCAACCACCAGCATTCCTGGTTTTCCCAAACCGATGAAAACGTCCTGTATACCATGATGGAAATGCGCCAGGAAACTGATTATGTAAAACACCATATCCAAAAAATATGCGGTTTCTTCCTGGCTATGCGGGCTTTCTCAACGCAATTGAAAGATAGTGGCCATCAGGTGAAGTACTTTTTGTTGGATGATGCCGAAAACCAGCAGTCTTTATCCAAAAACATCCAAACGCTCATAGAAAAATATAACATTCAAAAGTTTGAATACCTCCTCCCCGATGAATATCGGCTGGACGAACAGCTCCGAACCATCGCCCACGACTTGGATATACCCACCGAAGCTTTTGATACCGAGCACTTCCTTTCCGAAAGAATGGATGTAGAATCCCTTTTCAAAGGAAAGAAGATGTTCCTTATGGAGACTTTTTACCGGAAAATGCGCCAAAAGTACGATATTTTGATGGAACCCGACGGTAAAACACCCCTCACCGGAAAATGGAACTACGATGCCTCCAATCGCAAAAAACTTCCTAAATCCGTGGAAATTCCTAAGCCTAAGTCCTTTATTCGAGATGTTTCGGAGCTGATTGCGTTGATTGAAAGTCAGGACATTCAGACCATTGGCCGCATTAAACCAGCACATTACGACTGGCCCGTCACCCGGAAGGAAGGCCTGGAACTGCTTGATCACTTCCTCAAAATTCGCCTACATCAATTTGGCACCTATCAGGATGCCATGACAACCCGCGATACCCTCCTCTTTCACTCCAAGCTTTCCTTTTTAATGAATACAAAATTACTTCATCCCCTGGAGGTTATCAAAGCTGTAGAGGCCTACTGGAGCAATCACCAGGACAGCGTAGATATTGCCCAGGCGGAGGGTTTCATCCGGCAGGTTCTGGGCTGGCGCGAATACATGCGGGGAATTTACTGGGCCAAAATGCCCGAATATAAAAACCTGAACTACTTCGATCATCAAAACGAACTCCCTGATTGGTATTGGACGGGAGACACCAAAATGCGCTGCCTCAAATCAGCCGTCGACCAATCGCTGGACGATGCCTATGCACATCACATTCAGCGCCTTATGGTGACCGGCAACTTCGCACTCCTGCTCGGTGTACATCCCGATGAGGTGGATCAATGGTACCTCGGCATTTACATGGATGCTATTGAATGGGTGGAGATCACTAACACCCGGGGCATGAGTCAATTTGCCGACGGTGGTATTGTAGGTACCAAGCCTTATGTTTCCAGCGCCAACTATATCGATAAAATGAGCGATTATTGTAAAGATTGTTTTTATGATAAAAAGAAAAAACACGGCCACAAGGCTTGTCCTTTTAATAGCTTGTACTGGGATTTTTATCAGCGCCATGAAGATAAGCTCCGCAAAAATCCGCGCATCGGTATGATGTACCGCCTTTTGGATAAAATGGACAGCCAGGAAAAAGAAAAGCTCTTTGAACAGGCGCATCTTTATAAAAAAAATAAAAACCTCCTTTAGTATTGAGGCTGTCTCGTGAGTAATTCGTTTGGCTCAGGAGGAGTATTTTCCATTGAGAGACGTTCTTTTTTAAAAAAAGAACGCCTCTCAATAAAGAAAATTCCCTGTCAAGCACAACGAACCTACCTATAAGACAGCCTCATTCCCCCTACCTGATCTATTATTTCCACATTTTTATCAGTATTTTTTCTTTTCGTCTGCTGAATTAAGCATTTTTACGAAGAAGCAGTTAAAAAAGAAATTCTTTGCCCCCGGGAGGATAATTTTCCAATGGCGAGAGGCTCGTTTTTAACCAACTGCAAAGAAAGAACCCCCATTAAAAAGTTTTCTATGCTTAAGATCAGTAATCTCACAAAAAAATACGGGCCGATCACGGCCGTCAATAACCTGAGCCTGGAAGTGGACGATGGCAATGTATTTGGCATCCTTGGCCCTAACGGAAGTGGAAAAACGACTACCCTGGGTATTATTCTCGGGATAATCAAGGCCAATAGTGGTGCCTATGAGTGGTTTGAAGGGGAAACACCCAGAAATACCCGCCGCAGAATCGGCGCGATACTCGAAACCCCTAACTTTTACCCCTACCTCAATGCGGATGATAATCTCGATATAATTGCTCATATTAAAAAGGTGAGTAAGCCAAGAGTCGATGAACTCCTGGAGCTCGTCAACTTGAAGCATCGCCGGAAATCGCGCTTCAAAACTTACTCGCTTGGGATGAAACAGCGATTGGCCATAGCCGGAGCACTCATCGGAGATCCGGATGTGCTGATCTTCGACGAACCGACAAACGGGCTTGACCCTCAAGGTATTGCTGAGGTCAGAAACACCTTGCTACAAATTGCAGATACCGGAAAAACCATCATCATGGCCAGCCATATCCTTGATGAGGTAGAAAAAATTTGTTCTCATGTCGCTATTATAAAAAATGGAACCCTATTGGCTACGGGAACCGTAGGATCCATTCTGGAGATGGATCAGGAAATCATCCTGTCTTCAGATGACAACAATAAATTGCTTGAAATTCTTACTCCACTTGCCCATTTATATAACTTAAAAGTACAAAACGGCTTCATTACTGGCAGCTTAAAAGAAGGCTTCTCAACCGCTGATATTAACCTGCTGGCATTTCAGAAAGGCATTACATTGACTCACCTGGTTGCTAAAAAACCAAGTTTGGAATCTGAATTTTTAGAAATAACCAAAGGAGCTTAATTACTCTGGAGAAGTTATTTTGGAGCGGCCGCTCCAAAATAACTTTTTCTCATAAACATTAACAAAACGAAGCGCACTCACTGCCTTCTTCCACACAATTTGTCAAAGAACGAATTTAAAATACGTTTCTCATGCTATACTATCTTCAATTAGAATGGAAAAAGATCAGGAAATACAATGTTTTCATTGTGCTTTCCCTGGCCTATCTTGTCATGCTGCCCTCTATTTACCTGATCGGCAAAACCCTTCCGGAGTTACCGCCACCATTAATTGCCAATGAACAATTGTTCCAGCTCCCTATGATCTGGGACTATCTGGCGTACTTAGCCAACTGGCTGGCCTTTTATTTCCTGGGCTTTTTATCCATTATTATTGTTACTTCTGAATTCGGTAACAAAACGCTGCGCCAAAATATCATTACCGGACTTGAACGTTCCGACGTTTTTTGGAGTAAATTCACCCTGATTACAGTGATTGCCTTGGTAGCCACTCTACATTTTGCGTTGATAGGCTATGGCTTCGGCCTGACGCACACTGATTTTGACTTGGTCACCTCTGCGGTGCTTTACCGGAAAGCAGATATCATAGGCCGTTTTTTCCTCGCCTGTATGGGCTACATGAGTCTTGGTTTTTTGATAGGAATGTTAACACGGCGAATGGGGATTTCCACCATCCTTTATTTTGTATATGTCCTGCTGGAGCTGATCATTCGCTGGCTTGTACATTTCCGGATTGTTGAAAACAAAACCATGCACTTTTACCCAATAAAAGGAATTGGAGACTTGCTTCCGATACCATTCAGCGAACAAGCCGAGTTCTTTACCAAGCAATATGGATTTTCCTTAACCCTTGAACCCATGGAGGCAGTAATTACAGTGATTGTTTACACCGTATTATTCTTCTTCTTGGCTTATCGGCTGTTAACAAAAAGAGATTTGTAATAATTCGTCGAATGAAACTCAAAAAAGAGCCTCGCTCCAAATAAAGTTTCATTCGACGAATTACCAAAGACAGGCCTAATACAAACAACTTTCAAAGTGAGAATTGTTAAAAAAATTAACACAAACAAATATTTCTTTAAAAAATTGTTTGACCATAAAAATATTCGCTTATCTTTGGGGCAGGTTGTTTTTATTTTTTGGTTAAATGGTTTTTTGGTTATAGGGTTATAAATATACTCTTGACTAGCAAAAAATAGCGAAGTTTCTTAATGAAACTTCGCTATTCGCTTTTTTACTCTGCCGGATATTCATTATTCTCCCGCTCTACATCCGCCATATAATTCCTTGGATCAATTTGAATTTTCTTAATCTTCTCCAAAGGAACATCTAAGGATAATTCGTACTCAGGGTTTGTCCACGGCCAATCTTCCGCTACTTCATATGGAAAATCAAGCGTCATTTCCTTAGCACCGCGCATAATGCGCAATGGGATGTTGTAAATCATCCGGCTATCATCTTCTAAAGTAACCATAACATCCAAAGGCATGGGCATCAGCCCGATCTTTTTCAGTACAACCGTCGTTTTATTTCCATTCTTTTTGACTTCCTTGATTCCATAATCTATGGTATGCGTAGTATTTACCCAATATTCCTTGTACCAGTCCAATTCCAGACCAGACTGTTTTTCCATCACCCGGATAAAGTCATTCGTGTTAGGATGCTTGAATTTCCAGGTTTTAAAATAGCGTAACATCCCCTTATCAAAATCTTCTTTGCCAATGATGTATCGAATTTGGTGTAGAAAAACAGCCCCTTTTACGTAAGAAGCCACCCCATAAGCCTGATTGCGAATAAAATGATCTGCGTGAGTGGAAAGTGGCTCTTCTACCCCTGATAGTGCAAAGTTGGCATAGCCCCGGACGCTACCCAAATGAGGGTTTTCAGAATACTTTCCGGGAATTATCCCTTTTTGACGCAGATAATTCATAACATCAGCTGTAGAATAGCTTGTAAATCCTTCATCCATCCATGCATATAGACTCTCATTGGTTCCCAGGATCATTTGGTACCAGCTATGCATCAATTCATGGACGGACACCCCTACCAGGCTAGGGAAACTGCGTTCTCCGGTGATAAACGTCGCCATAGCATATTCCATTCCACCATCTCCCGCCTGAATAAAGGAGTATTTATCAAAAGGATATTTTCCGTATTTTGTATTCACATAAGAGAAAACTTTGTCCATTACATCCGGCAGTAAACCCCAGCCTTCTTCTGTGTTTTCATTTTTTTGAAAAAAGAAGTGCATCATCGGCCCGTCAGCAGCTTTTTTCTTGGTATGGGTAAAATCCGGATCCGCTGCCCAGGCAAAATCGTGTACATTTGGAGCAACAAAATGCCAGTGCAGTTTATCTCCTTTAGGGCGCTTTACTTTCATACCTTCATCTTCGTACCCATAGCCAATTTCTTCAGGATTCTGTAAATACCCCGAAGCAGCTACGACATAGCTTTTATCAATATGAATGGTAACGTCAAAAGTACCCCAGATCCCATAAAATTCCCTTCCGATGTAAGGATTAGCATGCCAACCCTGATAATCATACTCTGTCATTTTCGGGTACCATTGAGCCATTGAATAGTCAATTCCTTCGGCATTATTGCGGCCATTTCGGCGGATTTGCAAAGGAACCTGCCCTTCAAACTCCATGGAAAAAGTCGTTTTGCTATTGGGAAGTATCGGCTCCTCCAGTTTTACTTCCAGAATGGTCCCTACCTCCTCAAAAGCAAGCTTTTTGCCTTCATGCTTCAAGGATTTCGCATGCAGATAACCAATTTCATCTTCTGAAAGCTCAGAAATGCGGCCTCCAACCCGGGGATCCGGATCGATAATGGTGCGAGAGCGTACATCCATCATGCTGCCTGGTTGAAAAGCATTGAAATAAAGATGATAAAATACATGTGTAAGTGTATCTGGGGAGTTGTTGTAATACGTTAGCTCCTGAGTACCGGTGAAACGATGTTTTTTTACATCAAAGTCAATATCCATGTTATATTCAGCACCTTGCTGCCAGCGATCCGATTGAGCGCCGGCCAGCATCCAAACGCATTGTAATAAAAACAATAGAGCAATTTTTTTGTACATGGTTTTAGTTTTTAGGCAATTCCCTGAAATTAGCATTGCCCGTGTTGATTAAAATTATTAGATTGAAGATGATTATTATTAACTTTGCAAAAAATATTTGTTCGAAGAATGCTAGAGGAATGCCTTGATCTAATCTTAAAGCTGTTCATCGATCCCGACAATAAAATGCTTTATACTAAGGAATGAATACGCTTCAAGATAGCATTAGGCAATAAGTTGCCAAAAAAACTTATCTCCCTCTTGCTTCAAAAAATACAATTCTATAAAAATGACACAAAAAAATAAAATTAATCTACGATTTGGCCTTATTAGCCTACTAATTTTGTTTGCAGCCCTTAGTCGCTTGATTCCTCATTATCCAAATTTCACGGCATTAGGTGGAATGGCCCTTTTCGGAGCAGCTTATTACAGTAAAAAATACTGGGCTTTACTTATTCCGTTTATAGCCTTATGGATCAGTGATCTACTGTTAAGCAATATCGTTTACGCGCAGTATTACGAGGGATTCCAGTGGTTTGGCCATATAGGTGTATACCTTGCATTTGGCTTGATTGTTCTTTTCGGGTGGCTGGTTCTCCGCAAGATCAAAGTTACGAACGTTATCCTGGCCAGTGTAGGAGCATCAGTAATATTCTTTTTGGTATCCAACTTTTTCGTGTGGTCAGGCAGCACCTTCTACCCACAAAGTTTTGCCGGATTAATGGCATGCTATGAAGCCGCTGTTCCTTTTTTCTGGAGCACATTGGCCGGTGACCTTTTCTTTAGCAGCCTTTTATTCGGATCATTCTATTTAATTGAAGAATATTTTCTGGAGCCTGCTCACTAAAATGAATAAAGCAAAGAAGAAACAAGCGTTGATTGAAGGGCGGGACTTCTATATCGAAAACGGTTTTTATGTTTTCACAGAGCATTATTTAAAAAACAGAGGGTATTGCTGTCAAAGCGGTTGCCGGCATTGCCCTTATGGGTATAAAAAAGAAGAGAAAAGATAGGACAAAAGGCACCTATGGTGCCTTTTGTCCTATCTTTTCTCTTTTATTTTATGCCTCTTTAGGATATTCTACTCTTACATGATTAATGCTTCTAAGTAGTTTTCGAAATACATCCTTACATATTTCCAGTTCTTCGAAGGTGAGTTCCGAAAACTCAAACTGGCCATTGGAGATTTTCCCTCCGACTATGCCGTTGACCAAATTATCAATATCCCTGCCAGTGGGGTTTTTCAAACTTTTAGAAGCCGCCTCCAGAGAGTCCGCCATCATAAGGATGGTTTCTTCTTTAGTACGAGGTTTCGGGCCGGGATAACAAAAGAGCGATTCATCAAAAGCAATATCATCGTTTTCTTCTTGATATTTCCGAAAGAAATAAGCAACTTTAGTTGTTCCGTGATGTGTTCTGATAAAATTTTGTAACACAGCAGGCAGTCGATGTTTCTTTGCTAATCGTTCCCCTTCTGTTACATGACCAATGATGATCCGTGCACTTTCCATAGCATCCCCCAACTCATCATGCGGATTTTTTCCAGATTGATTTTCAATAAAAAATTCCGGTTGTTTTAATTTTCCGATATCGTGGTACAGGGCCGCAACTTTAACCATTAAAGGATTGGCCCCCACCCTTCTTGCAGCAGCTTCGGCGAGGTTCGATACCTGGAGGGAATGTTGTAGGGTGCCTGGTGCTTTTATCGAGAGCTCCTTAAGAAGGGGCAGATTCAGGTCTGATAATTCGACTAAGGTAATAGCCGAGGTAAAGCCAAATAATTTTTCAAACAACGGAACTAAGGGATAAGCCAGCAACATGAAAATAGCATTCAAAAACAGAAACAGATACACTTTTGAATCAATCCCCAGGATATCCCCTTCCTGAATGAGCGATAAACCAGTGTAGCCAACCAAATAAGTGAGAAAGATAAAGAATATCGAAATGAAAAACTTTGACCAGAACCGAGTTTCTGTATTGGTCAATACAGCCACTATTCCCGCTGTAATTTGTAAGAAAGCAAACTCATAGCCCAAAGCAGATTGGTAGCTGGAGATCAAAATGATAGCTACGTGTGTAAAAAAGGCCAAGCGCTCATTGTAAAAATTTTTAATTACAATCGGAGCAATACAAAAAGGTATCATGTAGGAGCTCAGCAAGTCGATCCGCTCAACAGCATAAACGAGGTATGCGTACACAACCACCCAGGTAAAAGTAAAAAGCAGGTTGGACAAACGGTTAAAAACTTCAGGCTCATTAAATTGTAGGTACAATAAAAAGATTACGGCCACCAAACTGGTAAGCACCAAATAACCGGAAAAAACACCCCAATAAGAATTTTGTACGGTTACCTCTTCCTTGTATTGTTCCTTGAAAGACAATAACTTTTGGTATACCTCTTCGGTAATTAGCCCCCCTTCCTTTACGATCAAATCTCCTTTTTGAACCGCTCCTCTAGTGGTGGTTCGGGCCTCTAGTTCTTCATTTTTAAAGCGTTGGGTTAGCTCATCATTGTAAATGATATTGGCTCTAAAGGTGTTTTCTAGTAATGGAAGAAGAAATTCTGCCTCTTTTAAGCCACTGTAAAGAAGCGAATCCGCAAGCCGGTTCTCAATATTTTTTAAGGAAGGAATATTTCCCAGCGTTTGTTTTTTAGCTACATTTCCTTTCAGAACATTGATAACAAAGTTATCTCCTTTTCCTTCATGGTTCTTATTCAATTCAATAAGCCCCTGATTATAAATATTTTGAATAAGCTCCAAGCCAAATCGCTTGTATACGCCGGGCCTTTTTAATACATCCTGAAATAGTTCTTCCCCTTTTTTAAGCCTGTTTTCAAAATCATCCGCAAACTGCCTCTTTTGCTGATCAGCAACTTCGGGATCTAATTGATAATAGGGAGAAAAAGAAGCTTCCAGGAGCTTAAGTTCTTCCTCCTGTTCAGCAGGTGTTTTTTTGATTCCAAAACCAAAGGGAGCATAAAGATCTTCATAAGGCCATTGAACCCCCTGATCAAATTGATACTTAAAGTTCACATGATTTGGGCATAAAAAGCTAATGCCTAAAACGATAGCTCCTACAAAAAGATACTTAAATATTGCCGGAAGCGTATTAAGCGTTCTTCGAATTGTATTTTTCATTTGATAAAATTACGAAAAATCAACGAGGATTCCACACTACTTCCTCAGTTCCCAGTTCCTTTCCTAACTGCCTTGCCAATACAAATAGAAAATCTGATAAACGATTCAGATATGTTAGTATATGAGGCTCAACAGGCTCCTCCATATTTAAAGCTACCGCCAGGCGTTCCGTTCTACGGCAAACGCAACGTGCAATGTGAGCGAAAGATACCAATGGATGCCCTCCGGGCAGAATGAAGTTTTTTAGAGCTGGCAGTTGGGCCTCCCATTCATCAATTTTCTTTTCCAGCATTTCCACTGCATCTTCTTTAAGCTCCATAGTCTTCATATCCTTGGAAGGATCAGTTGCCAGAATAGCCCCTATAGTAAAAAGATCTTCCTGAATATTTTTAAGCACGGTCCTCAATTCATCTTCCTCCATGATACTATCTCTCAATAAACCAAGGAAGGAATTAAGCTCATCAACCGTTCCGTAGGTTTCAATCCGGAGGTGACTCTTTGGTACACGGCTACCGCCGAACAATCCCGTTTCTCCTTTATCTCCTGTTTTGGTGTATATTTTAAATGCCATATCTAATTTTTTTAGTTTTTTTCAATAAGCGGATTATATGAGGGTAGCAATTCTCGTTTTGAAAATCCCAAAGAAAATCTACGCCGCTTCGCGGCGATATTTTCCTTTGAGTGGGCCGAAAGGGCCGTTTTGCTTCGCAAAACGGCCCTTTCGGCCCACTTAAAAAAGGAATTTCGCGCCGTAGGCGCGTTTATTTTACAATCCTATTATTACAATCCTCTTTACTCTCCAATTTGACGCACATAAGGATGATTAGGATCAGAAGCACTGACGATATTTTCATTCCTGATATCTTTCTCGACGAAACCATCTCTTAAGCCTATGATACGGTGAGCGTGATCGGAGATATCTGGCTCGTGGGTAACCAGGATGATCGTATTCCCATGGGCATGAATCTTTTCAAAAATATCCATGATCTCAAGGGAGGTCTTGGTATCCAGGTTCCCGGTAGGCTCATCAGCCAGAATAATAGAAGGATCATTTACAATTGCCCGGGCGATGGCCACCCTTTGGCGTTGCCCACCGGATAATTCGTTGGGTTTGTGATCCATACGATCAGCTAAGCCAACTGCTTCCAGCGCATGCTCCGCTTTTTCATGGCGCTGAGCTTTGGACCAACCCGCGTAAACCAGCGGTAGCGCCACATTTTCCATGGCAGATAATCGAGGCAACAGGTTAAAGGTTTGGAAAACAAAACCAATCTCTTTATTGCGGACTTCCGCAAGTTCGTTATCCGTCATGGTACTTACATCAGTGCCATTCAGCCAATACTCGCCTGAAGTAGGTGTATCCAGGCATCCTAATAAATTCATTAAGGTCGATTTACCAGATCCCGAAGGCCCCATCAATGCCACATACTCATTGGTTTCTATATCCAAGGTGACTGACTGAAGTGCCTTCACTTCCTGCGCCCCCATGATGTACGTTTTTTTTAAATCCTTTACTGAAATCAGTGCTTGCATCTTTTTTATAAGTTGAGAAGGTTTAGGGAGTTTAGAGGATTTAGGAAGTATAGAAGGTTTAGATAGTTAATTAGGCTTTTTAAAAAATGTACCCACCCCATCTAAACCTTATAAATTCCCTAAACGTATATTTAGGGATCAGGAAAATAATACCCTACCCGTTTTACTTGTCCGTTTTTCCTCAGGCTGTGTTGGAAAGCCTCGCCGTACCTTTGGGTCCCGAAGGCATTCGGGACAAGTTATGCCTACGTTTTCCGCCTAGCCTGAGAAAAAAATTACTTTGCAAAATTTGCGTAGCTTATTAATTGCCTAATCCCTTACGCTAGATTAAATAAAATTTTGCCTAAAGAAGTTTATTTTAGATAATATAGCATAAAAAATCGTTTAATACTGTATTTGCCTTAAATTAGCAGCTAAAGTTATAGCAATGACAGAACAATCGAAAAATCAAAAAGCTGACATCAAGTATATCGCCATTGCCGGTAATATCGGTGCCGGTAAAACCACCTTGTGTACCAAACTCGGCAAACACTTCAATTGGGACGTTCATTATGAAGATACCAATGACAATCCCTATCTAAGTGATTTTTACGCCGATATGCAGCGTTGGTCTTTTAATCTTCAAATCTACTTCCTCAATAGTCGTTACAAACAAATCCTCGAAGTACTTGATGGAGACCGGACCGTTGTCCAAGACCGAACCATCTACGAAGATGCGTATATTTTCGCACCTAATCTACATGATATGGGCCTAATGTCAACGCGCGATTACAATAATTATTTGGATTTGTTCAAAACTATGTCTTCCCAAATAAAAGCCCCCGATCTATTAATTTATTTAAGAGCCAATATCCCCACTCTGGTGGCACATATCCAAAGCCGTGGCAGAGAGTACGAAGGTAATATGAGCCTGGATTACCTCAAGAAGCTCAACGAACGCTACGAATCCTGGATCAAGGATTATACCGATGGTCGTCTCCTCATCATTGACGCCAACAAGATCGACTTTGAAAATAATCCCGAAGACCTGGGCGATGTGCTCAATATGGTTTCTGCCGAACTCCACGGGTTATTCTAATGTTTAATAGTTGACATTGGTTTATTAGACTTGTTCTGCAGTCGCTTAATGGGCTTTAATTGCAATTCTATTGTAACTTCTAAAAAAGAGGTATTATGTTAATTAATGAAACTGCTTATAAAAAGATACAAAAATACCTTGATGAAAAAGATGTCCGGCTCGTTGCAGTTTCCAAGACGAAGCCAAACGAAGCCGTTATGGATTTGTACAATCTGGGGCATCGGGTATTTGGTGAAAATCGCGTTCAGGAATTAACTGCTAAATATGAGGATCTTCCTAAAGATATCGAATGGCACCTCATTGGGCACCTTCAAACCAATAAAGTTAAATATATAGCTCCTTTTGTATACTGTATAGAATCCGTTGATAGCCTGAAACTTCTCAAGGAAATCAATAAACAAGCAGAAAAAAACGACCGGATAATTAAGGTCCTTCTTCAATTTAAAATCGCAGCGGAAGATACGAAGTATGGACTCGAAGACTCGACCGTTAAAGCCTTACTTGAATCGGCAGAATTTAAAGAGATGAAAAACATTGAGGTAGCAGGTGTTATGGGCATGGCTACTTTTACAGAAAACAAAGAGCAAGTAAGGCAGGAGTTCCAAAACCTTGGACGCATTTTCCAACACCTTAAAGAGCTATACTTCAAAAATGATGAAAGCTTTAAAGAAATATCCATGGGCATGTCCGGGGATTATGAAATTGCCGTAGAAGAAGGAAGCACTATGGTGAGAGTGGGCAGCCTGATATTTGGGGCAAGGAACTAGGACTATAAGAGATAGGATATAAAAAGAAGAAAGTTGCAAATGCAACTTTCTTCTTTTTATATCCTATCTCTTAATTAGTTTGATAGTTTCGTAGGTAGTTCCTAAAGAAACTTCAACGAAATAGACTCCTTTAGAGAGGTCAGATAAATAAACTTGATTTAATCCGGCAGCCAATCTACCGCTTCTTACTTCAAGTCCTATTAAATTGACAATCCGGTAGTTTGCCCAGGTATTGACTTCAACATTGAGTACATCGTTTACAGGATTAGGATAAACCTTTAAATCCAGAGAAAGCTCGTTTAAATTTTCCGTATTAACTTCCCCGTCAAGGCTAATCCCGATGTTGTACATAGAAACACCTCCACGAAGATTGCCGATGACCATATCCAGTACTCCGTCATTGTTAACATCCGCGATATTGGGATGTGTTCTGAAGCCCTCTCTTATATTTCCGAAAAACGTGGTCACCTCAGTGAAATCTCCTTCAAGGTTCCCGTCAATATTTTCATAATAGTAAATACTTCCCCGGTCCGAGCCTGAAAAAAGAACGTACTCATCTCCCAGATCTACAAATGCGGGAGCAGCATAGCCTTTTGTAGGATCAATTCCTCTGGTATCCACATTGCCCAACTTGGAAATATTCGGGCTTTCATCAGCATTTGGATTAAACTGAGGATTACCTGCAGAACCCGTATTTTTAAAGAATGTCAGGATTCCAAGGCGCTCTCCAACTACAATATCCATTAGTCCATCTCTATCCAGATCGATGATTTGAGGCGTAGAGGCTTGTCCGCGATCAATGCCCATGTAGGGATATTGAACAGGGCCAAAATCCAGGGGGTTACCAGGACCCGCGATATTTTCGGCAAAGAACAGCCCGCCTTGTTGCTCTCCCACCAACAAATCCAGATCCCCGTCACTGTCAATATCACCAAAAGTCGGAGAGAAATCGAATGCATTGGAACCGCTAAAAGTGCTGAAGCCCAACCAATCCAGATCAACTAACCTGAAGGCCGGTTCTTCTTCGGTGCCCACATTTTCAAGCAAAGCCAGTTGAGACTGTTTTACGCCGCCCGGTACAAAGTAGGTAGAGTTCCCAACAACCACATCCAGTTTTCCGTCTGCATTATAATCAACAAAGGTAGGATTGCCTCCCGTACCAAAATCCAGCATCTCATCAACCAAAAAGCCATCTTCTTCAAAATTGAACTCAGGCTCTTGTGCAGTACCTACGTTATCGTATCTCCACACTCCTTTGACATCTTCGATAAGTAAGGAACCATTAGGCGCAGCGAGAAGATCTTTTTTACCATCATTGTTTACATCCAGATAGAAAGCACTGTTAAAGATAGGAATAGACACTTCTGTATCATTAGAAGGATATTCTGTATCCTGCTCAGTCATGAAAGCATCTTCACTGGAACCATTATTTTTTAAATAGGTCAATTTTTCATTGAATAAATCTCCCAGAATCATTTCCAGATCACCATCGTTATCATCATCGAAGGCTAATAAAGTCGAACCGGCATGACGAGAATTACCTCCGCCACCTTGGATACCTTCAGCACATTCCTGAGGGTCATCACTCAAAATCACATCAGCAGACAAGCCACTTTCCTTGAATTTTCCCCAACAGATATCTTCTAAAGTGAAAGTCAGGCTATCTAAGCCGTATCCTTTTTCAACGGATTGATTTTGGTAATAAAATACAAATGTACCTCCTGAGTCAAAAGTCAGCACATCCAAATCACCATCCCCGTCAACATCAACCACTGCCGGATAATCCTCCGGACTTACATATACATTCGTAAAAACCCCTCCCCCCTGATCAAAGACCATGAGGTTCAGCACCCAGTTGAACTGAAATAAGTCAAATTCTAGATTATTACCGTCAAAATTAGTGGTGTAAACGGAAAATCCACTAGCGCCAATGCCCTGAGAATAAGTAAAAATATCCTCCAGGCCATCCCCATTATAATCTCTCAGCAAAGTCCAGTTATACAAATTGGGGAAACGATCAGCAGCATAAGGAGTAAACTCATAGTCCACCGAACCCGGTGTTCCATTATTTTTAAAGGTAAGCATAGCATTTCCAAAACGATCAAAAACGAAAAGGTCTTTTACGCCATCCTGATCGAAGTCGATTTCAGAAAACTGAGGGGCGTTCAAGCCACCAGCCCAGGCATATTTAAGCATTTTACCGTCTTTTTCGGTAGGGTATAAAAGGCGGACGATATTCTGTGCGGACAGCTCAGCAAACACCCCTGCGCCAAATAAAAACACAACAAAAAGTAGATTATAAAACTTCATATTTCGAAATTATCAATTTTTGAGTTACATTGTTCGCGAATAACTTCACAACTTCGGATTTGTTAAAAAAGTTATTCGTTGCCCCCGGCAGAATAATTTTTCGAACGAATCCATGAATTTACAAATATATTAAAAAGGCTAATGAGATTTTGTAGAATTTTGGCCAGTGCTTTCCTTTTCCTGTTAATAGGTGCCTTTGTTTCAAACTTGGCAGCTTCCCCTGAGCTTGATTTGGGCGAGAGCCGGTTCTCTGTCTTTCAAGATAAAGAAAAGGATTTCATTCTTATTGAAAGCTCTTCGAAGCCCGACTCCGGGGAGGTGATTTTTGTCAATGGAGAAGAGACACCCCTTCGAATTCAATCGAAGGGGTATTTACTATCGATCACCCCAGGTTCAAGCGGGCAGCTCCTTTTTTTAAGCTCGGAATCAAATGAACAAAAAAGCTATCAACTACTACATGCCGCCAAACGGAATAATGGAAGCATTCGATTAGTATCCATTCCTCTTTGGCTGTCTGTATTACCACCTCTAATCGCCATTTTGATGGCCTTG
Organism: uncultured Saprospiraceae bacterium; assembly: GCA_964537285.1. Taxonomy (GTDB): domain Bacteria; phylum Bacteroidota; class Bacteroidia; order Chitinophagales; family Saprospiraceae; genus CAZHZT01. Next base: position 5,486 of record CAZHZT010000099.1, on the reverse strand, counting down.
ATCTTTAGAGAAGTGATTATTTCTCTTTTCACGGGCATTTGGGTAGGAAGTTTTATTGCAGGTGGAATGCGCCTGGAATCGCCCTATTATCTTTTTATTAGTTTTTTGAAAACCATTGAGCAATATGTCGTAGCAGCCTTAACCGACGGAGGGCATATTTCAATCATCATATTCTCATTATTGATTGGTGGTATGGTAGGGATAATTTCCAAAAATGGAGGTATGGCGGGTATTGTAAATCGATTATCCAGGTATGCCAAATCGCCTCAAAGTGCCCAATTTGTAACATGGCTTCTGGGGGTCGCTATTTTCTTTGATGACTATGCCAATACCCTCATTGTAGGAAATACAATGCGCCCTGTGACCGACCGCTTTCGCATTTCAAGAGAAAAACTAGCTTATATCGTAGATAGTACTGCTGCCCCTGTTGCGGCAGTAGCTTTCATCACTACCTGGATAGGGGCGGAATTAGGTTTTATTGAAAGTGGAGTTTCTCAAATCGTTGATTTTGACCAGAACCTTAGTGCTTATGGCATATTTTTCAGTTCCCTGAAATACTCTTTCTACCCTATACTTACTCTTATATTTATTTTGATGCTCATTTATACTCAGCGTGATTACGGGCCAATGCGCAAAGCCGAGCTTAGGGCCCGGAAAACAGGTAAAGTTTCTTCATCGAACAGCTCTGATGAAGACGATTCGAATATAGAGGATCTAAGCCCAGTAAAAGGAGCACCAAAAAATTGGCTTCATGGCTTCTTACCGGTTCTTACTGTAATCATAGTAACTCTTTTGGGACTAATCGCTACAGGTATGGAAAGTACTTATTCCGAGCTTCGGGAAGCAGGCGCAAACCCGGGGAATGCCTCCTGGGGCAGTATCTGGAGCGCCATGCCTGCCTTGTGGCCTGAAGGGGAGGCTGTTTTTTTTCTCAAAATGGGTAAACTTATCGGAAATGCAGATTCCTACGTTGCTTTATTGTGGGCTTCTTTTAGTGGTGCCGCCCTTGCCATAATAATCACTCTTTACAACCGGATAATGACGCTATGGGAAACCATGAACAACTTCTTGATCGGTTTTAAAACGATTCTGCCGGCTATATTGATTCTTACTCTGGCCTGGTCTCTAGCCATTACGACAGATGAGCTTCATACAGTTGATTTTCTCTCCGTTGCCCTGGAAGGAAACCTAAATCCTTATTTAATGCCCGTTATTGTATTCATACTTGCAGCCTTGATTTCTTTTTCAACCGGTTCAAGTTGGAGTACCATGACTATTTTATATCCTATTGCCATTCCAACCACCTGGCTAATTTGTCAAAGTGCAGGCTTGGGTGAAGATATTAGTATGGAGATCCTTTTAAACGTCATATCAGTGGTCTTGGCAGCTTCTGTACTGGGCGATCACTGCTCGCCGATATCCGATACCACGATCCTGAGTTCATTGGCTTCTGATTGTAATCATATAGATCACGTTCGCACACAGTTGCCTTATGCACTTACGGTGGGCGCAGTAAGCATCGTATTAGCCGGCCTTTCCACTTTGCTGGGCGGAGGATGGCTCATTTGTACGATATTACTGCTTATTAGTATAGTTATTCTCTACGGAGTAGTTTTAAGATATGGGCAAACGGTAGGGAACGGGGAAGGATAGCCGTTTATCGCTATTTCAGTGGAGGGATCGGATTTTTTTCAAGAGTTTAAACATCTTCAGGTTAAGGCGTGCATTGACGCTGAAATACAGGCCATTAATGAGTAACCATGAAGATTTACGTTCAACGGACTCCAGGGCTTTGTATTCAACCATTCTAGCTTTTTGAAAATGCGCTTTCCAATACAAAGCCTTATTGGTCATTGCAAAACCCTCCTTACAGGAACCCAGTACCGATTGATCACAAATGAAGAAGATGGACTCTTGTTTTTGAGTATTTACAAATGCTTTAATAGCATTTTTCAGTTTATCCACTGGCATGGTTAAGAAATTCATGTAAACCGGCTCTTTTTCACTTTCCAGATCGAGGTAATCCATTATCATAGAGGATATATCAACGTCCTGAAGGTTGTGGACATTAGCATAACGCAGGATATCGCCTGGCAAAGAAATGGCATTCAGGTGATTGCAGTAGGCAATAATAAAATGATCCAGAAGGGCATCAAACGTTTTCATGATGAGATGGTCAGCCTGCTCGTCTTTGCCTTCTTCTACGTTTTCATCGATTTTTTTGAGTAATCGTACGAGGTTTTGCGCATTTTTATTAAAAAAAGCAGTGAAAGGAGGTTCAAAAAAGACATTCAGGTAAAGCTCATAATCCCTTACTTGCTGTTCTTCTTTAAGCCTTTGTCTTAAGGCGCCTAAAAAATAAGTTTTGAGGCTATTAAACATTTCTTCATTACCGGCAAAAAGTATGCGATAATCATTTCCTATGGAACGTTCCCCCAAAGGCTTTCCACATTGCCTGCAAAACTTGGATCCGGAAGCATTCTCAGTGTAACAGTAAGCGCAGATTTGCTCCTTTGATTCCACTTTAGCGCCGCAATTAGGGCAAAAGCGGGCTTTAAGAGGAAGAGCATGTAAGCAAACTCGGCAATTTTTCATATATTTTTCTTATTTAGCAGAGATGAGGAGCACTAGTGCTTCAAGAACTAAATCCTTGACACTTTAGACGGCTTCTTTTGGCGGCCTACTTCGTTGCTCATCGGTCACGTAACTTTGGCTATGCTCCCTCTTCGCGCCTCGTTTGCCACCAAAATAATCGCTTTTAAAGCTATCAAGGATTTACTTCCTGAAGCACTAGCAAAAAAGGTCATTCCTTTTGCAACGTTTTCTTTTTCTTGCCGTAAAAAGCCTCATAGAACACCAAAAAAATCTGCCCCGTACATCCAAGTTTTGGAGACGGGGCAGCCCACACACTATGAGAACACCCATTAAATCTTTATATATATTTCTATTCTTTTTTGCTCACTTTATAATATAAACAGACTTCCCTTTCAAAAGATTCCTATAGATAAACGTTTTTAGGTGAGATTTATGTTAAAGCAAATGTTATTTTTAATAACAATAGTTAAACCTTCCAATCATAAATACCTGTTTATCAAAAAACTATCCAAAAACATTCCGAATTTTTCATTACACTTTTCATTTGTTAAAGTTTTCTTAATTCACTAAAAAAGTTAAAAAACCAAGTTTTTTTTGTATAAAAAAGCTTCAAATAGGAATAAATATAAGGATTATTGGCCAAAAAATCCTATGATTCTCTCTTTGATGGGATCCGGGAGGGCCGTTTTGCTCCGCAAAACGGCCCTCCCGGATCCCATCAGAAAGAATTATTACTGCCTTATCTTTATTTTTATAAAAAAATCGTTCTTTGACAAATTGTCAAAGAACTAAAAAACTATACTTTACTTGATTAATCCTAAATCCATACAAGAAGTTATTGAAAAGGCTGCCGTAGAAGAAGTTGTTCAGGATTATGTCAACCTCAAACGAGCAGGCGTAAATATGAAAGGGCTCTGTCCGTTTCACGATGAAAAGACTCCTTCTTTTGTGGTTTCACCAGCTAAAGGCATCTACAAATGTTTTGGTTGTGGGAAGGGCGGCAATGCTGTTCAGTTCGTAATGGATCACGAAAACTTGTCCTTTCCGGATGCTATCCGGCATTTGGCGCGTAGATTCAATATAGCATTAGAAGAAACGGAAGCCAGTGAAGAGGTAAAAGCAGAGCGGCAGCTCCAGGAGAGCCTTCATCTTGTCAACAACTATGCTATGGAGTATTTCCAAAAACAACTTTTGGAGACGGACCGCGGCAAGAGTGTTGGTTTGAGTTATTTTAAGGAAAGAGGTTTTCTGGAATCCACCATAGAAAAATTTAATCTGGGCTACGCTCCTGCTGGTTGGGATATATTCACTAAAGCCGCTGTTCAAGCCAATTACAACATTGATTTTTTAAAAAAGCTGGGATTAACCACTCAAAAAGACAAGGATTTCTTCCGGGATAGAGTTATTTTTCCAATTCATGGTTTGAGCGGTAAAGTCCTTGCCTTTGCCGGCCGTATCCTTCAAAAAGATGCCAGGGGTCCCAAATATCTGAACTCGCCGGAGACTGAAATTTACCATAAGAGTAACATTCTCTATGGTATTTACTTTGCTAAACAGGCAGTACGCAAACTAGATGAATGTATGTTGGTAGAAGGCTACACAGATGTGCTCTCCCTTCATCAGGCAGGCATTGAAAATGTAGTCGCTTCATCAGGAACCTCGCTTACTACAGGGCAGGTACAACTCATCAAGCGCTTCACCCCAAATTTAAAGATTATTTACGATGGTGATAAAGCCGGGATTAATGCCGCTCTCAGAGGCCTGGATGTAGCCTTGAAACAGGACCTAAACGTCCGGGTGGTAATTCTTCCTGAGGGAGAAGATCCTGATTCCTACATCAAAAAGGTTGGCAAGAGTGCTTTTCAGGAATATGCTCAAAAGGAAGCCAAGGATTTCATTTTTCTCAAGATTGACCTCCTGCTAGGTGAGGCAGGCAATGACCCCATTAAGAAATCGCAGGTTATCCGGACAATTATTGAAAGCATTGCTATAATCCCTGACCCCATTAAAAGAGGCCTTTATCTAAAAGAGGCATCCAGAATCCTGGAGGTAAGTGAACAAGTCCTTGTGGATGAAACCAATAAATTGGTTACCCAGGCCATTAAAAAAGAGAAAAACCAGCAAGCCAGGGAAGCCCCCGAAGAAGAAGAAAAACAAACGGTGGTTTCTAAGGAAGAGCAGGTTGGCCGAGAAATGGAAGTTTCTAAAGACCTTAAGATCAATGACCTTCATGAAAAAGAAATTGCCCGCATTCTGGTGTTATTTGGTGGAAAAATATACGATGAAGAAGAACAACTCAGTGTGGCTGCTTATATTCTGGGAAATATTGAGGAGGTACTGGATGATTTTAATAACGTCTCATACGGCCGGATTGCCAGAATCTGCCTGAAAAGGCTTTTAGATAAAGAACCCCTGGATCGTACGTTATTCACACAGCACAGTGACCCAAAAATCCGGGAGATTGCTATAGATCTTCTTCAATCTCCTTTTGAATACAGTCCCAACTGGGAAGCCAAATGGGACATCATCCTGCAAACTCAGGTGATGCCGGAAGAAAACTTCTTTCTGGATAGCCGGCGGGTGCTGCTAGAGTTCAAGCTCCGTAAGTTTACAGAGATGTGTGAAGATAACAAGCAATACATCCTTGATCTTCAGAAAGCCCGTAAGGACGAAGAACTGATGATTTACCTCAAAGTTCATCAGGAACTAACTACACGCCGCAATGATTTAGCCAAGGAGTTAAATAGGGTAATTATCCGGTAAACATGAGTCATCCTGAGTTTTAAGGATGGCTCATGTTTTGTAAAAAAAATATTTGCATGGTCTGTTAATCAAAGCTTTATCTACTTTTTCCTTGATGAAAAAGTAGCAAAAAATCAAGGCTGTATTCA
>CAZHZT010000098.1:0-21706 GCA_964537285.1 uncultured Saprospiraceae bacterium | reverse complement strand
ATTTTTTAACGGCTGCCAGCCTTTCAAAAAGCTAAATTGAATAAGGCCGGTCCTAGAGCTTCAGGAACTAAATTCTTGACACTTTTGATGGCTTCTTTCGGCGGCCTACTTCGTTGCTCAGCGGTCAGCCTGCAGTCCTACTATACCATTTCAGGCTTTAAACGATCAGCGTACATAGCTTTAAGCTTTTGTACCTTTGGATTGATCACGATCTGGCAATAACCTGCGAAGGAGTTATTGTTATAATAATCTTGGTGATAAGCCTCTGCCACATAGAATTCCTCCAAAGGAACCAATTGAGTGACAATCGGATCGTTGAATACATCTTTCAGGCCGTCGATCACTTTTTGTGCCGAAGCTTTTTGCTCATCATTATGATATAGAATGATAGAGCGGTATTGTGTTCCTCTGTCAGCCCCCTGGCGATTAAGTGTAGTTGGATCATGGCTGGTCATGAAGATTGTAACCAAGTCTTCGTAACTGATGATTGCAGGATCGAAGGATACTTGTACTACTTCTGCGTGCCCTGTTTTTTCAGAACATACTTCCCGGTAAGTTGGATTTTTTACGAATCCTCCGGCATAGCCCGATTCAACTTTATGAACGCCATTTAAACGTTGGACAACAGCTTCAACGCACCAAAAACATCCGCCCCCGAAGGTGGCCATTTCCATATTTGTCATGTTTGATTAGTAGTTTAAATTAAGAATGTTACGATTGAAGAACAAGTCTGATTTTCTTTCTGATACAAAGATAAGGGTAAATGGCTGCCAAGCGTTAGGGGAAAGTTCCCCTTGTTTTGCAAATTTTTCCCTGATAGCGATACTAACACATAATTGGCTATTGTGTTGGGAATTTAACTGCTTGATCTAAGTGGTGGTTTATGGAGAATGTTCCGGGATGACCTCGGAACCAGCATGGGTAGAATAGGGAGGGGTTCGTTCTTTGTTTTTTTCAAAAAAACAAAGAACGAACCCCTCCCTATTCTATAAAAAACTTCTTGTTAGATTAATTTTCAGAATATTCGGGAAATGAATTAGGCGTATAAGGAGCGCCGACTGCTTCCAACTTTTGTTGTAATGCTTTCATGTCTTCATTTACAACCGTTTTTAATTGTGCTAGCAAGGGCCGGAATTCTTCCGCTGCAATCTGATAACTATTTTGATGCGTTTTCGTGGGATTGGAAGTGGAATGAAAAGACTCATAGACGGTCAATCCTACCCGACTGCTCACCGTTGCTGGTTTGTCAATGTCTAAAGAACTGGCGACCGGGTCTCCATTTAGTTTAAACTGAATGGATTGTAAGGTATTTTCAATTGCTCTGACATCCTTCAACAACTCTGCTTGATTAGCGCCCGTATGTGTAATGGCTGCTTTAATGTGGCGCAGTTGGTTGTTAAGCTCGCCGATAGTTCGTTGTGCGCCTTGTACAGCGCGGTGAAGGTCAAGCAGTTTTTCCTGAAAGCCGGCCAGTTCATCGCGATCTTCGGCGGGCAAGGTGCTATTATTCAATGGTTTGACATCAAAGGAAACCGGATCCGTGAGTAACCTCATTTCCCCGTTCTCCATGGCATACATACTTACGGAATACTTACCCGGAGGTACCAGGCGCCCCTCGTCCTTACCAGCAAAAGGATTGTAAAAAGAGGATTTGTTTAGATTGATTGGATTAACCGAAGCGTATCGCAGATCCCATTGCATTCGATGTAACCCCTTCTTAGGAGCAGCTGTTAGCTTTCTGACAATCTCTCCTTCCGCATTTTCAACAACAAACATTAATTGCGGGTTTATCTCGTCCCTCTCAGCTTTGAGTTCTTCGTAGGCTGGATAAGACGAATCTTTGCCATCCTTTTTAGCTTTTTTCTCGGCTTTTTTCCGGATATCCTTTTTCGTTTTAATGTCCTCTTTCAAATAATAGGTAATCAAAGCTACCGGCGGTAAGTTTTCGCCCATGTAGTAACTGTCTCCCTGGAAAGAGTGTTTCGGTAAGCCCAGGGGATAACTTTGCTCGTACAGCCAGGGATCTCTAACTGCGAATAGGGCAGCTTCTTCTTTTAACGTTTCCTCTCTAATATTACGAAGGGCGGAATAATTATCTAATACAAAGAAACCTCTGCCAAAGGTGCCGAGCACTAAATCATTTTCTCTTTGTTGAATGGCCATATCCCGGACTGCAATAGTTGGAACACCCGCCTTGAGTTGCTTCCAGTGTTTGCCGCCGTCATTGGAGAAAAATACACCAAACTCAGTGCCTACGAACAAAAGGTTAGGGTCGACATGGTCTTCAGCAATGGAGTAAGCCGAGCCTCGCTCAGGAAGATTGGCAGAGATAGAAGTCCAGGTAGTTCCTTTGTCCGTGCTTTTGTATACATAAGGCTTAAAATCACCATATTTATGATGATTAAAGCAAGCGTACACTACGTTTTCATCGTGTTGAGAAGCCAGCACCATATTTACATAGGTGCGTTCTGGCACTCCAGGGAAGCTGCTGACTTTAGTCCAGCTTTCTCCGCCATTATTGGTTATTTGAATAAGGCCATCATCTGTGCCAGCATACAGGAGGTCAGGGTTTTTCGGGGATTCATCCAAGGCTACAATAGTTCCATATGGAGAAGTGGAGCCGTTTTTCATTACGGCGTCCATTTCGTAAACGCGGCCCATAACTTTCAGGGTGTTGCGGTCAATTTGCTGGGTGAGGTCACCGCTGATCACTTCCCAACTATTTCCTCGATCATCGCTGCGGAAGACTTTGTTCGCGGCAAAATAGATACGCGAAGGTACGTGCTTGCTCACTACAAGCGGGGCATCCCAATTCCAGCGATACTGATTTTCGTCTTTGCGCGGCTGTGGTTTGATACCTAATTCTTCTCCGCTCTGCTTATCGTATCGTACCAGAAAACCGTATTGTGATTGAGCGTAAACGATATTCGGGTTTTCGGGATCTATCTGTGATTCGAAGCCATCGCCACCGTGGGTTATGAACCATTCTGAGTTGGCGATGCCGTTGCCACTAATAGAACGAGAGGGACCACCAAGGCTGAAGTTGTCTTGTGTACCTCCGTAGATGTAATAAAAAGGTTCCGCATTATCGACGGCTACTTTATAAAACTGGATAACAGGGAGGTTCGCTTTAAAGCTCCAGGTTTTTCCACGATCCCAGGTTTCGTAGATACCTCCGTCGCAGCCTGCCAGCAAGTGTTCCGTATCCATAGGGTCAATCCAAAGGCAATGATTGTCGACATGCTTGGTGTTTTCGCCCACAGCTTTGAAAGATCGACCGCCGTCCAGGGAAATTTGCATCCAGGTGTTCATTCCATAAATTATATCCGGGTTCTTAGGGTCTACGATGATTTCCTGGTAGTAATTGCCACTGGAGCTGTAGCTGCTTCGTTTTTCCCAGGATGCGCCTCGGTTCGTGCTGGCGAAGAACCCCCCTTTGCCTTGAGCTGCTTCTACTACGGCATAGATGATTTCCGGATCTGAAGGGGCTATAGCGAGGCCAATACGCCCCATATCCACAGAAGGCAGGCCTTTGTTGATTTTATCCCATGATGCCCCACCGTCAGTGGTTTTGTACATGCCAGAGCCGGGGCCGCCACCGATATAGGTAAATACGTGGCGACGGCGCTGCAGGGCGGCAGCGTAGATGACGTCCGGATTGCGGGGATCCATAATTATGTCATTGACACCCGTATGCTCGTCAATGGTTAGCACTGCTTCCCAGTTTTTCCCTCCGTCGGTGGTTTTATACACGCCTCTTTCTCCGCCTTCCTTCCAAAGGGGACCTATAGCGGCGACATATACTACATCTGAGTTCCGTGGATCGACCAGGATTTTACCAATGTGCTCAGATTCTTTTAGGCCCATGTGTTTGAAGCTTTTTCCGCCGTCTTCAGATTTGTAGATACCATCGCCATAAGCAACGGAGCGCTGATTATTATTTTCGCCGGTGCCAACCCACAGTACATTCGAATTGTTGGGGTCCAGAGTAAGGCAACCGATAGAATAGCTTCCTTTGCTGTCGAAGATAGGTTGGTAAGTGGTGCCCGCATTGGTTGTTTTCCATACCCCGCCGGATGCTGATGCTATGTAGTACTCTTTGGGGTTTTGTGGGTTGACGGCAAAGTCAGCAATACGGCCTGAGGTTAGTGCGGGGCCCAGGCTCCGAAATTTTAGGCCATTGATGGATGTAGTATCCAACATCGTTTTTCAGGCTTGGCTTCGTCGTTTTCGCCCTTTTTTTTCTTATTTTGTGAATAGAGTTGTCCGCCGGATATCACGAGGCAGATCATGACAATGAAAACTATTCTCATGGTGTGTATTTGATTTATAAAGTTCAAAATGTTGATAGTTCAATAACTTGAATGCTTAATATTAATAAACTTTGTAGAATTTATTAATTATTTATGAACTTTATAAATATACTTTTTATAGTATTAAAGCGATTCTCGCTTTGAAAAATAAACGCGCCTACAGCGCTAAATTCCTTTGAGAGGGAGGCCGAAAGAAAAGTTAACTCGAAAAACTTGAGAACCGAAATTGTGAAGGAGATACTTGCTGTCGGGTTTTGAAGAAATTGCTAAACGATTGTACATCATTGAAACCAAGTTCATCGGCGATCTCCTGAATAGGTTTATCAGAATGGGAAAGCAATCGCCGGGCTTCCAGAAGTCTTCGGTCATTAATGATTTGAAGAGGGGTTTTTTCAATATATTTATTAAAAATATTGGCGAGGGTTTTAGGCGATTTATGGAGGAGGCGAGCGTAATCAGCGACTTTAGTGTACGTCCTGAAATATTTTTCTACGAGATAATTGAACTCCCGAATAAGGGCGACCATCACGTTTTCCTGGGGTAGGTCCCGGCTCTCTTTTTGGTATACGCGCAAGCAAATGATCAAAAATCGCTTTAGTAAAGCCCGAAGCATTTCCAGTTTTAGTGCATCGGATTCTTCCGTTTCCATCATGAAGACATCCCAAAGTAATTGGAATTGCCTTTTTCGATCATTTGGGATTTCAATCTTGGGAATATTTGAGGCGCCAAAGAAAAGCAGTCCTTTACATCCAATTTCATGATCATCGTTTTCGATACAATAAAAGGGGCGATTAAACTGGATGACATTCATTTTTTCGAATTGGAAATCATCAATTTGATGATATTCCGTAAGGAACATCATACAGTCTTTTACAATTTTGACTTCTTGATGGTCAATAGAAAAGAAGGCTGTTTTTCCTGTGTTCCAAACAATGCTTAAGCCTGTTTTTAGGTCTTGATTAAACATATACCTCCGTTCCGGAAGGATTTCCGCAACGAAGATGGTTTCGTTTAGAGGGCTTTGGAACTTCAACTTTTAGTCAACCTTGGTATAGTCAACAGTATAGACAGTGTGGCATGTAGGGCATTCCAAGCTTGTAGTTCCTTTTTTTAAACGGATTCCGTCTACTTTTTCCACGACGAATTTCTGGATAAAAGCGTAGTGCTCTGCGTGATTATTTACATCAATTTGCTTATCTTCGTATAAATCTCTAACGACCTCACCGTATTCCTGTTTTCCCCAGCAATTAGGACAAAAGCCCTCAGGGGTTGCTCCTTCTCGTTCTTCCTTAGGTTTTTTAAAAAAAAGCCATTATTTGCTCAATCATGATATGTAAATTTTTGCGTTTATTAAATTTCGATGCAATTGTACTACATTTTGCTGAGGTATTTAAGCATTCTTTTTAATGTTTTGAGTTCTTCTTTACTCAAGTCCCTCCATTGGCCAACTTTTAAGTTATCGAGCTGGATGTTCATTACACGTATGCGCTTAAGCGTTATCACCCTGTAATCCAGGTATTCGCACATTCTTCTGATTTGCCGGTTGAGGCCTTGAGTGAGAATAATTCTGAAAACAAAAGGTTTGACAACTTCGACGGTACACTTTTTTGTGACGGTGCCCAAAATCGGTAATCCGTTGCTCATTCGTTTAATGAAATCCTTGGTGACGGGTTTGTCGACTTTGACGATGTACTCTTTTTCGTGTTCGTTTTCTTCGCGTAGTATCTGATTCACAATGTCTCCGTCATTGGTCAGGAGGATCAAGCCTGAAGAGGCTTTATCCAATCTGCCAATGGGGAAAATTCTTTGAGGGTGATTGACAAAATCGATGATGTTGTCTTTATCTTTCAGGTCGGTCGTAGATGTAATGCCAGGCGGTTTATTAAGAGCGATATAGATCGACTTTGGCCTGTTTTTCAAAGGCTTTCCATCTATGGTGACCTTATCGGTTTCGGTGACTCTATTGCCTTTTTGAGCAATTTGGCCATTAATTTTAACACGCCCGGCTTCTATCCACTTATCTGCCTCTCTTCGGGAGCAAATGCCTGTGCTGCTGATGTATTTGTTCAAGCTAATTGAATGATCGTTCTCCACAATATTTATAATTTCTTTTTCAAACAAATCTTTATTCTCAAAGTTATTAAAGTTATTATTTTCGTATTTTGCTGGCCATCTTAAGGATGGTGAAGGGGTGAAATTTATATTATACTTTATTCGAGCAAGTCTATTAATTAATGCAAGTTTCGATTTATTAAAATGAGAGTTAATTAAACAAGAACTAATATAATCCTGTAATTTTTCACACACTAAAATCAATAAAAATGTTAGGCGAATTGCAACAGAAAAAATTCGATTACCTATTCAGAGTCTTAGACAAAGACGGCAATGGCAGCTTGGAAGAAGCTGACTTCGACATGTTATTCAAAGATTTAATCAAAACGGACGAAACGTCTGAGAGAGTAAAAAATGCGGCCAGAAGATGGTGGCTTTCAATGAAAGTTTTTGCGGATGAGAACAACGATAACGCTATATCAAAAGAGGAGTACGCTGCTTGGGCAGAAAAAGTAGCTGATGCAGAATCAGAAGAATTCAAGCGCTGGGCGGATGCTGTTTTTGGTTGTTTGGCAAGTGGTGATACAAATATCACTGAAGAAGAATATGTTACATGGTTCAATGCTTTAGGGTTGGCAGGCGATGCTGGGGCAATTTTCAAAACATTCTCCTTAGGAGCAGATGAGGCAATGGGAAGAACTGAATTCCAGGATGCGCTACAACAGTTTACAGGTATGAACTCCAGAGCTGCCGGCAACCACATCTTTGGCAATTATGTAATCTTTTTCGTTGAAGACAAAATTAACCACTATGCTCAAATGATTGTTGATCATGGCGATAAAGCTGACGAGCTGGCAATGGGACAATTAACTTTCTACATGGCACTTCGCCGGGTAGTTAAAGGCGAAGCTACTACTCAGGATCTTGGTATGATGGATGCTGTAAATGATTTCTTACAGGAGCAAGGAATCGTAAATAAGGGAGAGACGATGTTAATGTAAACAAAAAACGGTTAACGGATAACGGTTAACGGTTACTTTTCGTTTCCCGTTAACCGTTATCCGTTTTTTGTTTTTTGTTGATAAAGCATTAACTCTTCCTAATCATTTGGGATGTTAATCATTCTTCTTGGTTTTTTTATAATTATTGAGTGCTTTACTCAACTTTCTTTGAATTTTGTTTCTCAGCACAGGAGGGCTTATCACTTTAATGGAATCTCCAAAGCCAAGTATCAGGCGTTCAAATTCGAAATTTAGATGCACTTTAACGCTAATCAGAATGCTGCCGTCTTCTTCTTTTTCTAGCAGTTCTTGAGAAGCATGAAAGGGCTTGGTCAATACATAGGGAGCATTTTGCGCATCAACTTTCAAGACGGTTTCTTCCAAAAAATCATCATTCAGCACGGATACTCCAATGGTGTTTTTGTAATAATCATCACCATTAAAGGAATGCTCCATGTAGGTTGTTTTCAAATCAAACTCAATTTTTACGATTCGATCGAGCGCAAGATTTATCACTTTTTTGGCCTGATCTTTTTTACCTACCACAAACCAACGGTTATTATATTCCTTCAAAATGAAAGGATGAAATACTAAATTGGAAGGAGCCTTGGCTTTAAAAGCCTGTCACCTAACTTAGTAGTAGGTTGGATGAACAGTAAATTTGCAATGCATATTTCAGAGAGAGGGGTAGCTTATAATCCTAGTACCGTTCAGCATCAAATCAGAATCAAACAAACGTTGACCAAAGGTTTGGTCTTCGGTGTATTGGATGTCCGGACAAAAGAAATAATTTGGCTGGAGATGACTTTCAGAGGTCAAATTGTACAAAGCATGAACGTCGAAGCTATTAGATTTACGGACAACGGGAAACGGTTAACGGAAAACGATTTAACAGTTAAGGCCCTTGGCCTTAAGTTGTTCGCCGTTAACCGTTAACCGTTCGCAGTTAACCGTTCCTTGTTAATGATTAATGCCAGGAATACTATATTGACCCCTATTGCTAAATAAGCAATGCTTGGGTTCGCCTGAATATGGCGTACGACAATAGCAACGAATGCCCATATTACCACGCCGGCATACACATTATCACGATACTTTAAGAAAACCCACGCGGCAATGGCTGCTGCTACTGTTAGAATAATCAGAGTCCAGCTTACTTCATCAATACCAAACCCATTCCAGTTGTAAAATTTTAAGGCAGCACTGATGTTCAAGGCGGCCGCAATGGTGATCCAGGCATAATAAGCACTGAAGACAAAGCTTTCTGCTAGAAAATTCACTTCGCCGCCATCTTTTTGAATGCTTACAAGCCATTCTTTTATTAAAATAAGCAATATTAACAAAACCAACATCACGCCTACACTAATCCAAAGCCAGTTATAAGAAGCTACTACCAGCCAGAGGCCATTGGCTATGAGATTAATGGAAAACGCAATTCGAATCTTATCCCACAAAATATGACGTTCCTTTTTTACAAAAAGCTGGTAAATCGGGAAGGCAATAAGCCCCAGATAGATCACCCCCCAGATGGAAAATGCATAACCTGCCGGCACGATTAAAGGACCGGTGCCGATACCGGCTTCTCCAATCACGTTTTCTCCAAAGAAGCCTGCATTGGTTAGGAAGTATAGAATTAGAAAAATGATTACACTACCTAAAGCAATGAAGGCTGTAGATCGATTAGCCATAAGAAGTATTGATTTTTCCACAGCAATGGGAGAGAGGAGCAAGCGGTATTTGGGCTATGCCCAAATATCCCTTGCTCCTCTCCCATTGTTGTAAATTGAAATAAAAATTAAATATTATCCTCCTGTATCATAAGAAAATTGGCTATCCATTGATAGGCAATAAATCCAAAAATATAGATCATTGAGAACTGATTGACCAATTGATCACTTAAAAAAGTGATGCTAATGGATAATGCTCCCACTACAGCCATAGCAATAGAATAATACAATAAAGCATTTTTGTATTTGGTAGGAGCGAACATAGACCCAAGGGGTACCATCATTGTAAAACCAAATACCGCAACAGCCAGCCAATTCATATTGGCTGAGATAAAAAAGGTGAGCAATCCAAATAGAAAGACCATTGCACTAATTCCGACAAAATTAGAACTCATTATTTCTTTTTCATCTAGCAGGTGCTTGCCATAAGGATTTAGTCGTAGGAACAAATTACTCAATGGCGTCATTACCCAGGTAGAAAAAGCAATCAGGGCCATCAAAAAAAGAACGGGCGTCAGAATAGGTTGCAAGGCAGGGTTGTTTTCCGACACAGAGTTGAGCAACCTGTAGAGCAAGTAAAACCCAATAATAACGCCCCATTGATATTGTGTTGTAAGGTTACCCATCCAGAGAGCGTATCTAAGAAAAATGCGGTATATCCAGTATTTAGCTTTTAGTGCTTCCAACATACCAGCCTGAGCATACCTGGAATTAGGGTCATTTTTTAGGGCTTCTTTGAAGTGCTCCAGCGCTTTTTGACTATTTCCTTGCTCAAGTAAGCCCCAGCCATAGTTCGCATGAGTGTAGGCATTATTGGGATCTTCTTTAAGGGCGCCTTCTATAGCATTGAGCGATTCTTCTTTTTTATTTAATTTTAATAAGGCTGAACTTCGGATGTTAAGCGCAAATAGGTTTTCCGAGTCAAGGGAAAGCGCTTTGTCTGCCAGGTTTAAAGCTTCTTCGTACTTTTTTCTTGCTAATTTGATTGACGACCACAGGGCGTAGTAATCGGCATCATCGGGGCTTAGGGTTAAAGCTTCTTGCAGACTGCTTTCGGCTTGATTGTAGTTATCTTGATGAAGGGCGATTCTTGCTTTGAGGTAAAATAAATAATCATAATCTGGCGCAAGGGCTATTGCATCGTCAATGACCTGTTCCGCTTTGTCTATTTCTTCCGTTTCGAGTAAAACCAATCCATACATTCCCAGTACATAGGCATTGTCAGGTTCTTGGCTGATCACATCTTTAAGAACCAGAGAGGCTTCCTTAAATCTATTTTGCTCAATTAATAAGCTGGCTCGGCTAATTTGTGCGTCGATCATTTTATTTTTTTGATTTTCATATAGGTTAGAACATCATCGTACAAGCCAGATTCATTGGCGTATAAGGCAAAATTCTTGGCAGTAGTAAACCATTCTTTGGTAGTCGCTTTGTGTTTTTTCATGGCTTTTTTTAGGTCCTTGGTTACTAAAGGCTTGGGGATGCCCGCTTTGATGGCTTCTTCCAGTTTGCCTTCAATTGCAATATCAATAAGCGCTTCAATATCTGCACCGGAGTATCCCTGGCTCGTTTTAGCCAATGCTGAAAAATCAATAGAATCCGTTGGTTTTTCGGCTAATTTTATTTTAAAAATAGATTCACGAGCGATTTCATCAGGAGGCGGGACGAAAATGATCCGGTCAAATCTTCCGGGGCGACGGAAAGCTGTATCTAAATGCCAGGGAGTGTTCGTGGCACCAATGATAAGCAAGCCATCATTATTGCCGGAGATGCCATCGAGTTCCTGTAAAAATTGGTTAATGAGATGCCTGCCTGATGATTGGCGCATATCACTTCTGCTAGCTCCTAAAGCATCAATTTCATCGAAAAAGAGCACGCAAGGCGTATTTTCTCTTGCCAATTCGAAGATTTCGTGGAGGTTTTTTTCGCTGTTCCCGATCCACATATCCAGGATGTCATTCAGATGGACGCTGATGAAGCGGGCATCTACTTGCCCGGCCGTTGCTTTTGCGATGTAGGTTTTACCGCAGCCGGGAGGGCCGTAGAGCAGAATGCCACCCCCTACTTTTTTTCCGTAAGATTTATAGAGTTCAGGATGTTTTAAGGGTTGGATTATTTTAAGCTCAATTTCTTTTTTGATGTCTTCAAGCCCTCCGACATCATTAAAGTTAATTAGTGGCTTTTGTATAAATTGAGGATCTAATTCATCCCATAATTCCTCGTTTAAAGGGTTGGACGAAACCCTTAACTCAGCATCTAATTCATCGTCAGTGAAATCAGGTCTTTCCTGAATTACCCTTTTATAGACTTCAAGGGCTTTCGGTATTTCTTTTTCTTTGACGAGTGCTCTGCAATGAAGAACAAGCATCTCAAAAGTGGCATGATGAGAATCGATAAGTTCTTCGAGAATAACATTGCATTTTGAAAATTCTCCTAAGGCATAAAAAACGCTGGCAAGTCCATATTTATGTTTGGGGTTATGGTCAAGTTTTAAGAGTTCCTGAAATTCTTGTTTGGCCTCTTCCAGTCGATTTGCTTTAAAGAGCATTTCAGCAAGATGAAGCTTTAAAGGGATGTTGTTAGGTGAGAATTTGAGTGCCTCTTTGAGGTTCTGGATGGTTTCGTTGTCCATAGATAATCTTAAGGGTTAAAGGTTAAGGGTTAAAAAGTTAACCATTTACAAACTTAAACACTTTCTTTGAATATTTACTTAGGGAGGAGAGGCTTTTTTACAAAGAGGAATGGGTTAACAGGAATTAGGGCTGCCAGCTAGCTGGCAGCCCTAATTCCTGTTAACCCATTCTCGTCTTAGTTAGTTGTTTTTGTTAAATGTATTGGAACAGAATGCTAGAGAAACGGATTTATGTTTTACCTCAAAGTCTTATTTCGTGATGGTCAACTCCCCGGCTTTATACAACGAATGCTTCGCAATTACCGGCCCAATCAGCTCATGAATTACCGTAGCTCCCATAATGGTAGTCAGTAATATTTCCGAGATTTCACTAAATTGTTCATTCTGGTAAACGTTTAATACCAAGCCAATTACGATGCCCGCTTGCGGGAGCAGTCCTCCTGCTGTATATTTTTGTATGGAAGGATCCGCACTGACAGCCCGGGCTCCAATGTAAGCACCTGCATATTTTCCGGCGGCTCGCAAAAGAACAAAAAGGAAAATTAAAAGGGCGGCTTGTGGAATAATGGATATGTCTAAGTGTAAACCGCTTAAAAGAAAGAAAAACAGGAAAATGAGCTCCTCCGTATAGCGTTCGAGGATTCTGAATATTAATCGTTGTCTTTGGCAAGTGTTGGCAACGACAATGCCCATGGTCATTGATGAAAGCAGAATATCAACATGTAAGGCCTTCGAAATTCCCACACAAGAGATGATCAATGAAAAAATAATCACAACCCATTGACCTTCCGTGGTGATTGGAAAGAATTTGGCAATTTCGTCAATGATAAAGCCAAAACCTATTCCTAAAAGGATCGCTACTATGATCTCGTAAAACGCATTTAAAACAGGGTTCCCGATTAACCCGCTGGCATCATTTGAAAAAATAAAAATTAAGGCCGTGGTAAAACTGAATAATAGAATTCCCAGTACATCATCTAATGCTGCAATCCCAAGGATAGTGTCTGTTACTTTGCCTTTGGCTTTGTATTGATGGATCACTGCGAGGGTAGCAGCTGGGGCTGTAGGGCTGGCCAATGCTCCTAGGATAAGTGCAAATACAAAGAGGGTTAAAGCATCAAAAGGAAGTTTTGCCGGGAATAGGAGCCCAAATAGAAATATGCCGACCAGCATGAACGCGAAGGGAATGATACTGGCAAAAAGCGTTATGCTTAAAATTTCATTTTCATGCTCCCGAATCTTTGACCATTTCAAAGATCCTCCCACTTCAAAGGCGATAAAAGCCAGGCATATATCTATGATGGGCTCTGTGGTTTCAATGAAGGAGTGCCCGATGAAATCAAATGTACTTGGGCTAAAAGCAATGCCGGTTATTATATAACCAATAATTTTAGGCAGGCCTATTTGGTTCAATAACCAACCTGCTATGTAGCCCACAGTAAGCAATAAGCCTATTATAAGAAGTAAATTCATAAAAATAGAACCATTTATTGAAGGTAAAATTACCATTTTACCCAGCGTTCTACAAATGTTTTATCCTTATTTCTTAACTGAAGGTGATAAACTCCTTTATCCTGGTGCTACGCCACCAGCGAAGTACAACTTATTTTCATGATTTACAGCGGAAACATGTGCTCTTTGTGCCGGAAAGTTTTTAAAAGATGAATAGGCTACAAACTAGATGATCGGTAAGAATACACTGTAAATGTACAACAAAACTTTCTGAAGGAGAGTAGAATGCTATTATTAATCCCTGATAATTTGTCAGCAATTCTCGTTTTGGAAATCCAAAACCAAATTTACGCCCCTTCGGCCTCCATCTCAAAGGAATGCGCGTTTATTTTTCAAAGCGAGAATCGCGGATAATTTATCCCTCAAATAACTCATATTGTCAATGTAAGGACAGTAAAGAGACTCTTTTGTTTTTGGTATACAACCAAGTGTCATAATGTACGTTTGGAGCTATAAAACAAAACGACATTATGAGAATTAATTTGCTCTTGATTTTTTTGCTTTCCCCGATCTTCTACAGCCTTAATGGTCAAGTTGCTTTCTTTGAAAAAGCAGATGCTTTTTTTAAATCCCATGTTAAAGGTGATTTGATCGATTATCAATCGGTTGAGAATGATGACTTCTTTTTGGAACTACTGAAGTTGGTAGAAAAAGCAGATCCTGACTCCTGGTCGAAGAATGAAAAAAAGGCATTTTACATCAATGCTTATAATATTCTGGTTATTAAAGGAGTACTGGATGCTTATCCAATTGCTTCGGTTCAGGATGTGGCGGGCTTTTTTGACCGCAAACGGCATTTAGTTGCCGGTAAGACTGTAACCCTAAACGAATTGGAGAAAGAATTTTTGTTAAAACCCTTTGCTGATGGTCGTTTGCACTTCGTTTTAGTGTGTGGAGCCAAAGATTGTCCTCCAATCATTGCCGAAGCGTATGTGCCCGAGCGATTGGACGAACAGATGGAACAACAAACCCATCTGGCATTGAATGATCCGGATTTTATTCGCATAGAAGAAGAAAAAGGAATGGCTTCGCTTTCCCAAATATTCCAGTGGTATGTTTCAGATTTTGGAGGTAGTCAGAAGAGTGTTTTGGAGTTTATCAACAGTTATCGTTCTAGTCCTATTTCGGAGGATTATGGCATAGGGTATTACAACTACGATTGGTCGCTGAACGGCACGATGACCGGAATCGTTGGTGAAGTGAAGGCCAATAATGCTGCGCGTTATGTTGTTTCTTCTACTATTCCAAAGGGAAATACGGAGACTAAAATATTTAATAATCTTTACACTCAGCGTACCCGTAATAATGAAGGGGATTTTGATAACCGAACTACTTTTTTTACTACTATTGCCACCTTTTTATATGGCGCAAGCCACCGCGTAAATGTTGGATTCGAAATGCGCTACCGAATAGTGCGTAGTGGTCCTGAAAATGAATCGCCCTTTGATGTTCTTGGAGGCGCTACTCGCCAGGGAGTAACGACCATAGGTCCAAAAATACGTATTGCTCCGGTTCCAAAATGGACGAACTTTTCCATTCAAAGTGCCCTTTGGCTACCCATCGGAGATGATCTAACAGGTTCAGTAGAGGGGCAGCAGTTTATAGATTGGGATGGCCCAAGCTGGTGGACACAGATCTTTAACGATTTTCCTATCGGAAATAAGTTCTCTTTATTTACGGAGCTGGATGTATTGGGGGAGGATATCGGGTCGAGTGATGAAGGCCGGGTCAATCGGTGGTCCACTCCGGCGATTTTGATCTTTAGTTATTTTCCGACGCCTAAGGCGACGATATACGGCCTGGCTAATTATTCTCCATTTTGGCAACAGGAATTTGATTATTTTTATCAGCTGGGAATTGGGAGTAAGTACCAATTTAATCCTAATTTTGAGCTTGAGCTTTCATACACGTATTTTGAGAATCAATTTTTGAATCAAAATATGGGCAGGGCAGCTACTTATAATTTGGGAGTGAGGTTTAATTTGTAAAAAGGTCTAGAGATGTAAGGGGTAAGCAGAGGGGCGCTTCTATATCAGTCTAAAAGAAGACCTGGAGGGGAAGCCCGTTCTAGCAAGAGTGGTTGCGTTGAGAACATTCGCTTATTTCACCTTGTAATTTAAGATTTGAAAAAAAATACACGTTCTTTGACAAATTGTGTGGAACTTCAAAATGTTAACCCTTGAATGCCCTTGTGGCTGAAAGGGTTAACATTTTGAAGTTCCATTTTCCACAATTTATGTCAAAGAACTAAAATACATAGCCTGTTAAATGAGATTTTGGTTACTACTTTGGAGTTTTTTAGGGACGTATACCCTCGTATTCAGTCAGGAAGAATCCTTGTTTTTTATAGAAAAGATACAATTTGAAGGGATAAACCGGCATCATGAGGCCTATTTATCCCGCTTTTTGAAGAGTACAAAAGGAGAAGTATTTTCTGAAGATAAGGTTTTGGCGGATGTTCAGCGCTTACGCAATTTATATAGTGTAGCCGATGCCCGCTATCGGTTAGATACGCTTCGGGAGGGAGCGCTGCAGCTGACCTTTGGCATTGATGAAGCCTGGACATTATTTCCTATGCTATCGATTGGTGGAGTAGAGGGTAATGTGTGGTATGAAGCAGGAGCAACGGAAATCAACTTTCTGGGAAGGGGCATGACATTGGCCGCAGCCTACCGTAATATAGATAATCGGAATAACTACCAAGTGTTTTTTCGGAGGCCCTATTTATTTGGTAGTCAATGGGGGATATCAGCGGGAGTACACCGATATGCTTCTACGGAGCCATTGTTTTTTCCGGAAGGAGCTGTTTTTTATGACTATACGAACCTGAGTTTTGATTTAGGCATACAATATGAATTTAGTTTAGGCCATACGCTTGAGTTGGGGGGGGTATATTTTATAGAAGATTATAGCAGAACTCCTGATCAAGAGTTACAAAATCCGCCCGGGCCAGATGCTTTGAGTATACCCAAGTGGTTAGGTAAGTTCACTCACCGGTATGACAGGCTTAATTATCATTATTTCTACCAGAAGGGATTACTGAATGTGACGCTATTGGAGAGTGTGTACAATACGGATGATGGCAGTCTATTCCATTTATTTCTCAATGATCTGCACTATTTTTATCGGTGGGGGAAACGTGGGAACGTTGCGGCGCGATTGCGTGTAGGGCTTTCCACCAATTTGAATTCCCCTTTTTCTCCATTTGTGCTGGATAGCCGGATCAATATTCGGGGAGCTGGAAATCGTATAGACCGGGGTACAGGAACGCTGGTTTTAAATGTTGAATACCGGCATACTTTCTGGGAAGGTAATTTATTTGCATTGCAGGGCGTCGTGTTTTCGGATATTGGAGGTTGGCGTACAGCAGGTGGCGATTTTGATGATTTGATCAATGAGGATTACATCCGGCATTTCGCCGGACCCGGGATTCGGTTTATTTATAAGAAAGCCCACAATGCTATTATTCGTTTAGATTATGGACTTGATCTTCGTGCCAAAGGAGAATCAGGAATGGTGCTAGGGTTTGGGCAGTATTTTTAGGTGTTTCATTGAGGCTGTCTCATAAGTAGGTTCGTTGCGGATGGCAGGAGATTTTCTTTTTTGAGAGGCGTTCTTTTTTTTAATTTTTACTAAAAATTTATAAAAAGAACGCCTCTCAATAGAAAATACTCCTCCCGAGCCAAAAGAATTACTTATGAGACAGCCTCAATAAATAAGATGAGTTAGTTAATAATCAACTTTTTAGAAATGGAAGATATAAAAGTCTAATCATGATTATCGTATATTTAAGAATGAAGCCTATTTGCTTTTTGTCGGTTACTTAAGGAAATTAAATTTCAATCACCTCTCCATCGTCAGGGATGAAAACCCGCTTTTCCCAATTTCTCTTTGATAGTTCTTCTCTGAGTTGAGTTCTGGTCGTTGGGCAATGATTTACGGCTTCGAGGTGATTGGCAATGACTTTGCCCGGAGCATTTTCCATGAATTTTAGAATATCGTCAACAGTCATGAGCAGGGGTTTGAACAGGTCTAGTTGAGCAGAGCCTGCGGCTACTACGCAGATATCGGGTTTGTATTCAGTGAGCACTTTATGCACGTCGTCGGTGTAGATCGTATCAGAGCTTAAATAAATAGAAGGTTGGTTGGGGATTTCGATGTAATAACCCATAACATTTCCCATAGGTTTGGCGATGAAGCCATAGCCGTGTAAAGCAGGGATGCCTTCGATTTTTCCTTCCAGGAAGTCCGTTCTTTCCCAATAGTTGATGGTTTTTTCGATATTGAAACCTTTCTTTTTGAAAGCATCTTCATCTTTAATGCTGCAAAAAACAGGTGTTTGTTCCTCTTTAAGGAATTTTACTCCAGTGGCATCGATATGGTCCGGGTGCTGGTGGGTGATGAGGCAGTGCGTAACTTTTTCGAGGGCTGAATAACAGCTCTCCGGTAGAGGAACGATAGGATTTTTTCGAGCCTTGAACCTAAAAAAAGTAAAGGTAGGCATTGTTCCTTCCGGGCCTATCATTGGATCGACAAGGATGGCCTTGTCATTAACCTCAATGGTCATGGTTGCATTCCTGAAGTGATGGATTTTCATAATTGCTTGAATGGTTTAAGTAGGCTTAAAATACATATTCCATTTGAATATTACAACATTCATAGGGAGTATAATGCCCTGAAATTTTCTTAAAGCCAAGCTTCCTGTATAGTGAAATGGCGGGGCCAAGCACGGTATTGCTCTTAGTGAGAAGCCGTTGTATGTTTCTTATGGGTAGATACCACTTTTTTGTTTTTTTATGCGCTGCATTAATAAAGATTGGTATCTTACTATTTGAATAAAAACAGAACCAATGACATCCATTCCTGCAGTCCAGCCCGTTGGGCAAAAAAAGCGTATTATTTCGTTGGATTTACTTCGCGGCTTTGCCATTTTAGGAATTTTGATTATGAATATTCAGGGGTTTTCCTTGCCTGAAGCTGCTTACCTAAACCCCAATGCCTATGGAGATCTCAATGGAGCGAACCTATGGACATGGGTAATAAGCCATGTTTTTGCTGACTTGAAGTTTATGGCCATCTTTTCTATATTATTTGGGGCCGGAGTGGTCTTGTTTTCGGAAAAAGCTATGGAGAAGCGAGGGAAATCAGCAGGCTTGCACTATCGAAGGAATTTTTGGTTACTGGTTATTGGTTTAGTGCATGCTCACTTGATCTGGCATGGGGATATTTTGGTGCCTTATGCCCTTTGTTCTTTTTTGGT
The DNA here is from genome assembly GCA_964537285.1 of uncultured Saprospiraceae bacterium. Classification (GTDB taxonomy): domain Bacteria; phylum Bacteroidota; class Bacteroidia; order Chitinophagales; family Saprospiraceae; genus CAZHZT01. The sequence continues at coordinate 3,209 of CAZHZT010000098.1, read as the reverse complement.
TTATCTTTTTAGAAAAGCACGTCCTCGAGCCTTGTTGGTTATTGGTTTAGGGTTTATTATGGTTCCCATGATCTTCAATCTTTTCTCTGGTTTGACCATTTCTTATTGGCCGGAAGAAAGCATAGCTTTTGTTTCACAGATCTGGCAACCTAGGGCGGAAGCGATCCAGGCAGAAATTGCTGCTTTCACGGGTACGTGGATGGAGCAATTCACTAAGCGCTCTTCAATTGCTATAGGTTTTGAAACTTTCCTCTTCCTTAATTACTTTTTTTGGCGGGTAACAGGGCTTATGCTAATGGGAATGGCGTTTTATAAATGGGGCATTTTGTCTGCTCAATGTTCTAAAGCATTTTACCTGCGTGGGTTTTTAATAAGTTGGGGGATCGGATTACCAGTAGTGATTTATGGGGTAGTTCAGAACTTTCAGTATCAGTGGTCATTGGAATATTCGTTTTTCCTGGGGACACAATTCAACTATATGGCAAGTTTGTTGGTAGCCTTTGGTTTTATATGCCTTGTGATGCTATTTTCGAAATCCAATGGAGCCGCCTGGATTAAAGATCGTCTGGCAGCTGTCGGACAAATGGCATTGACGAACTATCTGATGCAGTCTATCATCTGCACCTTCATTTTCTATGGTTGGGGATTGGGTTATTTTGCTCAGGTCGAAAGGTTTTGGCTGTTGATGATTGTTTTTGTGGTATGGACACTTCAGGTTTTATGGTCGCGCCCCTGGCTCAATCGTTTCCGTTTTGGGCCATTTGAATGGGCCTGGCGGTCCTTGACCTATTGGAAGTTGCAACCTTTTAGACGCGGTTAACGGCCAATGTAAATGGTTAACGGTCAATGGTTAACGGTCAACGGGTAATGATATTAGTGCCTGTGGCTTTAAGCGTTGCTGGTTCCATTATATAAAATCATCTTTTTAAGCAATGAAATTTGCCCCATGTGGTAGTAGCTGTGTTCAATGATCGCCTCAATATTTCTGCGACAGCTTCCATATTTTTCATCCACGAATGTTTGAGCGAGTTGTTCATTGGTCATTTTTTCAACGTGATGAGCAAATTTTTCAGCCTTGGAAAATAAGTTTTTACAAAGGTTATTCCAATCTTTTTGTGAGTTGATTGGAGGAAGGTCAAAGCTATATTTATCCCTTATTTCGAGCCCGCCTCCTTCAAATACATTGAGTACTCCGGCTATGTAGTAGTTGATGTGGAAAGTCAGCGCTGCAATGGTATTTAAGGGCTCAATTTTTTGAGTGGCTTGTTCCCAGCTTACATCTTCCAGCAACTCTTTAATATTGGTGTTGGCAATCCATTTACCATCAAATAATTCTTTAAATCTGATTGAGAGTTGATTTTTCTTTTCCATCATAATATCATTTCTTTAGCCCATGGATCATTTCTTTTCAGAAGGTTTCTTAATGCATGTTTGATGATCCATTTTCTTTCTTTGCTCAAATCTCCTTGCTTCCAGTCTTCAATAATTGTCTTGCCAAGGTCGTAATTATCTTTTAAAATATCGTTCAGGCAATTGGCAACCGATTTTTGAACGTATTTTGATGGATCGTCTTTTAGATTATTTAAAATAGGGAGTATAGGCCTGGGGTTTTTTATAAAAGCATCTAATTTTGTGGCCCACGGCAGTCTGGGCCTGACTCCTTCGCTGGATAATCTTCGAATATGTTTGTTGGAGTTCAAAGACCATTTTTTCATTTGATTTAATGTTTTTGTGGGATATTGCTCGATAAAAGGCCTGATTGCGTATTCTCCGGTATTTCTTTTCGTAATTTCCTCAATGGCATGCATGGAGATTTCAAATTCTTCCAAACCATATTTTTCAACAAATTTCGCAATAGGCATGATCCAATAGTACTTTTTAAACATGCCCGTTTCGAGTTCATTTTCAGGGCCCAAAATTTGCATTAGGATTGAAATGCCACTTTGGTAGTTTTTTCCCAGATGGTTGTAAAGTTCATCTGCAACAATTTCCACCCGACCTTTTAATTCTAATGCTTCTGTTTTTTGATCTACTTTTGATATAAAGCTTTGCCGGTCAAAGTTTGAATCTAAATCGATAAGTTTTCCGGTCAGCAATTCTGCTAATTCCTTATCGAACCAAAGCTTTAGTTGTTTATAAGCCATGAGAAAAAACTGTGTTTTTTAGTCAAGTATGAAGCTTAATTCTGTGGAACTGCTTATATCTCTTATTATTGAGAAAAAATCCATTTCAATGCTGCCTCAGTTAATCATTTCATAAAACTACAGTCCAAAATAAAAATAAGCCCCTACAAGGATTTCGATAATACCAATGATTAGCGGTATGATTGTGCTTAATTTAGTGATGAAACAAGCCTTAAAGAGTTTCATTGTCTTTGCAAAATCAAAGCCTTCTTCATAGGTTTGATGTATTCGTGTGAATACTTTTGGGGAAAAGGCACTTTGGGTTATACAATACAAGACCCATTTTCGTAATCGGGGCAATAGGTTTTTTCCAAATATATTCCCCTGGCATACAATGCACGTATTCCATTTCTTAGTGGAAAATCAATAATGACCAGGATAATAAACAGAAATCCTGCGAGGGCGGTGAAAAGGGCATTTTGGGTCTGGAGAGAAATGGTTACTACGGATACGTTCAAAGTTGCGAAGGTTGCGTAGATCTTAATTCTCATGGAGCCTAATTCGCTTGTTCTTTTGAAAATTTCTCCTATTTCTAGTTGGTGGTATTGATCCATTCGAGCTTTTTTTAGGAAAGAATGCTTAATCTTTTCAAAGTTAAAAACTTTTTTCAGCAGGATTCATTATTTGCAATGGATATTAGTTTTTTCCAAATATAAAAACTTCTTAACGGCAATCCAATAAGTATTCTAGAAACGCGCCTAAGGCGCGAAATTCCTTTGAGAGGGAGGCCGAAAGGGCTATTTTGCTTCGCAAAATAGCCCTTTCGGCCTCCCTCAAAAGAAAATATCGCCGCGAAGCGGCGTAAATTTGGTTTTGGATCTCCAAAACGAGAATTGCTGTCACGAGTTATCTCAGAATAAAGTTTACTTTGGTTCTAGATGAATTCATTTGGTAAACGTATTAAGAACAAAAAGCAGACCGTTAGGCCTGCCTTAAAGACTTCCCAAATAAATTTCGACCAAACAAAATCATCTAGTGGATTAAGTTGTAAGTTTTTCCACACATAAATTTTGGAGTTTTCGAGCT
>CAZHZT010000097.1:0-21748 GCA_964537285.1 uncultured Saprospiraceae bacterium | reverse complement strand
TTTTTATGTCAAAGAACGGAAAATTATAGAACTATTTATAATTTAAAGCACTAGAAGCCTAAATATTGTAGAAAGGCTTCTTATTTAATAAACTTCCCTCGCCAAGTACCTTCCTCTGTTTGAATCTCTATTACATAGACACCTGAGTGTAAGCTGCCGACATTAATTGATAGCTGCTCTGTATTCCCAACTTGATTAACTCCCGACTGCCTGGCCAGCGCTAACCTTCCGGTAGCATCCCAAATTTTCCAGTCAATTGCTCTTCTTTCCCGCAAATCAATATTTAGTTGGTTCTTTACCGGATTAGGGAATAACCTTAGGTCGCTTTTATCGAGCAAGGAATTAGTCTGAAGTGTGCTATCAAAAAACACCGTTACCGGTAAACGCTCACTATAACAATCCAAAGCGGATTCGATTTCCCAATCATAGAAATAATAGTAGAAAGATTCGCTCGCACTAGAGCCATAAATGCTTACCACTTCCTGTACCTCATATGGATAGCTAATCCCCAGGTTGCTCCGGTAGAATCTTGGGCTTTCGTATCCCAAAGTATTTATATTTACACTTTCATCTGTAGTGATATAATAATTCCCTGGTGCTATATCAAAGTTTAATTCAAAAACAGTATCTGAGGCAACATCCTGGATATCTACATCTGCAAATGTTATCAGACTATCATTATTAGCATTTCTTAATTCAATTCGACGCATGCCCGGAGTATCCGTGAAAGCTTTTAAAGAAATGAGACGAAACGCTCTTTCAGCATTAAAGTAAAGTCCGCCGTTATAACTATCGCCATTGAAGAGGGAAGTTCCATTATGCGCTTCTGGGCCAAGGAAAAGCGGGCCTTGAGGAACAGAAAGAACATTTTCAACATAAAAAGTTGTTGTTTCCTCTAAAATATCGGTGACAAACAAGCTGCCGCTTCCAATAGGCATTCCTCCTGTTGGGTTTTCATACCATAAGAGGGAGTCTCCGGTAGCAAGCAATTCTGCTACACCTGGATTGCCCAACGTGTCTCCCAACAAGTTAGTAGGCAGATCGACTTGATATACGGCAACATCAACTGAAGGGGTTTGCACTAATGAGCATAGTCCTTCAGCAGTCGCAAAATAAGTTCCCGAAGCGGTAATCTCTATAGTTTGGGTAGTATCCCCTGTTGACCAGGTCACGGGGTAATCTGTTTCAGCTGTTAACGTTACAACTCCTCCTTCACAAATTTCAGTAGCACCATCAACTATTAACTCAACGTCAAAATCACTTTCAAAAAAGATCTGGACGGCGTCTGTAATAGCATAGCAACCATTCCCATCTTCAAGGTAGCAATAAAAAGTTCCGGATTCGGTCACGGTAATACTATTACTCATTTCACCTGTGGACCAAATAGGATTTGCCCCTCCCGATACCGTAAGTTCAATGCTTTCTCCTTCACAAAGTACAGCAGGGCCATCAAAAGAAATATCAGGAGCAGTGTAAGAACAGTCACTTTCTACAATTGTGATACTCGTATCCACCCCTGGATTCTCAACAACATTCACTCTACCTGATGGCCATTTAACGACGACGAGATCTACTTGCTCAGAATCTCCAAGTCCAAAGTGGCGAGTAAAACTGTTAAAAATACCGTAGCTTTCTCCAGCTCTCACCTCCCGGATTTGTTTACCCCAAGGGCCAAAGATTTCGACTCTGGCGCCTACTGCCATTCGATTACTGATCACTCCTTCCAAATTCACATTTAAGTAATGGTTGTCATTACCATCATTAAGCCACAAGATGTCTTCATCTACATTGGAGGGCGTATTAAAACCATCGCCGTAACTTCCGAAAATATCTATGAATCCATCGGTATTCAAATCACCTATTGCAAAGGAATGCATATCACCGCTCAGGCCGGCCTCAATTTCGGTAAAAGTTTTGTCGCCATTATTCATAAAAAGTTGATCGAAACTACCCGACACCAGAATATCCACATAACCATCGTTATCAAAATCCTCCATAATTCCTTGAATAGCCAGGCCGCCTACTTCAATACCGGAAGCAGGCGTAATATCTTCAAATCGACCATTACCGACATTCTCGAGAAGTTGGCTTAAAACATCGTGATTAGTAATGAAGCAATCAAAATCACCATCATTATCGATATCCGCGAAGTCTGCTGTCCAGGATTGAGCGCCATTATTCAGGTTGTATTCAGCACCAAGTTCCGAATAATTATTGTTGCCATCATTGACCCAAAGTTGGTTAATCCGTCGGGGATCAGATGGGCTATTCACACCTTGACGGCATTTAGCAATGTATAGGTCTAGATCGCCGTCACTGTCAAAGTCTGACCAGACGCTTCCATAATTGCCTGAGTTTTCTTCCGCTGTAGGATATAACTCCAGATCAATCCAATCTGTATCGGTGAAGAAAAAATCACCGGTTCCGTCATTACCAATTATTCTGGAAGGACCATTGTCATGGCAAATAAAAATGTCCAGAAATCCGTCATTATTAATATCAGCCATGTTGCTTCCTTGCACAAATGTTTGATTCGGAGCATCCAGGTATTCATCATTGAACATTCCGGGATTTCCCACATCCGGCCTCAATAAAAGAATACCATTATTGTAGCCTCCGGCAAACAACTCCGACCAACCATCATTATCTACATCTCCGGCGCAAACCGCCCAGGATTGAATAAACATACCAGTGTTTGTGTAAGGATAAGTAAGACTATCCGGATGCTGGTATACAACAATTATGTCACTTGCATAATTTAATAATACGATATCGTCATAGCCATCGTTATTTAAATCAACGATACCAACCGGCCCTCCACCATAAGTGCTGAGCCCACCCAGTAATGAAGTATTATCTGAAAAAGATATTTGTGAAAAGGAAAAAGGTATAAAAACCCAAAAAAGCAGAATATTAGCGTAAAGTCTTTTCATCTTCAGAAAGATTAATTTGTTAATAACAGATAGAACGAATAATTTTCTGCGTAAGTTAATTGAATTTCTAATAGTTTTTGTGTCATTAAAGAAGAATCGATCATTTCTATATGACAAAAGCTGTTTTTTCTGTTATTTTTGTATTTATGTGTTTTCAAAAATAGTTCTTTGACATAAATTGTGGAAAATGGAACTTCAAAATGATAACCCTTTCAACCACAAGGGTATTCAAGGGTTATCATTTTGAAGTTCCACGCAATTTGTCAAAGAACGTCAAAAATTAATAACTCGATGAAGCTAAAACTAATTATCCTTGTTTCTCTGCCTGTTTTTTGCATTTCAGTAATGGGATGTAAAGGAAAATCTGAATCAAATGAAGAAAAAGTAAAAACCATAGCCTTAAAGGGAGGCGATAAAGTTTCTGACATTATTCGGAACCCTGTTTCAGCAACGGAGCCAATGGATACTGTAAACGTTGCGAAAATGTCTTTTAAGGAAAGTACATTCGATTTTGGAGAAGTCACTCAAGGGGAAGTGGTAGAACATGTTTACCCCTTCACGAATATAGGCAAAGTGGATCTAATTATCACCAATGCAACATCCACCTGTGGGTGTACGGTTCCTGAATATCCTGAAGAGCCCATTCCTCCTGGAGGAAAAGGAGAGATCAGGGTGAAATTTAATAGTGAAGGCCGCTTGGGGAAACAGGTGAAACCTGTAACAGTTATAGCCAATACATACCCAAAAAGCACGCGTGTCTCATTAAAGGGAATTGTAAAACCTAAATAAATGCGGATAACGGCAAACGAAAGTTTTATTGTTGGACTTTGACCAATAATAAAACTTTCCTTTCCCCTTATCCGTTTCCCATAAACCGCATAAATCATAGATTCAATTAACAAAACCCGTTCTTCGACAAATTGTGTGGAACTTCAAAATGATACCCCTTGAATGCCCTTGTGGCTGAAAGGGTTATCATTTTGAAGTTCCATTTTTTCACAATTTATGTCAAAGAACTACAAAACCAACATTAATCATATGGATATTCCAAGTCTGGTAATTTTCGGTTTAATCTTCGCCACCTTTTACTTTTTTATGATCCGGCCACAAGCTAAGAAACAAAAAGAACAACAAAAATTTGTTGAAGAACTACAAAAAGGAGACGAAGTAGTCACAGCAAGTGGGATCATTGGGAAAATACAGAAAGTCGAAGATAATGTTGTACACCTGGCAATTGACAGTAAAACGGTTATTAGAGTAACGAATAATGCCGTTTCAAAGGAAATGACCGATAGTTTGTATGGCAAAAAAGCTTAAGCTTTTAACCCGGGAAAAAATTGATTTCTTTTTTCAAAGTGACAGAGCAGTGCTTTTACTCTGTATGGGCATTGCTTTGTTGTTTTGGCTTTTAGTAAAACTGTCCCAGGATTTTAAAACCACCTTCTCTATTCCCATTTCCTATCAACTTGCAGAAGATAAAACGTTTATGATCGTTCCCCCTTCATCTATCGATGCAACGGTAGTGGGAAGTGGATGGAGCTTAATGACGGCCTCCTTCTCTCCTACTCCCAGGCTCGTGCTTGAAATAAGTGAAGTGGAAGAAATGATGAAAGGGTCTAGCTGGTTAGAGGCAAAAATTCGGGATAAACTTCCAGTAGAAATGGAAGTACAGGACGTAAGCCCTGAGTTCATTCGCATTCAACTTGCAGATAAGGTAGTTAAGAATATTCCGTTAAACCTGAAAGCAAATATTAGCTTTGCCAATGGTTACCATGCCTTATACCCTCCAAGTATAAGCCTGGATTCTGTTTCTATTGCCGGCCCTAAGCCTATAGTGGATAGTATTTTTAGCTGGTCAAATGTTCCTTTTACATTAAAAGATGTTAAAAAAGATACCGATCTAGAGCTAAATTTAAATACTCCAGCCAATGAAGCTATCCGTATTGAACCTTTGACGGTAGATTTCACCTTAAAAGTAGAAGCCTTAACAGAAAAGACTATGTTTATTCCGATAACAATTGAAAATGAGCCGGATAGCGTTCAGATCATTCCTAAATCCGTTCGTCTTTCCTGTTTAGTGGGCATAAGCCAATATGAAGCAATCTCCAGAGATAGCTTCGTTGTAAAGGTTGACCTTGGCCAGATAAATACGCCTTCAATAAACAATACTGTTCCGATAATCTTAAGCCAGAAACATTCCAAAGCTTCTCAGGTTAGCTTCTACCCTAATTCAGTGGAATATTTCTTCTTGGGCCAATAGGAGGAATTTGTAAAAAACGAAGCCGACAGGTGATAATTTGATACAAATTACCAATGATTTAGCCTCAATTGAATGGCCTTGCATTATACTATCCCTAGTTTAATTAAGCTTTCCGAACAAGCCAAAACGGCCTCTCTTGGAGGCAAAGGCTCCCAATTGAGCACTTTTTTTGCTTTGGAGTTATCGAGTTGCCGTTCTACCCCAAGGTCGATTAAAATGGGTTTTAGGGTGTTATCAATATAAGAAAATAAGCGCACTGCAAAGGGAGGCAACATGGCTTTAGGAATTTTGCGATCGGGGTATTTTTCCCGTAGAATATCTGCTACATTTTTAAAAGATAAAAACCCAGACCCACCGATAAATCTTTCTCCTGCAGCGCCAGGGCTTTCTATAGCCAAGATATGCAAATTAGCGATTGAACGAACATCAGACATATCAAAACCAATGGGAGGTATGGCTGGAGCACTTCCATCCATAGTTTTAATGACAATATTGGCAGACGTTCCGAAATCCTTTTCGAGTACCGGGCCAAGAATTGCTCCGGGGCAGATCGTTGTTAACTCCAGGCCACTATTCTCCTTTTTGATGAAATCCCAGGCCGCTTTTTCGGCAATGGTTTTACTTCTGAAATAAGGCGTACTATCTTTTTTATTCGTGAAATCTGTCCAGTCTTTCTCTGTATAGATTGCACTACGTTGCGATTTCGGCCGGCCATAAGTGATTGAGCCGGAAGATGAAGTCATAACGACTCTTTTAACGCCATTGGCAGAAGCAGCTTTCAGGACATTCAGCGCACCATTTTTGGCCGGGATAATCAGGTCGTCTTCATTTTTCGGCAATTCCCTTGGAAACGGAGAAGCAATGTGCATTACATATTCAATGCCCTTGGTTAGTTCTTGCCATACTTCACTATTCACCAGATCTGCTTCGGCAAAATGAAGATTGCGAATATTTGAAGTATGCTGTGAAATGACGGACTTTATTTCGTCCGCGCGTGATTTATTTCTTAAAGTACCAAGTACTTCATAGCCTTTATTCAGTAACTGGATTGCGGTATGAGAACCCAAAAATCCGGTAACTCCGGTTAATAGAACTTTTGACATTTGCATCCTTTTTTATTTCACCAATACAACCAAAATAGGTTTTGGTTTATCAAAAGAGAATTATTTTTACGAGGATTTTTACTAGGAGCTAGTGCTAAAACTCAATTTCTTAATGCAAGTTGCAAATGATAAAAAAAGAGCGCCAATGAAGCTCATTAATCAGCTGAAGAACAAGTCTTTTATTTGCATGTTTTCAATCGTTTCCCGTTGACCGTTCCTCGCTAAATCGCACTTTAAGTTTGATTAGTTTTCAGTTCTCTCTTATAAAATACAATAAATGATTTTACCACACTTCGATAAAAACTGGACCTTGTTTCTAGACCGAGACGGAGTCATAAACCGCCGTATTCCAGGAGCATATGTAAAAACATGGGAAGAGTTTGAGTTCCTTCCCGGCGTACTGGAAGCCCTGGCCATTTTTAATAAAGTTTTTGGACGAATGCTCATCGTTACCAACCAACAAGGGATTGGAAAAGGTTTAATGACTATTTCTGAGCTTAACTTGATTCACCAAAAATTAAGGCATGCTATAGAAAAAGCGGGTAGTCAAATTGATGGAATTTACTACTGCCCCGACTTAAAAACAATTCAACCAAACTGCCGTAAGCCCAATCCAGCAATGGCAATTCAAGCTCAAGCAGATTTTCCGGAGATTGACTTTCAGCGATCCGTGATGGTTGGCGACTCCATTTCTGATATAGAGTTTGGCCAGCGCCTGGGTATGTTTACAGTGCACATTTCGGGCAAGAAGGATGAAGAAGAGCTATTGAAAGAAAAGTTGAAGGGTGGTTTTCAGGTTGATTTTTTTTGCGATGGGCTTTTAACTTTATCTAAAAACATGGATTTCGCTTAACTTATACGACCAAAACAACCCTTTATACATTTCTTAAAATATTATTCAATAAATAATTGACAAAATACAACTTAAACTTTATTTTTGCGTGAAAATTAGATGGATAACTCGCTTAACAACCCACATGATAAGTTTTTTAAGGCTGTTTTCTCTGACTTAAATTCAACAAGGAAGTTTCTTGAGCATTTTCTTCCAAAGAAATTATTGGACGCATTAAATCTTTCGTCTCTAAAAGAAGGAAAAGCATCTTTTATCTCTCCAAAATTGAAAGGCTTTCATTCAGACATCAATTTCGAGTGTAAGCTGGAAGATCAAACCATAAAAATATCTATTCTACTAGAACACAAAAGTGACCCGCCGACACATCCCCATCTGCAACTATTAAGGTACATGCTAGAGATGTGGGATCATCAAATCAAATCAAAGCTTCCTGTTACACCAGTAGTAGCCGCAATTATTTATCACGGGAAAAGAACCTGGACACCTAAGAATTTCGATGACTACCCCGGGTTTTCAAATGAATTAATAAAACAGTACATCCCCGGCTTCGATTATATTGCCATTGATATTTCAAATAAAAGCGATGAAGAAATATTGGATTTAGAAACCATATTTTTAGTGAACGCCCTTTTAGCTTTCAAACATTACGGCGAAAAAGAGTATTTTAACAATCATACTTATGGGATATTTGCGAATCTATCAAAAGTCGTAGAAATCGAAAACCAAAAATTTCGGAACTACGTTTTATCTTTATTCGTTTATATCATTGAAACTTGTAAATTTACAGAAGAAGAAGTAGAAAATCTTATCAAAAAAGTTCCAGAACCTTTAAAAAAAATAAATATGACAGGGTACGAAGCCATTCTTGAAAAAGGTCGTCGTGAAGGTCGACAAGAAGCTCGACAAGAAGCTCTAGAAGAAGTTATTGTCAATGCCTTCAATAAAGGAATCTTTTTGCAAGACATTGCAGAACTGGTTGGCAAAACCATTGAATACGTCCAATCCGTTTTAAAACGCCACGAATTAATCAAAAAATAGCTTAATTTTATCTTTTGCCTTTACATCAAAATATTTCCGTTCAAAAAATTGCCCGACTTACGGGACATAATGCAGCCGTTTACGCCTTAACGGAGGGCCCATCCCCTCATATCATTTATTCAGGTTCAGGAGAAGGCTGGGTCGTTGAATGGGATCTTACTCAACCAGATATGGGTAAGCTTATTGCCCGTATAGAAACCAACATCTTTTCGCTGTCTTTCCTTCCCGAGAAAAATTTAATGGTAGCAGGAAATATGAATGGAGGGGTCCACTGGATTTCAAAGGATCAACCGGAGGCTACCAAAAATATTTTACACCATAAAAAGGGCGTTTTTAAAATATTCGAACTGGGTTCCAATGTGTTTACTTTGGGAGGTTCCGGAATTATCACTAAATGGGATATGGAAGGAAAAGCCAAGGAAAGCGCTCAGCTTTCATCCCAAAGTTTGCGCTCGGTAGCCTGGAACAAAGAGGCCAAATTATTATTCATTGGAGCAAGCGATCATAGCATTTTTGTTTTTGACCCCGAAAGTATGTCCGTTGTGGATCATCTGCCTGATGCCCACGAAAACTCGGTATTTGCACTACAATTCAGCCCGGATAACCGATACCTCTTAAGCGGTGGAAGGGATGCCGTACTTAAAATATGGACCTGGAACAACCGACTGGAAGTGATTAAAGAAATTCCCGCCCACTGGTTTACCATAAATGATATTGCTTTTCATCCGGAAGGTCATATATTTGCAACTTCGAGCAGAGACAAAACGATCAAGATCTGGGATGCTAATGAGTTTAGGTTATTGAAAGTGATTGATAACCAAAAGTTTGAAGGGCACCAGAATTCTATTAATCGTTTATTATGGCTGAGCTATAACAACTATTTGCTATCAGCCAGCGATGACCGAACGATATGCGTTTGGTCTATCGAAAGTGAAATGCCTTAGGGCAAAAAAATATCCTTCTTTGACAAATTGTGTGGAACTTCGAAATGATAACCCTTTCAACCACAAGGGCATTCAAGGGTTATCATTTTGAAGTTCCATTTTCCACAATTTATGTCAAAGAACTAAAAATATTCAACAATGATCTTAACGGATAAAAAGATTCTGGAGGCTATTGAAAAAGGAGAAATTGTTATAGAACCTTTTCGAAGAACCGCTCTCGGCACCAATTCCTATGATGTACACCTCGGAAAGCACCTCGCCATCTATGAAAATCATATCTTAGATGCTCGCCAGCATAATAAAATAAAAGAACTGGAAATAGGCCCGGATGGAATTATTCTTCACCCGGGTACTCTTTACCTAGGTGTTACCGAGGAATACACAGAAACGCATGCATTTGTTCCTTTTCTTGAAGGAAAATCCAGCGTTGGCCGGCTTGGTATCGATATTCATGCGACCGCCGGAAAAGGTGATGTAGGCTTTTGTAACACCTGGACTTTAGAGATTTCCTGCGTTCAACCTGTAAAAGTCTATGCGAGTATGCCCATTGGGCAGCTAATCTACTTCCAAATTGATGGAAACATCGAAAACTATTATAATAAAAAACCCTCAGCTAAGTATATTCAACGTACAGACCGCCCAGTTGAATCAATGATGTGGAAAAATAAGTTTTGATCTGGTCATTTAGTTTATTTCTACAGCAATTCTCGGTTTCAAAATCCAAAACCAAATTTACGCCGCTTCGTGGCGATATTTCCTTTTTGAGGGAGACCGAAAGGGCTATTTTGCTTCGCAAAATAGCCCTTTCGGTCTCCCTCAAAAAGGAATTTCGCGCCGTAGGCGCGTTTATTTTTCAAAGCGAGAATCGCTGTAATTACTATCTGTTAGTGGATTATTTAATTATTCACGTTCTTTGACAAATTGTGTGGAACTATTATTCATAATCGATTACCATCCAGGTAACGAACAGTAGTTAACAATCGATCATCCTCTATATCGATAACGCGGAAGCCTATTTTGTAGTGATCAATAGTAAAGGGTATTTCAAAAGGGTGGATTTGGAAAAAGCAAGAAGGAGTTACGTACATAGATAAGTTTTCAAATTCGACTAATTTATCTACATGATAGTGCCCCGAAAAAGCAAATATCTTATGAGGAAAGCCTGATAAGATTTTAATTACATCATCACTATTTTTTAACGAATGCTTACCGTCCATATAAGGAACATTCATTGGAATGAAAGGGTGATGAACGAAAATGAACAACTCTCTGTCTATTTGTTTTAACTTTTCTTTAATCCAACTCAATTGATTATCGGATATAACTCCTTTGGAAGAATCAAGAAAAAGACAAGGTTTTTCACCTAAATGCTGAAAAAAGTAAAGCTCGTTATCGTGTAGCATATTCTCCAAGCCCAATACCTCAGCCAGCATTTTAGTATCATCATGATTGCCTGACAGGAAGAAAGTCGGAATATTAGACGCTGCATCTTTGATTTTGCAATGAAACCATTCATAAATATCCCTTTGTCCGTTACTGTAACAAACATCTCCTGTAAAAACCAAAAAATCAGGCTTATATGAATGAGCTGCTTCAAAAATTTGAATGAAATTTTCACGGACATCTACGCCGTGCGTATCCTCATTTTCCAAGCCAATGTGGAGGTCAGTGATTTGTATAATTCTCATGAGTATGTTTTCCTTTTTTCGGCAATTTAAGCAAACCAAAACAAAAACCGGGCCGCGCTCCATAAAATTGCGCTGACCCGGCTTTTTTTTTATGTAACCGCCAAAAAATCGTTATCTTGATCTTCTCCATTGCTTCATAACATGAAAATAAGAGTCACTGATTTCATCAACAGCTTCTTCCAGCATCTCTTCATCCCAGGGGAACCGAACCGGACTTCCTCCAATACGACATTTGGTTTCCTCAGACAATGCCCGCTCATCACCGTCAAATGTAACGGCATGATTTTGAAAGCGAATGATTGAATTAATAGGCCTGGAATCAATTATTGTAGCCCCCGTTTGAGTATTTCTACACTCAACGGTCGCAAATAATTCCAAAGCTTTGCTTTGTTCAATTTCCAGCACTATGGCTTTAACCCATATATATTTTGGAACTTTGATATCGTTTCCGCAAGTATCTTTAAGGACATTGCCATTTTCATCAAGAACATATTCAAAACCGTCTTCTATTTCGCGTTTTTCAATAAACTCACGCTCGCGTACGAGTTCGCGGCCAGGAATGAAGTGATCAAAATGTAGATTGAAAGTATAATCAAAAGAGATGTTATTGTGAGCAGTAGTATAGAAATGCGTCCAGGTTGAATTGAGTTTTTGTACGCGCAATCTAGATCCAACATTTTCAAATAAATAATCAAACCGGGCTGGTAATGATTCGCTGATAGTCACTTTTACATAAGTGATGCCAAGGCGGCGAGCTTCTTCCTTTAAAGAAAACTGAGACTTGTAGTCCTGAAAGTAGTTTTCAATTTTTGTAAATTCATTATAGGCTTTCCGGGCAGCCATTTTGTTCCCATTTCGGCCTTCATTCAAAAGCTGCTTTCCTTTGACATATAGATATTCTGCTGCTTTCTGCCTGGATTCTCGTTCAAAATCATTAACATCCACAAAAGTGAAGTGGGCCTGATAGCCTTCTTTATCCCATAGAGGCAGCAAGGGTTTCACTAGCTTATGGCGATGTTGAATATTTTTGTACAAATTGTTAATACGCTCCCACAAATGGGGTTGCCCCTCTAATTTAAGTTGATCGATCATTATTAAGTCTCGCTGATTAGCTTGTAAAAAAGCCTCTTCAAGTGCTTTAACAGCTTCCGGGGACTTTTTCCGTTTTCCGATTAACCGACGCACACTTTTTTCAATGACCAAGTCGTAATTACCGGCTTCATTATATTTCTGTAGTGAAGCACAGGATGGAAGGAAAAAAATGAGGAGGAAAAATAAAATGGGATTTTTCATAGGTCGCTATTTTTTATAAAAAAGCGAATAAAAAGCGTTAAAAAAGGTGAAAGAGATGTTATTGATTACTTATTATTGCCCAAAACATTTATGCCCAATATTGCGTCCGCTTACCCAGGTCCGCCATTCTATCTTTTTAATGGTCATTTAGAAACCATCTATCCGGCAAAAACGGCTCTGCATTACCCGGTTCCTTATCAGAGAGAGCGTTTGCAGCTTTCTGACGGGGATTTCCTTGATCTGGATTGGGTATTGAAGCACCAATCTAAACTGGTCATTTTATCGCATGGTTTAGAAGGTAATAGCCAAAGGTCATACATCCTCTCCACTGCTCAGTTTTTCATGGAAAAAGGTTGGGATGTATTGGCATGGAATTGCCGTTCCTGCAGCGAAGAAATAAATAGAACACCAAAGATATATTATCATGGAGATACCGAAGACATCAGGGAGGTAATCCGACACGCTCATCAAAAGATGCAATACGAACAAATCGTACTCATTGGCTTTAGTATGGGGGGAAGTATCAATTTAAAGTATCTGGGCGTCCATAAAGACATCCCTGAAACGGTCAAAGCTTCTGTTTCTTTTTCCGTTCCCTGCGATTTGGGCAGCAGTGCCGCTGCTTTAAACAAAAAGGCTAATTTTTTATATAGAAATAAATTCAAAAAAGCTTTATTTAAAAAGATGCAGGCCAAAGCAGCTCAGTTTCCGGATCATTTTGATATGGAAAAATGGGCTTTGATAAAAAAATGGGAAGATTTTGACGAATACTTTTCCGCTCCGATAAATGGTTTTTCAAGTGCTGAAGAATTGTATTATCATGGCTCCGCCAATAACTTCCTGTCAGGCATTAAAGTTCCATCCCTTCTGGTCAACGCCCAAAACGACCCCATTCTTATGGAAGCCAGCTTTCCGTATGAAAAAGCAGAAAAACATCCATTTTTTTATCTGGAGAGTCCAAAAAGAGGAGGACATGTCGGTTTTTCATGGCCAAAAAAGCAATCATTTAGCTGGCGAGAAGCCCGTTGTCTTTCTTTTTTAGAAGAACATCTAAAAATTAGCTCCGAATAATTGCAATTCGTTGAGAGTAAATGTACTTTTGTATGCAGATTCAGCCAGAAACCTGGCAAAGCCTTAAGTGTGCTTTGCCAGGTTTCTGGTTATTTATGCCGTTTTACAGAAAAAAAGTGGTGCCCGGCCTGAAAACCGATAATCGAATTTATCACACCAGGCGGCAGTACTTTCTGTTGATGCAACCCAAAAATGAACGCGCCTACGGCGCAAAATTCCTTTGAGAGGGATACCGAAAGGGCAATTTTGCTTCGCAAACTAGTGCTTCAGGAACTAGCCCTTTCGGCATCCCTCAAAAGAAAATCTCGCCGCGAAGCGGCGTAAATTTGGTTTTGGATTTCCAAAACGAGAATTACTGTATTAAACAACTCAACAAATAAAATAAACATATAAAATAATTCATATGCAAGCATTAGATCCGAAGTATGCGGAAAAGTTAGAGCAGATATTGCAGGAATTCCTTGAATCAAATGAATATACCACTTTTATGGATTCCGAAGAGGAAGAAGATTATCAACTACTTAGAGAACAGTACGAACCCAAGTTGAATATTTTGTACGAAGAAGTAGCTGATAAAAACCCTTTACAACTAATTAACCTGGAGCTATTGATAATGAACGATGCCTTTGAAGGCATTTTTCTTCCCAAATTATTGGGGTATTCTGTGTTGAGAGGTGAAGTAAATGAGCAATACAAATACAAAAGACCTCAATCACATTTTAAGCAGATTCTTCTACAAATTTGCCATTCTGCCAATTTTGAATACCTGAAAAAAAGAATCGGTCAAACGGTGCAAATCGGCTTTGCCCTCAGCAGTGATATCTGGATTACCAACCTCATCAATGAGGTGACGAACCGCCGGGTCCGTTACTTTCTGCAGGGCCAAAAACTCAAGAAATACAGAGAGCTAAAAGAAAGACGAATCGGATACCTCTTATATCAAAAACAGTTCAAAACGGATAACTATTATACGGCTGATTTCCCCAAAACAAAAGGGGAATTAAAAATCTATTTCTCCGAATTATACCATTTCCTTAAAGTTCGGATAAAATCCAAGGCTGACAATCAAAGTATTGTTCCAAGTATTGTTGAATTTCTGGACAATGATGCTATCCAAAATACAGAAGAATATGTATACGCCCTTGGATTGTATACTTGTTTCTTTGACTTGGAGGAAGAACAAGATGAACATTTAAAAAAGTGCCTGGCAAATACGCGAAACTCCATGGACAACTTCCAGGAACTCTGGTTGAGCTTCCTGCTCGATATTTTTGAATCAAAGCTGGACCTAGGGGCTGCCGCCGACCGCAGGGCCTCAGCCAGGTTGGATAAAAGCATTGATGATGACTTGAGTGCATACTACAAATTGATGGATGAAATTCACAGCAAAGGTTATTTACACGATGAAGTCATTGAGGCTATCCGTATCTTTTACAATAAACACGAAGGTTTATCAGATATTAATACTTGTGTGCGCAACGTCATTTTTAATTACTTCAGAAGCTTACTAGAAAATCTGGATGTAACAGAGTACCACGAACTGTTCGAAATATCCAAGTATTACACCATTTATGTAAATGTGTTTAATAACCAGCAGTTCAATCAGCAATTGAAAGACCTGAACATGAAGTACGTTAAAAAACTTCTTAAAAAATATACCGATAAACGTGGAAAAGACTATCAGGACATTAAAAAATTCGTTTCCGCGACTTTTAGAGACCTGGATTTCCTTACAGAAAAGCAAATTGTAGAATTATTCAAAACCAGAAGGAAAGTTAAGAAAGCTTAATGGGTGCATTTCATTCTGTCGCTGCCAACATTTTTTAGAGATAGGCACGCTGCCGCTTGCCTCTCTCTAAAGAAAGCACCTCGACAAAATGAAATGCACCCCATCAGCATCTACAGAACAAGTCTAACAAAACCAAACCTAAAAACATGATAAAAGATATTATTAACGGATTTCAAGCTTATGGTAAAGCCATTGACCTCATATTTCGCTTACGCTTATGGAGATACTTTTTTCTTCCGGCTATAATCAGTGTAATCCTGGCGGTAATCATTTTATCCAGTTCTTGGGCCTATTCAGACAATCTGGCGATTTGGTTGGTTAACTACCTTCCATTTGAAAGCGCAAAAGCCTACCTGGAGCCAATCGTTGGATGGATCTCGTGGTTGATCATGACTGCTTTAGGCATTCTGTTATTCAAACACTTAGTAATGATATTATCTTCTCCGTTCATGAGCATGCTTTCTGAGAAGATTGAGAAACACCTAAAGGGAGATCAATTTCACGCTCCTCCATTTTCATTATCCCATGTCTTTAACAGCATTATACGAGGGGTTCGCATCAGTATTCGATTGATTGTAAGAGAACTTTTTTACGTACTTATACTAATGCTTTTAGGCTTAATTCCTGGCTTAGGAGTCATTACTATTCCCTTGATATTCCTTGTTCAGGCTTTCTATGCAGGCTTTGGGAACATGGATTTCACAATGGAACGCTATTTCAATGTTTCCCAGAGTATTCGTTTTGTTCGCAGCAATAAAGGAATTGCTATAGGTAGCGGAATTCCTTTTCTTCTAATATTGCTAACTATACTGGGTTTTTTGGTAGTACTTCCTTTATCAACGATTGCTTCAACGGTGGAAACTGTAAAACGGATTGAAAGCGCGGAAAAAAGGTAAACCCTGCGCAATTCATTTTGTAGCTGTTCTCCAAGAAACAGTTCTAGATGATATCATTTGAAAATCAATTTAGGAAGCCCTTAAAGCAGGCCTAACGGGCTGCTTTAAGGGCTTCCTAAATTGATTTTGACCAATCACAATATCATCTAGAACCACTTTATTCATCGCCAAAAATACCAACATAGCGCTTGCCCGGCTTGGCATAGCCCCGAAGCATACCTTTAGTATTGAATGGCAGAGTCACTTCTCCGTTTTTGTCGACGGCGATCAGCCCACCATTGCCATTAACAGATTTAAGCTGTTGATTTATGATATAATCCGCTGCTTCTTTTAGAGAGACATTCAGGTAATTCAAGCGGGAAGACAGATCATGGGCTACCGCATATATAATAAAGAACTCGCCATGCCCTGTACAAGAGACAGCACAGGTATTATTATTCGCATAAGTTCCTGCTCCGATAACAGGAACGTCCCCCAATCGGCCATAGCGTTTATTCGTCATTCCGCCGGTAGAAGTTCGGGCAGCTAAATTCCCCTGATTATCAAGAGCGACAACCCCGACGGTTCCCAGCTTAAAGTCCTGATTTTCAATAATCCCACCTGTTTTATTTTTTTCGCTTTCAAGGGCTCTTTGAAGAGCATTCCAACTTTTTTCGGTATAAAAGAAGCTTGGATCAACGATTTCCAGACCTTCTAATTTAGAAAACTCGTTGGCTCCATCTCCGGTTAGTAAAACATGGACTGAATTCTCCATCACTGCTCGGGCAGCTTTAATAGGATTTTTCACGACAGTCACTCCTCCCACCGCACCTGCATTCATAGTTTTCCCATCCATTATGGAGGCATCGAGTTGATTTTGTCCATTATTTGTAAAAACGGCTCCTTTACCCGCATTAAACAAAGGACAATTTTCGAGGAAGCTGATTACTTCGACGACTGCATCCAGGCCAGTTCCTCCGTTTTTGAGTATATTTTCTCCAATATCGAGTGCCATGTTGAGTGAATCCCTGAAAGCTTTTATTTGTTCTTCAGAATAGTTTTCTCTTAATAAACCGTTCCCTGCTCCCCCGTGGATAGCTATAGCATAGCTATCCCTTTTTATGGTTGTTAGTGTTTTATGTGATGCCGTTTTTTGATAGCCAATGGTTTTTTCGTGATGTTTTTCTGCGGTTTTCTGGCCACAGGAAGTGAAGAAGCCAACAGATAAAAAGGCTAGAAAAAGGAGCGGGTTTTGTAGAAGTTTCATCATGTAATAATTTAAGTATTAGTGATTTAAGATGGTGAAACGGTCAACGGATAACGGGAAACGGTTTACCAATTAAAGCCTTCGGCTATGATTCATGAATAGACTCTTAGGCCAAAAGCTTTGCGATTGTTTGAAGTAGTCCAGTAGTCATTTACTCAGAATTAAAAACGCCATTCATCCAGATATTTTCCGAATATTTTAGCGAGGTTTTCAGCGTCGTCAATCCCCCGGTGATGAGTACCTGTAAATTCGAACCCTTCTTTTTCAACGGCGGTACGCAGACCTACGGGCCGGCGCAGCCTTTTGATCTCCTGATATTGTTTTTTCAGATTGATGTGTTTTTCAGTCCAATCGTATTCCATATCATGGAGTTTACAATCATTGATGAGCATTTTTTTGTCGAACCTACCCCAAGAGCAGAGCAAATAATCTTCATCAAAAATCTCGGCCCAGTCCTGAAAGTCCTCAATTACATCCGGGAAGGTACTTGCCCGATTAACCTTTTCTTGTGAGATAGTGGTTAATTCCTGACAAAAAGCAGATAAATACGGATTGACCACGGGCCTGACGAACCGATTGAAGACAGATTCTACTTCTCCAAACGGGTTGATCAAAAAGGCTCCGATTTCAATAATTTCCTGGGTTTCATTTGGGGGGCGTCCAAGCCAACAAGTGGCTTCCAGATCATAAACAATGAAATTCACGGCAATGCGTTTTAAACGTTCTTTCTCAGTAAATTGCGAAGTTCCGTAATTTGTTCCTCTAAAAGGTCAATTTTTCTTTCCAGATTATGGTTTAAGTGGTCAATTTTATTCTCTAGCCCTTTGTTATTATCAATAGTCATCTCATCCACAAAAACCGCATTAGCTAAAGACATTCCGAAGATTCCTCCGAATAGTACAATGATAACAAAATATCCTCTGGTAATGCCTATTACCCAATCATTTTCCATCCTTTCAGCTAAAACAGCAGGAATTTCATTCCAGCCCTCTACAGTAAACATTTGAAACACAGTATAAGAAGAAATGAGTGGATTATCGAAATACTCAGGCGCTATATCTCTGTAAAAGTGGCAGGTAAAAAGCACCAGGAGAAAGTTGAGTAGCATAAGTATGAACAACACAAATACCGATGAGCGAAGCGCCCTTCCCAATCCGGCAAGCACAACGGGAAGGTTTGGAATAAACCGTAAGAAACGGACAAGGCGCACTAAGCGGACTAAGCGGAGGATAAGTAATAATGAGGTGTAAGGCAATTCAAAAAAGAAGGTCAGTAAGGAGGGCAGGCTTGCCGGTACAATAAAGAAGTCAAAAACATTCCAGTTATTGGAGAAATAAGCCTTTGGTTTTAACACATTCAATTTTACGATAGCTTCAACAAGGAACAAAAGCACAAAGAAATGATCAAAAAGATGTAAATAAGGATCGTTTTCCAATTGACGAAAATACAAAAGGGAAATAACCAACCCATTCAAAGAAATAGCCAGGAGCATATTGTTTTCCTCCAGGAAAAACTTTTTGATCATCACTCTTAAGAATTAGCGTTAAAAAAGGCTTACCTCCGTCGTTTGCTTCGCGGTCGCCGCTGTTGGAAAGGGGCTTTTCGCCTTTGATAAGCATTTGGATTATAATCCGGCCCCGTTCCTAATTCTTCAGGTAAAGCAATTTTATGTACTTCGGTTTCGATCAGTTCTTCAATCTGTTTGAAGCGGCGTTGATCCGCTTCATTAATTAGAGTTATGGCTACGCCAGTGGTATCAGCCCTTGCCGTACGACCGACTCTGTGCACATAATCTTCAGCATCTTGAGGAACATCGAAGTTAATAATAAGATTAATATCTTTAATATCGATCCCTCTGGATATAACATCGGTAGCAACCAGAATTTGAATTTTCCGATTGGCAAAATTCCTGATTACTTTCTCTCGATTTTCCTGATCCAGGTCCGATGAAATGGTTTCTGCGTTGAAACCTTTTTGCTTCAAGTCTACCGCAATATCTTTAGCCTTCTTTTTAGAAGATGAAAAAATAATGATGGATGCGTAGTTTTTCTTGCCTTCGAGCAGCTTTTCCAATAAAGGTATTTTCTGACGGTCATAAGTAAGGTAAGCAGCTTGTAGAACACCTGCAGCCGGTTTAGACAAGGCTATATTGACTTCTTTTGGATCTTTGAGGATTTTTCTGGCAAGTTTGCGGATCTTATCAGGCATAGTAGCTGAAAAAAGAAGCGTTTGTCGATCAGCAGGAACGTGGCTAACGATAGAGATAATATCTTCAAAAAAGCCCATATCGAGCATGCGGTCGGCCTCGTCCAGCACCAAATGCTTTAGTTTATCCAGTTTTACATATCCCATATTCAGATGGGAGATTAGCCGGCCGGGTGTAGCAATAATAAAATCAGCACCTTTAGAAAGGGCGCTCTTTTGTTGATCCCAGCTGGAGCTGTCACCACCACCATAGACCGGCAAAGAACTTGCCCCTACAAAATAGCCGAAGCCTTCGAGTTGTTGATCTATCTGAAGAGCAAGCTCTCTGGTAGGTACAATGACCAGCGTATTGACCCCATCTTCTACTTTATCTCCCTTGCACAACTTATCGAGCAGCGGCAAGAGAAAAGCAGCTGTTTTTCCTGTACCGGTTTGGGCACAGGCGATCAAATCCTCATTAGCCTGAGTTAAAGGGATCGTTTTTTCCTGAATAGGAGTAGGTTTTTCGAAACCCATCATAGTGAGACCTTCGAGTAATGATTCACAAAAATTAAAATCTTCAAACCCCATGAATAGAATTGAAATTGATTAAAAATTACATTCTTTGACAAATTGTGTGGAGTTTAAAAATGATAAAACCTGAATGCCCTGGTGGCTGAAGGGATTATCATTTTTAAACTCCATTTTTTCACAATTTATGTCAAAGAACTAAAATAGTTATAAAGGAGAGCAGGTGTAGAGGTGCCTTATGGTTGTATTGTATGGAAAGCAACTATTTTCGCCGGTTTTCCCCACATAGATAAGCCCACATGTTCTTTTAGTTCTTTTAACTTAACTTCTACATTAACCCCTTCGTGTTTTAATTGTTCCGGGAAATTTATTGGTTGCCAATTGGTTCCATTTCCATCCACAATTCCCCATACCCCCATTTCTATATTTTGAAAAACAACTTTTCCTTTTATTCGCATAATATTTATTTTGGAGTGATCAGGAAGTTTAGATCTTTTTGGAAATTTTTACGGATTCTTAATTAGACTTGTTCTGTAGCTGTTTAATGGGCTTAAATTGCCAAATTTTATTTTATACTGCGTTGAAAATACTCGACGTAGCTACGGCTCCCGAAAGTATCCGGAACAAGTTATGCCTGCGTTTTTCGCCTTGTCTAAAATAAAATTTGTTCAATTACGCTCCATCAACAGCTACAGAACAAGTCTATTATATCTTTTTGCAAAAATAACAGGAATTATAGAAATATCCAGCTTATGGCAATAATTGCTGGATAGTATTGTTCAATCCTTCTATTATTTTTGATTGTTCTTCAATTACTTTGTGCAATTTCTCGATATCATCGTGCAATTTCGAGGATTTAAAAGTCGGCGCCGGCAAAAAGGGGCACAATTTTGCTTGAACCGACCATATTTCTTTAATCTCGTCTCCATTTATGTGATAAGGCTTATAGAAAGCATTATCGGAAACTAGTAACAAGCGTCTTTCATCCTTCATTTCACTATGGACTCGCTTTACCAACACATCTCCCTTAGTAACCAAAACATAAACGTGATTGTTTTTAAGCGCAGATTCCCAGTGAACAGGTTCTACAAAGCTACAAATCACTTTGTCTCCTTCAAAAAGAGTAGGCTCCATACTATCTCCTGAAACATCGAAAGATCGATGGGTGCCAATCTTGTATTTGTAATCAGGTAAAGAGTAGGATGGTAGCTCTTGAATAAAAGCAGGATTAGCAAGTTCTCCGGCGTAGCCTGCCTGAGCAGGTACGGGAACGTGTACGATTTTCTCATCATTGTCCCGATCTGTAACGATGGTAAGCACTCTTAAATCTTGCTCACCGTTATCGGACATGAACATTGGTCCTTTTCCTGTATAGATAAAAATGGGGTTGATTTTGAACTTTTCTATCGCCTTACGCAGCAGTTCGATTGTAACATCTCTTCTTCCCTTCAATATTTCACTTAAGCTCTGAGGCAAATAATCCAGGGAAATGGCGAATTGCCGGCTCGACCTAACCCTTTTTTCTTCTTTCAGCTTATCATGGCACTTTATAAACCGCTGTGTAACGATATTCCCCATAGTGATTCAAAATTATTCATCTATACAGCCCGCCAAAGATAATAAACTATTCATAATTTGATGAATAACCGATGGGATTTATGCAAAAAAATTATAGAACACAAGGCTTTTTCACAAGTATGTTCGTCGCGACTGGCAGGAAGTTTTTTCGTTCTTTGACAAATTGTGTGGAACTTCAAAATGATAAGCCTTGAATGCTCTTGTAGTTGAAAGGCTTATCATTTTGAAGTTCCATTTTTCACAATTTATGTCAAAGAACTAGTTTTTTTAAGGGGTGTTCTTTTTTGGCTCTAGATGATTTCATTTGGTAAACATTTTAAGAACATGAAGCAGGCCTAATT
>CAZHZT010000096.1:12510-22191 GCA_964537285.1 uncultured Saprospiraceae bacterium | reverse complement strand
GGCCGCCAAAAGAAGCCGTCAAAAGTGTCAAGGATTTAGTTCCTGAAGCACTAGGCAGGTCTATTTACCCGGCATAGGATACAAAGCTTTTTTCAATGCCTCCACACTGATACGATAGTGTGAATCATGGTAAACAACTTCTCCGTTTTTCAATAAAAGGATTTGAGGAGATTCGTGTGGTATCGCCAGATCAGCAGCGATTTTATTCGAAATAGAGCGATAAGTCAGCAAATCAAGGAAGTAAAAATCCAGTTCATCTGCCTCAAAGTTCCATTTTTCCTCCAGATGCTTTTTCACGGAGGCGCTTATACCACAACGCGTACTATGTTTGAAAAGAACAACGGGTTTATCTTTTGAAGATTTTATTGCTTCATCAAGTAATCCTTCGCTTTCCAGTTCTATCCATGCTTCAGGAAGGTTGGTTTCCTGCCCTCCAAAAAACTGATCGATTAATGCCATTTTGAATAAATTGATTTTTGACAAATATACACAAAACAGTGTAATTTTACGTTTGGTTTGCGTTATGGAACTGGATATTGAGGGGTAGGTAATAGCCAAGACTTTTATCATTTGAAAAAAACTGACTATGCGTAAAATACTCACCGTTGTAATTATTCTTTTGTTGGTTGCGTATGCTTCTCTTAAAATATACAACCAGTTTTTCAACCAAACTGCAGAAGAAGGATTGCCTGCCTCTGCCGATCTCCCATCTGAATTCATTGAATTTTATCGACAATTTCACCGAGACAGCCTATTTCAGATCAATCACATTCAATTTCCGCTTGAAGGGCTCCCCTCTTTGGCAGACAGCCAGCTCATTGCATCTAAATCCTTCAAATGGGAACGAGAAGATTGGGAGATGCACCGCTCTTTAGCAGCCAATAACGGCGAATACAAGCAGTTTTTTGTCCAAAGCATTCCTAATCGCCTGATTGAAGAACGCATTCAAGAAACCAGAACGGGCCTTGTAATGGTTAGGAGGTTTTTAAAACAGGACGAAGACTGGGAATTGATCTACTATGCAGGGCTAAATAGATTGAGAGAGTAGATCAGTATATTTTCTCTGTCATCAAGTAATTTTGGACATAGTCTTCTATTCCCTTTTCCAAACTATAGAAAGGTTTATCATAACCTGCGTTACCAAGTTTGGTCATATCTGCCTCCGTAAAATACTGATAAGTATCCCGGATATCCGCAGGAGTATCTATAAACTCGATATTGGGTTCGAGTCCCATGGCTTTAAAGGTATTGGTTGCCAAATCCCAGAATGTTCTGGCTTTCCCCGTTCCTAGATTGTACAGACCATTTTCAGGTCTGTTTTTGTAGAGGAAATGGCAAACGTCGACAACATCTTTTACGTAAACGAAATCGCGCATCTGCTCTCCATCTTTAAATTCTGGATTATGAGATCGAAAAAGCTTCATTTTTCCGGTCTTTTTAATCTGGCGTGCTGTATGAAAGATCACGGAAGCCATTCGCCCTTTATGGTATTCATTTGGGCCATAAACATTAAAGAACTTCAGGCCAATCCAGTAGCTGGGCTGTTTTTCCTGAGCCAGAGCCCATTTATCAAAGTCGTTTTTGGATACACCGTAGGGGTTAAGCGGTTGTAATTGATCAATAATTGTATGATCATCCTTATAGCCATGCTCTCCCAAACCGTAGGTTGCAGCACTTGAAGCATAGACCAGGGAAATGTCATTCTCTGCACAAATATTCCAGATTGACTTAGAGTAATTCAGATTAAGTTCGTCAAAGATAGTGGTATCCTTTTCAGTAGTATCGGTTCTTGCTCCAAGGTGAAAAACAAAATCCACCAAGGGGGAAGCTTTTTCGAACCATTTTATAAAAATATCCCGGTGGATGTATTCCCGGATGAATTTCACATCCCGATTTTCAAGATTTTTCTCTTTGAAATCTTTATAAAAATCATCTACAACCAGAATATCGTTAATATGCCCTTCCTCATTCATTTTACGAACCAGACAACTTCCGATAAAGCCTAAAGCACCTGTAATGACAATCATTCTTTTTCTGTTTTCTTTCTTGATAAAGCAAAGATGCTAATATTTACAGAATTTTTGATAAAAGAAAGAGGTAGGAAATAAAAAAGAGCCATCAGGAGTCCTCCTGATGGCTCTTTTTTATTTCCTACCTCTTTCTTTATTAAGCTTCATCGTAAGCTTCTATCGGAGGGCAAGTACATATTAAATGACGATCGCCATAAGCATTATCGACCCTTCCTACAGCAGCCCAGAACTTTGCTCCATATAGATACGGAAGCGGATAAGCAGCTTTCTGGCGGCTGTATGGATGGCTCCATTCATCAGAAGAAACGACATGCATTGTATGCGGAGCATTGTGCAGAACATTATCCTCGGTATCTGCCGCTCCGGTAGCAATTTCATCAATTTCTTTTCGGATGGCCAACATAGCATCGCAGAAGCGATCCAGCTCATCTTTGCTTTCGCTTTCTGTCGGTTCGATCATAACCGTGTTAGGTACCGGCCAGGAAAGTGTAGGTGCATGGAAACCGTAATCAATCAAACGCTTTGCCACATCTTCTGCACTGATATTCAAGGCTTTAAACTGTCGAAGATCGATAATTAATTCATGTGCAGAATGCCCTTTTTCACCAACAAACAACACGGGGTAAGCCCCATCAAGTCTGGCTTTGATGTAATTAGCATTAAGGATAGCCACATCGGTAGCCAGGCGCAAACCACTTTTACCCAACATTTTAATGTAAGCATAGGAGATCAATAAAATACTTGTACTGCCAAACGGAGCCGCTGAAACAGCTGAAATTCCTTTCTCACCGCCAGTTTCTACGTAGCGATGCTTCGGCAAGTAAGGTGCAAGGCTATCATTTACACAAATTGGCCCCATGCCAGGCCCGCCACCTCCGTGAGGGATAGCGAATGTTTTGTGAAGATTCAAGTGGCAAACATCAGCATGTATCGCACCAGGGCTAGTCAGGCCGACTTGAGCGTTCATATTAGCTCCATCCATATATACCTTACCACCATTATCATGGATCAGATCGCAGATGTCCTTGATCTGAGTCTCGAACACACCATGTGTAGAAGGGTAGGTTACCATCAGAGCAGCCAGATTATCCTTGTGCTTTTCGACCTTCACTTTCAAGTCATCCATATCGATATCGCCGCGTTCATCCGTTTTCACAACGACGACTTTCATCCCCGCCATGACGGCACTTGCCGGATTGGTACCATGCGCTGATGAAGGAATGATCGCCACATTTCGATGTGTATCACCTCTATCCTCGTGGTAAGCGCGAATCACCATCAGGCCAGCATATTCACCTTGTGCACCTGAGTTAGGTTGTAGCGAACAAGCCGTGAAGCCTGTTACTTCGCAAAGCCATTCCTCTAATTCCTTAATAATCTGCACATAACCTTCCGCTTGCTCGATTGGAGCAAATGGGTGCATGTCAGCAAACTCAGGCCAGCTCACCGGAATTAACTGGACTGCCGCATTCAGTTTCATCGTGCAAGACCCCAAAGGAATCATTGAATGCACAAGAGATAAATCTTTATTTTCCAACAACTTAAGATAACGCATCATAAGTGTTTCCGTATGATAGGAATTGAAAACAGGATGCGTTAAATATTCAGATTGGCGAGTTAATCCGGCCGGAAAATGATAATCATCCCAGCTTTTTAGAGGCGTATCCAGTTGTTTATCAGCAGTGATCGCAAATACATCAATAATGTTTTCCAGATCATCAAGGGTGGTGGTTTCATCCAGGGCAAGCTGAACTCCATTTTCAGGATAATAGAAATTCAAATGTACTGCCTCTGCTCTTTCTCTTAGCTGTTGTTGCTGAGCCGTATTCAGTGATACATGTAATGTATCAAAGAAACCAGTATTAGTTGTATTAAAACCCAATGCATTGAGCGCCTCATTCAAATTACGGCTAAGATTATGCACTCTTTCCGCAATGGCTTTGATCCCTTTTGGACCATGATAGACTGCGTACATACTCGCCATAACAGCCAGAAGTGCCTGAGCAGTACAAATATTCGAAGTTGCTTTTTCTCTGCGGATATGCTGCTCACGTGTTTGAAGTGCCATCCGTAAGGCACGGTTTCCTTGTGCATCCACTGAAACACCGATAATACGCCCTGGTAATTGGCGCTTGAAATCTTCCTTAGTCGCAAAATAAGCAGCGTGCGGGCCTCCGTACCCCATAGGTACGCCTAAACGTTGCGTATTGCCCACTACAGCGTCTGCCCCCCATTCACCCGGAGGCGTGAGCAAAGCCAAAGAAAGAATATCTGCCGCTACGGTTACAAAAACATCCTGTGCTTTCAGCTTATCCACGAAAGCACGATAATCCTCTACATTTCCAGTGGCATTTGGATATTGGATTAAAGCGCCGAAAGTCTTGTCGTTCGGTTCAAATTCACTCCACTTGCCCACAACGATCTTGATTCCCGTAGGATTAGCGCGCGTATGAAGTACATCTAAGGTATGCCCAAAAACACCTTCGTCCACAAAAAATTCATTAATAGAATCGTCTTTAACGCGTTTATTCTTAATGGCATAGAACATATGCATCGCCTCAGCTGCTGAAGTGGCTTCATCCAAGAGCGAAGCATTAGCTACGGGCATACCCGTAAGATCACTCACCATCGTTTGGAAATTCAACAAAGCCTCCAGACGGCCTTGGGCGATTTCTGCCTGATAAGGTGTATATTGAGTGTACCAGCCCGGATTGCGGAATACATTGCGAGCAATTACTGAAGGCGTAATCGTACCTGCATATCCCAGACCGATAAAAGAGCGAAAGACTTTGTTCTGTGAAGCCGTTGCTTTTAACTCCCGAAGGTATTCATATTCCGAAATAGCTTCCGGTATGTTAAGTTCCTTGTTCACCCGAATAGCATCCGGCACGGTTTCATGGATAAGCTGATCGAGGCTGTCCACCCCAATAATTTTCAGCATATCCTGTATTTCTTCCTCATTAGGACCGATGTGACGATTCACAAAGCGATCGTAGTAAGCCAACTTGTTTTCCATTATTCAGAAGATTAATTTTTTTTTAAAATGCTCGTAAAATTACGTTTTGCCCGGCAAGCGAACAAGAAATTATGTTTTGAATTCTTTGATTAACAGATATTGCAACCTATTTGGATTGAGTCCAAATAAATTAAATGCAATAATAATTAAAACAGTAAAATTGTTTTGGGAAAGTATATAAAAATTATCATCAAAAGATCAAGAAAAAACAGGCTTTAATTTTAAAGTTGCCTTTTTTTCCTTCATTACGATCTTATTGTTTCTTAATTTTGTAAAAACTCAACCATTCTATATGGAACGTAAACTTCCAATCGGCATACAAGACTTCCGGAAAATCCGCGAAGATGATTTCATCTACATTGACAAAACGCCCTATATTTATAAGATTGCTAAATCCAGCACTTACTATTTCCTCTCCCGCCCACGCCGATTTGGAAAGTCACTCACCATTTCCACTTTAAATGAACTATACTCAGGCAGTAAAGAATTGTTCAAAGGCCTTTGGATCGAAGATCAGTGGGATTGGAGTAAAAAGCATCCGGTTATTTGGCTGTCTTTTAAATCCCTGAATTTTGTACAAAGAGGTCTGGAAGAAACCCTTACAGAACGTTTACAAGAATTTGCGAAAAAAAAAGGGATCGAACTCTCTCAAAAAACCAGTGCCGATCGTTTTAGAGAACTCATCTCGGAATTGGCCTCAGACCAAAAAGTAGTGGTCCTAATCGATGAATATGATGCTCCCATCATTCACTATCTCGGGAGAGACCTGAAACAGGCCGAAACTCACCGGGACCAGCTCAAGGAGTTCTACTCCGTTCTCAAAGAAATGGATCCTTATCTGGAATTTGTATTCCTTACCGGAGTCAGTAAGTTTTCGAAAGTAGGTATTTTTTCAGGTTTAAATAATTTACAGGATATTACCATGAGTATACATTACTCCAATATGTTTGGGTATACTCAACAAGAATTAGAAGCTCAATTCAAAGAAGAAATTAGTTCAGTAGCGCGCTTCTCATCCTTATCAGAAGAAGAATTACTCCATAAAATAAAATTTTGGTATAACGGCTATCGGTTTTCCAACAGGGGAGAAAGTGTTTATAACCCTTTTTCGATCAATCTTTTTTTTACAGAAAAAGAATTCCGAAACTTCTGGTTCGAAACCGGCACGCCTACTTTTCTGATCAATCTTCTAAAAAAAGAAGGCCTTTACGATTTTTCCCTCGAACCCAAAACCCAGCTCGAATTCGATAGCTTTGAACTCGATGACCTGCAGCCTTACGGCATCCTTTACCAAACCGGCTACCTGACCATCAAGTACCGCGATGAATATGGTTTGTATCACCTCGATTATCCCAATTACGAAGTCGAAAACTCCATGCTGGCCTACCTTTTAGAAGCTTTTGGAGGTGTTCGCAGAGGTGCCGGGCAATATCAGGTCATCAAAATGGAAAAGGCGCTTTATGCCAATGATGTGGATAAGGTTATTCGCATCCTTCAGGCTATTTTCAAAGGCATCCCCTACTTTTTGCACGAAAAATTCCCGGAGCGCTTTTTCCACGCGGCTATTCACTTGCTTTTCAGCTACATGGGCCTGCGCGTCCAAAGCGAGGTCTGTACCAGTGATGGCCGCGCCGATTGCGTAGTCGAAACCGATCAGCGCATCTTCATTTTTGAATTTAAGCTGGACGAAAGCCCGGAAAAAGCCCTGGAACAGATTAAAGAGAAGCGCTATTATCAAGCCTATTGGGAGAAGGGTAAGCCTGTTACGGCTGTAGGCGTTAGTTTTTCGAGTGAGACAAAGAATATTGAGGCTTGGAATAAGGAGGATGTAACATAAAGTTATAATTCAAACCAATCTTGCGGTTAACGGGGAACGGGAAACGGTTAACGATTAAATAATGGCCGTTGACCGTTAACCGTTAACCGTTGACCGTTCCCCTTTGACCGTTAACTCGTTGAGCGAAAAAAGCCGACATTTCCATTGGAACAGCCGGCAAAAAAACACATTTAACGGGTTCAATAAGACAAGTTTATCAATAATTGGCAGCTGCGCCGTTCAATTCCCAGCGATCTGGCGAATAGACCAGAGCGCTTAAACTGGAACGACTATTTACTTCCAATTTCCGGTACAAGCTTTTCACATAATACCGAACTGTATTGATGCTCATATAATTCTTCGAAGCTGTTTCTTCATAGGTATACCCTTTTAACAGATCCCCCGCAACCATCTCTTCCTTTGGTTTTAACTTATTCTTGGCTTTTAACCATAATAGGTGCTGCTTGAAGGAACTTTCCCTTTTCACTTTTTTGTCTTCCTCCTTAAACAGTAAATTGTTGGTTTTTGAAATGACCAAGGATTGCCCCACCCTGACACTACCCACTGCAATATTCATTGCTTCAAGAAAGTTCTTGTCCTTGATTACAAAGGCATCAGCTCCGTTTTCCAAGGCTTTGTGTATAAATTCTTTTTCGCAGGGCTTTCCGTAAGTAATTAGGTAAGTAGCAGGAAATAAACGCTTTATCTTGTGTAACTGGCCCAAATCTTCTGCTTTTTCTATATTATAGATCAGCACATCCATAACCGCTTGCAATGAAAACACTTCTATAAACGAACTAAACGACGGCTGGCTTAAGGCAACTTGCAGATTCAACTTCTCTAGATTCGAGCTTATCGCGCCCCGCAATTGCTGATCACTTTCAATAAGACTTATTTTCATATTTAATCGATTTTTGAAAAATATTCTTCCCAATAGAACCAGGGTTGCTCCTGGTTCTATTTAGGAAAAATAAACAGTTTAAAAAAGATTCATTAACAGGCTGATGGGCCCTCAAGTACTAATTAATCCAAGTTGCGGAAAAAGGGGAAACGGTTAGCGGAAAACGAGCAATAATAGCAAAAGGCTTATATTTCTATATTATTATTCGCTTCCCGTTGACCTTTCCCCGTTTAATCGCAACTTAAGTTAATTCCCATTCCAAGGGAACTGTCCACAATCTGTTTTAAAGATGGTTAAGGTAACGGTATCCCTTAAAATGCCACAATTCGATTGCGTATCCAGCGTCAAGGTCAGAGTGACCTGTCCATTTAGTATATCTTGTGCTCCTGGCTGATAACTGGCTGCCTGGTTGAAATTTACATTGGTACTTCCCAATGAGGCACCTCCCATATTAAGGAATACGCCATCACCGCTTGTACTCCAGTTGGCTGTTGACAAGCTTGATGGAGCATACATAGCTCCCAGGCTCCCCAGGTTCACTTCTGCATTCCGACAAACGCTGACTGGCGTACCTGCTTCTACCTCAGCTACACAAACAACCCCCATATCCAGCGTCAAATTCGCTTCTCCAGGTGGTATGTTCCCCGTTGAGGCCGTTTGACCTGAATTGGGATCAGCATCTGAGTCCAGATCATCGGAAATATTGCCATTGCTATTCAAGGTCGTTACACCATAAACATCAGGAATCGTACCCAAATCAAAAATAACGTAGTAATCGCCGGAAGGCAAGTCTTCAAACAAATACTGCCCCCCGCCGGAAGTGGTTTGGGTTGCCATGTAAGCATTACCAGAATCGTCGAATGCGACCGGCATATCCGTTGAAGCATCATAGATAGTTACATCTATGCCATCCAGACCGGGTTCATTTACATCTTGAAGACCGTTTTCGTTTAAATCGACCCAAACGTAGTCCCCTACTGTCACATCCCCTATTTGGAAGATGAAATCAATAGTTCCATTCACATTATCATCATCTAGTATACCCGGATAATCCGTCTGATCTTCTCCTGTTGGCTCACTATTTGGCGTAAGCGTGAAGATGTTGGAAGCTATACCGCCATTGACGGGCGTATCTATACCGTTATCATCGCCATCACTGGTATCTGTAGCATCGGAGCCTGGATAAGACGCTTTATTTTCCAGTGGCTGACCGGCGCCAAAGTTTGATGATGGTATATATACGAAGTAACTTCCTGAATTTAAATTATCAAAATAGTAGTAACCATCTGCATTGGTCATCGTTGTAAACAGGCTCGCATCAACTCCCGGATTAGCCCCATCTGCATATAGTTCAACAACTACATTTTCAATCGGCATGTCAGTTCCTGCATCAAAAACCCCGTTATCGTTATTATCCATGAACACTTAGTTTCCTACCGCTACTAGCTCGAAGCTACCACAAGCTTCATCATTAAGCATAACACCGTTTGATGTCAGGCTCGCAGCGTTAAACAAGCCTTCGCCTGCTACTGGTGTTGTACCATCACAAGCCGTATAGCTGTCATCGCCATTGCCATCCGTTAAATCAAGGGTTACATTAAACTCTAGCGTATAGGTATGCGTAGCACCTGCTGCAATCGATTCTCCGGTAGCCAGCGTATTTGCGCCTGCTGTCAGCGGTCCGGTGCTTTGGCCGCTATAGGAACCAGAGTTGATCACCACATCGTCATCAAAGCCCGGCGTATCCGTCAGGTCATACGTGCCCGCAACGCCGCCGTCATTGGTTACCGTTACCGTGTAGCTTACCGTATAATTGCCTCCTCCGTTTGGTGTGGCCGAAACAAAGGTCTTCGTGATCATCAGGTTCGGTAGATCGCCACACGCTTCATCCGACTGCATCTCATTGTTAGACGTCAGC
>CAZHZT010000096.1:0-12410 GCA_964537285.1 uncultured Saprospiraceae bacterium | reverse complement strand
GTTCGGTAGATCGCCACACGCTTCATCCGACTGCATCTCATTGTTAGACGTCAGCGTCGCTGCGTTGAACAGCCCCTGACCAGCCGTCGGCGTCGTGCCGTCACAAGCATCGTACGTGCCGTTGCCCACCGTCAGATCCAGACGAACCTCGAAGGTCACCGTATAGGTATCCGTTGCGCCCGCGGCAAGGCTTGCTCCCGTGGCCAGCGTCTCCGCCGTACCGCTCATCGGACTGGCAAAGGCCACCACTGCACCCCCGTTCAGGCTGTATCCCCCGCTGTTGATCACTACATCATTATCAAAGTTCGGCGTATCCGTCAGGTCATACGTACCCGAAGCGCCGCCCGTATTGCTTACCGTAATCGTATAGGTCACATCAAAGGTGCCGTCACCATTCGGCGTAGCGCTATCAAAGGTCTTCTCGATCTCCAAGTTCGGTAGATCGCCACACGCTTCATCCGACTGCATCTCATTGTTAGACGTCAGCGTCGCTGCGTTGAACAGCCCCTGACCAGCCGTCGGCGTCGTGCCGTCACAAGCATCGTACGTGCCGTTGCCCACCGTCAGATCCAGACGAACCTCGAAGGTCACCGTATAGGTATCCGTTGCGCCCGCGGCAAGGCTTGCTCCCGTGGCCAGCGTCTCCGCCGTACCGCTCATCGGACTGGCAAAGGCCACCACTGCCACCCCGTTCAGGCTGTATCCCCCGCTGTTGATCACTACATCATCATCAAAGTTCGGCGTATCACTCAGGTCATACGTGCCCGAAGCGCCGCCCGTATTGCTTACCGTAATCGTATAGGTCACATCAATGGTGCCGTCACCATTCGGCGTAGCGCTATCGAAGGTCTTCTCGATCATCAGGTTCGGTAGATCGCCACACGCTTCATCCGACTGCATCTCATTGTTAGACGTCAGCGTCGCTGCGTTGAACAGCCCCTGACCAGCCGTCGGCGTCGTGCCGTCACAAGCATCGTACGTGCCGTTGCCCACCGTCAGATCCAGACGAACCTCGAAGGTCACCGTATAGGTATCCGTTGCGCCCGCGGCAAGGCTTGCTCCCGTGGCCAGCATCTCCGCCGTACCGCTCATCGGACTGGCAAAGGCCACCACAGCGCCCCCGTTCAGGCTGTATCCCCCGCTGTTGATCACTACATCATCATCAAAGCCAGGCGTATCTGTCAGGTCGTAGATGCCAGTGCCTCCACCAGTATTTTCCACGGTAATGGTATAGACTACATTGTAGCTACCATTACCTGCCGGCGTAATGCTCGTAAGTTCTTTAGTATGATTGATGGCAGGCTCCCTACACTCAATCACAACCACCGTACAGCACAAATCGATCACACATCCGGCAATATCCACCGCCTCCCAGGTATAATCACCTATTTGGGTAGGCATGTAAGTCTGAGCAGTTGCCCCCATTATCGGATTACCATTCAAATACCATTGATAACTTACATAGCCCGGATCCGCGGTCAGGGTGATGGTTTCATTGGGACATAGATCGACAACTTCATATACACAGGGATCACACAACTGATAATCAATCTGCGTAGACTCAGACACGATCGTACCGCACCTGGCGCCCACGGCTTCCAGGGTGAGCGTGAAGTTCTTTTGTATCAGGTCATTGGGGCCTAACTGGTAGGTGGGGTTCAGTACCGTGGCCGACGGGCTGAAGGAGCCGTCGCCGCTGCTTTGCCACATCACACTGGAGGTACTGCCCATGACGGTTGCCGTAAGGTTGACTTCCTCATTATCGCAATCAATATCGGGCGCCCCAAGCATAATGCTCACATCATCTGCATTATCTACATTGGCAAGCCCCGTCACGATGGTCGCACAATTGGTAACAGGGTCGGTTACCGTGAGTTGATAGCTCTGTGTGCCTTCACTGGCGCCAAATACCATCGGATCGGCAATGAAGGGATTATCCAGCCCATTGGTTGGTGACCAGGCATAGTTATAGGCGCCCATAGGGGTAACCATAGGGTTAAATTGCCCGTTGCTCCCTACGCATATTTCTATTGGATCGAGCGTAACCATCGGGGCCGCACCCCCCTCTACCTGCACATTCACTGTGGCCGATCGGCTACAGCCGGTCGCCGGGTTATAGGCGGTGAGTGTATATTGGGTATTTTCCGTAACACAAGCGGCTGTTTGCGCACTGTTGGGATCACTCAAACCGGTCGCGGGAGACCAGCTGTAAATGACGCCCGGCTGTGCTGCCGGGCCTATCGTTACACAGCCGCCGCCACAGGCTATGGCAACCTGATCAGAGACGTTGAACGCAAAATCATTTACGGTGATGGTTACCTCATCGGTATTGCTACAACCGCTGATCGTTTGGGTGAGGGTAAAGGTAAAACTCCCCGCAGCCGTTGGCGTAAATATCGGTGTGGCGCTGGTAGGATTATCCAGGCCGGTAGTCGGGCTCCAACTCAGGCTACCCGTATTCCCGGCATTGCCCAACTGGATGCTTTCGCCCAGGCAGATCGTCGCATTTATTCCCGCATCGGGGGAAGGATTGATCGGCGACACCATGATGCCGTCATCCGTGCCTGTACAGCCATTGGCATCCGTAGCAGTAAGTGTATAGGTGATGGGCACCGGAGTGGTAGAAACAGGATTTTGTATCGTATTGTCATCGAGGTATATGTTGGGGAGCCATTCATAACTGGCCAGTCCTGCGGGGGCATTATCCCCGATATTTATCCCCCCATCTGACGGGCAGTAGGTAATATCGGCGCCCAGATCCACCACCACTTCATTGACCGTAACGGTGACACCGTCGGTCGCATCGGCCGTACAGCCCGGGAAAGTGGCCGTCAGCGTATAAGCTGTGGTAGCGGAGGGCGAGGCTACAGGCTGGGCACAGTCTGTACAGCTCAGGCCCGTCGTGGGCGACCAGGAATACTGCACCCCCGACTGAGGCGCCGGGCCGATCTGTACACTTCCGCCCAGACAGATCGATTGGTCGGGCGCATCCACCAGGTCCGGATTGGGTTCTACATCTACCATCGCTTCATCCGTAGCGGTACAGCCCGATGCCGGGTCGGTAACCGTTACCGAAAAAGTAAGATCCGTTGTAGCAATAAACTCCGGCTGGGGCGAAGTCTCATCCGTTCCATTGATCCAGGTGATTATAGGATTCCACAGGTAAGTCCACTGCCCTCCACTCGGGTCAGGCGTACCCAACTGGATATTGCCCTGATCGCACACCAACCAGTCAGGCCCCGCGTTGGCTATAGGCGTAGCGTCTGTCACGATCGCTTCATCAGTGGTAAAGCAGCCCGTCACTACATCCGTTACGGTAACGGAATAAGTCCCCGCCGTACCCACTACCGGATCAGACACCGCAGAGGTAAAGCCGCCGGGTCCCCCCCAGGCATAACTATAGCCTGAATTATTAGGCTGCCCGATATTGACGGTTTGGCCCTGGCAGAATTCGCCATCCTGGGCTTCAAAAATCGGTTCCGTAAAGTTGGAGGCATTGACTAAAATAGACTCCGTACACATAAAATTGGGGTCATAAGGGCTGGTCACGGTCACAGTATAGGTGCGCGTTACATTGTCCGTCAACTCCACAATTGGGCCGGTGTAAGTGTTCAGGCCAACAGTGGGCGTCCAGGTATAGATGAATTCGTTCGAGGCGGCACCATAGCCTGCGGCACCTGCTATCAGCCGCAGCGGTTCACCGGCCTGATAGGCCGGGCAGTCGCCATTTCCCGTTACAATGTTGATATTACAACCGCAAGGAGGTACCACCACCTGATCGGTACAGCAGACGCCGTTAAAGCACACTTCCAGCTGGTACACACTGGTATTGGGCGAAGAACTGCCCACCGTGGTTTGGGGCGTATTGGTAGGCCCGGTCAGTTCATTGGGGCCCGAAATATGCGTCCAGGTGTAGGTTTCATTTATATTGGGGGTGCGATCCGGCAAGCCGATGATGCGCGGGCCGCAACCGTCTTCTCCTGCACGGGCTTCAATGACGGTAAGGGTGACCTGGTCTTCAAACACGCAGCCATCCCGCACGGCCGTCAGGGTATAGGTAATGGGATCTGGACTAGGTAAATCCGGGGCCGTTGCTAAAAAAGTTGCCGTACCCTGGTCAAAGACATCCAGGCCGAGCCCCGGCGTCCAGGCGTAGGTATAGTTGGGATCGTTCCCTACGCCGATAGTCGCCGTCTGGTCGCTACACAGCGTTTGGTCGGGCCCCGCAAAATTGGCGGCCGGCTCGAACACAGGCATCACCAGCACATCGTCGGTACTTGTACATGTTCCGCCTCCGGGAAGATCAATGCTCACCGTCACGGTATAAGTCGTTGGGGTATTGGTGGTCGCAATCGGCTGCGGGCAATCCGTACAGCTCAAACCCGTGGCCGGCGACCAGCTATAGCTGATCTGATCAGCGCCTGCAATGCCCGCCGTGCCGATCTGCACCCCCACTCCTTCGCAGGCAGTTACATCCGGCCCGGCATCGGCCGGAGCAATAATGACGGTAGATTGGCTGGCCTGACGGCAGCCCAGGCCATCGGTTACGATCACCTCGAATATCGTACTTTCCGTGACCGTAGCCGTTGGATTAGCCAGGGCCGGATTATCTAACAGGCCGGGAAAATCCCATTGGTAAGTCAGCATCGGATTCGTACCGGGCGTAGCCGTGGGGCTGCCCCCGATGAGTACCGGAATGCCGGGGCCGCAAACATAGACCGGCTCTCCGCCATCCACAGTGGGCGCCACGTTGGAGTTAACGGTGATCTCTACCACATTAGAAGTGTCTAACGGAGCCGTTTGCGGACAGCATGCGGGCGGCAATACCAGGCGCCGGTAATACATATCCTGCGAGCCGATGCTGGGCAGATAGTCCTCCAGGGTGGCCCCCTGGATATCGCTCCAGGGGCCGGTGGGGGAAGTGGCTTCCTGCCATTGGTAGCTCGAGAAGCTTTGGGCAGGTTGATCTTCGGGGGTGCCGTTTCTGAACAATTGGGGAATGTTATCTGACTCCAGGATAACCGGCGTGCCATCCAGGATATCCGGGAGGCCCGTCTGACAAACTTCCTGAGTGGCCGGGCTTACGGTATTATTACTAACCATAGAGGGCGGGCAGAGCTGGAATTTCGTAAAGGTAAGATCGGAGAGATCTCCGCCGTAGGCCGACTGCACCGCACCGGCTGTAACCGGAAAATCGTCATCAAATCCATCACGAACATATCCCAATATATAGACCGCCCCATTTTCAAGAGTAGGGTTAACATAACTATAATCACTATCGCTCCCCCCCAGATAAGTGGAATAGACAATATTGCCCAAGGCATCGAATTTGGTGAAGGCTACGTCATTCTGCCCTGCACTGGTTGATTGCACCGCACCAGGCGTTACCGGGAAATCAGTTGAGTTCGTTACTGAACTCATGTACACCTCCCCGTTTTCAACAACAAGGTTTGCAGCAAGAAATTCAAGGTCGCCTCCTCCTCCGAGATAAGTGGAATAGGCAATATTGCCCGAGGCATCAAATGTTGTTAAGGTATAATCCACACCGCCGCCTCCAAGCGAGGATTGCGCCGCACCAGATGATACCAGAAAATCGGTTGATCGGGTTGATCCAGTAATATAGACCCTTCCATTTTCAACGGCAAGTTCAAACATGTCATCTGTGCTGTTCCCTCCGAGATAAGTGGAATAGACAATATTGCCCGAGGCATCAAATTTGGTGAAGCTCATGTCTCTATTACCACCTCCGTAAGTCGATTGCGCCGCACCGGGCGTTACCGGGAAATTGGTTGATCGGGTTGATCCAACAACGTACACTTCCCCATTTTCAACGACAAAACCTATATGGCCACTGCCTGATGGGGATTCGGATTCGGTGCTGCTCCCTCCGAGAAAAGTGGAATAGACGATATTGCCCGAAGCGTCAAATTTGGTAAAGGCTAAGTCACTCTCACCTCCAATAGTAGATTGCGCCGCACCGGGCGTTACCGGGTAATTGGTTGAGGAGGTTTCGTTCACAACGTACACCTCACCGTTTTCAACTTCTATTCCTCGAGGTCTCTCAGTATCGCTCCCTCCGAGAAAAGTGGAATACACGATATTGCCCGAGGCGTCAAATTTGGTGACAGTCGCGTCACGGAAACCTCCTCCATAGGTGGATTGCGCCGCACCGGGCGTTACCGGAAAATCAAGTGAGAAGGTGTTTTCGGTTAAAACGTACACCTCACCGTTTTCAACAGCAATATCTCTTGGTTCCTCTGAGCCGCTCCCTCCGAGATAAGTGGAATACACGATATTACCCGAGGCATCAAATTTGGTTAAGGTAGCGTCACTACTACCTCCAATAGTCGATTGCGCCGCACCGGGCGTTACCGGGAAATTGGCTGAGGTGGTTTCGGTCAAAACGTACACCTCCCCGTTTTCTACTTCCATTCCAATAGGTTCATCTGAACCGCTCCCTCCAAGATAAGTGGAATACACGATATTACCGGAGGCATCGAATTTGGTTAAGGTAGCGTCACTACTACCTCCAAGAGTCGATTGCGCCCCACCGGGTGTCACCGGGAAATTACTACTAGTTGTCATTACAAGCACATACGACTGTCCATTTTCAGTTCTCAGCTGTTGACTTGACCCGGCCTCGGTCCCAATAATTCCCTCAGAACCTGACCCACCTAAGTAAGTGCTCCACTCCACAAAGGCGGGGACTTCCTGTGCTTGAATGCACAGGATATTGAGCAGCAGGAAGAGGCTCCCCAGGAGCAGCTTTCGGAAGCATGCCCGGCTCGCGAAAATAGATAGCCGAAGCCTTACCTTGCTTCGCGGGCTTGCAGGTTTGGAATGGTGGTCCTGGATGTTGATTTTGTCAAAGTTTTTCATAGGATTGTTATTGTGAATGCCTAAGATCGTTTATTTAAAAATGAGTTCGTTTATTTGTTATTATTCAATAGCTGTTTGGTGTCCTTACACCGCCTTGGTTCAGGATAGAGCAGTGTTATAGAAGGAGCTGTCTTAAAACTCCTTTCAGTCGTTTTTCGACAGCTCTAAATATGGTTTTCTCTATTTTTTTAAATGAAAAATTTCATTTTCATTTAAAATAACAGAGAAAACAAATATTGTTGGGCGGCGAATGAGTCCGGAGGAGTCGTTCAAGACCCGGAGCAATTGATTATTGACTCCTAAAAAAGGAAGGAGAATAAAT
This sequence comes from uncultured Saprospiraceae bacterium, assembly GCA_964537285.1. Lineage (GTDB taxonomy): Bacteria > Bacteroidota > Bacteroidia > Chitinophagales > Saprospiraceae > CAZHZT01. Next base: position 5,209 of record CAZHZT010000096.1, on the reverse strand, counting down.
AGAGAGCCTGCATTGAGTAAACTTGTCGTATCTTTCATTGTGCGTAACGTTAGTATTCTGTGAATAAAATTTGCAGATCATTTCATAATTATCTAACCTAAGTTAATCTGCGAAATACTTAGATATTTCAGTTTTCCTGAAAATGAAATTTTATTTAGACACAAATTAAAAGACACCCAATGTCTTTATTCTACAAAAGTATGTCGAAAAAAAACACGATGTTCTTATCTCACAAAAACATGTCGTCAGACTACAAGCCAATATCTTTTTGGCTTCAAAAGACTTTATCAGAGAACATATCAGGTAGTTTATTGCTATATTTAACTTTGGAATTGCAAATAAATTAACATGATGTATAGGCACTTTTTAAATATCTTTTTTTGCCTTTGTATAATATTCAGTTCTTTTTTCGCTACTTTCGGACAAAGTAGTTACAGCTTGCGTGTAGACAGCGAGCATGTGTTGGAGGTTAATTATTGGACCATCGAAGATGGATTGCCCGCCTGGAATATCATTGATTTTATAATGGCCGACAATAAGGAGGTCTGGTTTGTTTCCAAGCATGGGCTATGCAGATTTGATGGCAAAAACTCGCGTATCTATCCGTTTTCTTTGCTACCATCCACCCCGCAATATATGGCTGAAGATCGCAGTGGCCGAATATGGTTGGTAAGCGACGCGTGCCACCAGTTTGAGGGGCGAATACATATTTTCGACCCTGTCCAGGAGAAATATTATTCATTCCACGAGCTTTTTGACCTCTCTGATGCCGATTTGCCCCCCGATGGGCAGATCACTTATTTGTATAGAGTAAATCAGGACATATACCTGCAAACGGCTGAAAATGACCTGTGGAAATACGATGGCGTTTTTAGGAAAGTGCTTTCCAACCAAAATAAGGACCGGAATAACAAGCGAATGCTTCTTCCCTCTGAGGGGCCTGGTTTTTGGTCTATTGAAGGAGTTTATGTCACGTATTTTACGGGGAAAAATTTAATGTACCTGGATTCTACCGGGCATATCATAGCTCAGTACGGATATAAGCCGTATCAGCGATACTATTCGTTAGACGATAAAAAACAATCATGGTATCAAGCTACTGAGCCCGAAGAAGAATCTGGTTCTCCTGCAAGCCTATTTAAGGTACAGCCTGAGTCTGGCGATCTAATCCCATACCATGAAGCCCAAATGGAAGGTTGGGGTAATTTTTTAAGAAGGATTCCCTTTAATGCTGTTCCGAATAAGGATGGGTACGCCCTGTCGCATACTGCAAACTATGCATCACTCCAGGTCTTTTACAAAGAAGAAAAAATCATAGATGACTTATGTGAATTACTCCTCCAAAGCACGGGAATCTCGCCTTCTCTTGCCTCTTGCATAATCGTGGACAAAAATGGAGATTTCTGGCTTCCCGCAGCAGGAGGGCTTCTTCACATAAGCCTTCATAAAAATGCATTTAATCACTATTTGATGGATAAGGGCATCAGCTGCCGCGGAGTGGCAGCGCTTAGCAAGGATTCCATTTTTATAACCACCTACAGTGGCAATTTCTTTTTAAATGGTAGAAACACCTTGCCCATTGAATTCAAAGGCGTGCAATATGGTATGGGGATGGCCACATTTGATGATAAGATATGGATAGGATTCCGCGAACATGGAGTCTCCGCATACGATCTTAAAGATCAAACTACAAAAGACTATTACCTTCCTTTTGAGCATCAATATAAAGTTTGTGAAGCTTATGACTTTATTTCTATACCCAAAGGCCCTGATCTGGCAGCAACTAAACTTGGCATTTTCAGCTTAAAGGAAACTACACAAAGCCTTCAGCCATTTGCCTTACCGGACACTATAGTGTATTGTTTTCATCGGCAAGGTGAAACCTTATGGGCGGGTACGGAATATGGCATGTGGCATCATCCCAGCAAGGCCATCTTTCCCTTGTCGGGCTCCGATAAGCACCAGGTGAAAATTTTTCATGTATATGAAGATCAGGAGGGTATCTTCTGGCTGGCCACGAATGTAGGCCTGATCAAGTGGGAACCCTTTTCCGATAACATTAAACAATATTCTATACAGGATGGCCTTCCTTTTAATATTCTGCATTCCGTTTATGCAGACAAGCAAGGAATACTTTGGATCTCCAGCGATAATGGGCTTATCTCCTTCTTTCCCAAAACGGAAAAAGTAACGTCCTATTTCAAAAAAGACGGGCTTCCTTCCAGTGAATTTAATTTTCTTTCGCACTATCAGGATGCCGATGGGAATTTGTACTTTGGGTCTATTGATGGTTTGGTATCATTTCATCCTGACAGTGTCAAAAACGCTTTCAGCTACAATCCTTCTCTTCAAGAAGTAAGCCTTTTAGAAGGCTATATTGAATGGAAGAAAAGCGGAAAAAAGGAACCTTTAACCAGAGCTCAATTAGCGGCACCTGTTATTACCATTCCGCCTGCCGCTTACAAACTGGAACTGAAATTGTCTTCTCCTTATTATAGAAAACATCAGTTGGAGTATTATTGGCGTGTACCATCTTTGTCTGAATCCTGGCAGCTCTTACCCTCAAGTAGTTTACCCATCTACCGGCTTCCCTATGGAACTCATGCGCTGGAATTAAAAGTACAGCTACTGGGAAAACCCGAGGTTTGTTCCCCTGTCAGTCAAATCACGCTTAATGTTCCGCGGCCTTTCTATCTTAAGTAGTGGTTTTTGCTGATCCTACTCCTGTTGGTTTTTTCTTCTATCGCATTAATCGTTCGTATTTATTATAGATATCTTCGAATAAGAAATGAACAACTGGAGCTTGAAGTTAAAATGCGAACAAAAAGCCTTAGTGAAAAAACCAAGAAATTGGCCCGCCAAGCCGAAGAGCTGAAAGAGCTTGATCGAGCTAAAACCCGGTTTTTCACAAACATCAACCACGAACTACGCACGCCGCTGACTTTGGTGATAGGAAATGTCAGTGATCTCATCAATGATCCGAATTTAAAGCAATACGAAGAATATCAACCTAAACTTAAGTTCATCAACCAAAACGCAGAAAAACTCCTGAGCTTAACCAACGAAATACTATCCTTAACAAAAGCCGACCTTGGGACGCTCTCCGCTAATAATGAGGCGACTGACCTGCGGGCTTTCCTTTTGGCCGTTTACCATAATTTCACCTCAGTGGCTCAGAAAAAAAATATCAATTATCAGTTTTGCCCTAAAGATCTACAATCCTCTGAAATCCTGTTATTTGACCGAAATAAGGCGGAGCACATCCTACAAAATTTAATCAGTAATGCCATTAAATTCACGCCTGAGCATGGAATGATTAAACTTTGCTACAAACAAAATGAAAAAACAGTAGTGATCATGGTCAAAGATAGCGGCCCAGGCATCCCGGAAAATGAGCTTGAGCATATTTTTAGGAGGTATTATCAAGGCAAATCAACCGAAACGGAAAATGAAACGCCTGGGTTTGGAATCGGCCTGTCCCTTAGTAAAGAATATGCCCAAACAATGGAGGGCAACCTATGGGTTGAAAGTAAGCCAGGGCATGGAAGCCAATTCTATTTTGAATTTCCCAGGATACCCCAAACAGATACCTTCCAAAGCGTCAAAACAGCAGCCGCTACCCCTCCTGACCTCTCAGAAAACACTCATTTATACAGCAAAGAAAGCATAGCTGATCAAGAAGCAAATCATATCCTTTTGGTAGAAGACAACCAAGGCATATTACTGCTATTAGAGCATATTTTGGCCGATAAATACCATATTCATAAAGCACATAACGGACGGCAGGCTCTTGATCTTCTAAAGGAAAAACATGAAACTATTGAGCTGGTGATCTCGGACATCAAAATGCCCATAATGGACGGATACTCCCTGTTAAAGAACATTCGGGCAGACCAAAAGTGCCGTCACCTTCCCGTCCTTTTCTTAACCGCATTAGCAGAAGATTTCCATCGTATTGAAGCTTTCAGATTAGGGGTCGACAGCTACCTAATCAAGCCTTTTAAAAAGGAAGAGGTGCTTGCACAGGTCAATAGCTTGCTCGAAAATCAGCAAAAAAGAAAAGACTACATTATCGAAAACCAAATGGCGAACGATATTGACGCCAACAGCAAGACAGAGGAGGATGTTAATATTGAAAGTGCTGAACAACGCTGGATGATAGAATTGGAATCAGCATTCCAGAAAAAACTTCACAAAAAAAACCTGAAGATAGCAGATATAGCCGATGCTTTGTTAGTGTCTGAAAATACGCTCCGCAACCACTTAAAGGCTTCAACAGGAATGACGCCTTCCGAGTACCTTATGTCGCTCAGGCTCGAAAGAGCAAGAACACACTTAATAAATAATCATTATAGAACTATTGCTGAAGTCTGCTATGCTGTTGGCCTTAAACGCCCAAGCCATTTTTCCCAAGCTTTTAAACAAAAGTATGGCAAGTCACCTTCTGAATATCTTAAAAAATCACTCCCGCCTCAGGCATCCAACAAAGCCCCATAAGCAACCGCCTGCCATTCGGCCACTGCTTTCTGCTCAGCGCTGAAATTAATGCCTACAGCAATCACTTCCTTTCCCTGATTGAGAAAAGGGCTTCCATAGCCCTTCTCCTTAATCTGCTTAAGCGCCGCATCGGCGGAGTCATCCAGCTTGAATTCCATTACGTAGATGCGTTCGCCGGTATGAACCACCGTATCCACCCGGCCTTTGGCCGTGCTCACTTCCGATTCTACCAGTAACCCGATACCGGAAAAACTCAAATGCAGTACGGCATGAAAGAAAGCCTCCTGTTTTTGTTGGAAAATCTGATAAGGAATAGTTGAAAAGAGGGTGTTGATCAGTTCAATTAAACGCTCTATTTCGCCTTTTTCCAGTGCGTCCTTAATTTGGATCAACAAGGGCAAGCTATCCGTTTTGGTCGTTTCCCGAAAGGCTGCTAGTAAGTGCTGCTGCATCGTATCTTTTACTTCCCGATTGGGATAATCCAGCGTGTATAGTCCACTTGCGGGATCGTAGGCATGAATGGTAAGGTAACCGGTTTGAAAAAGCAGTGCCAACCAGTTAAGGTCATCTATGGTAAAGCTTTCAAACATGATCTGGCCTGCTACCAATTGGTTTAAATTGAAATGAAATTCATTTCTTAGCTTTTTTATTAAAAATGTAGGCGTACCCGTTTCCCACCAGTAGTTGGCAAATCGTTGAGAAGCAAATAGGT
>CAZHZT010000095.1:0-22198 GCA_964537285.1 uncultured Saprospiraceae bacterium | reverse complement strand
TTTTATGTCAAAGAACGGAAAATTATAGAACTATTTATAATTTAAAGCACTAGTACTTTATTGTTCTCAGAATGACTCTACAAATCATGTCTATTTCCTCTGCAGAAATCTGAAAAAACAACGGTAAGCACAAAACGCTTTCTGATATTTCCTTTGCTATCGTTAATTCTTTATTTTGCACATAGCTGACGTTAGATAGTATAGGGTAAAAATAGCGTCTGGGGAAAATTTCTCGCCTTTTCAAGCTTTCCAATACTTTTTCGCATTGTTTTTTGCTCTCAAATACAATAGGATAATAAGCACCATTAAAATTTGTTTCCTTGGCGATCATTGGTTTTTTAAGATTCAATTTATCAAGCCAATAATTGTATCTTTCATGATCTGATTTTCGTTTTTCAATTATTTGGTCAGCGTATTCTAGGTTACACAAGCCCATAGCAGCATGAAACTCAGAGTTTTTCCCGTTTATCCCGACACCATTATAATTGACAGGCCCATCATGCCCGAAATTACGCATATAAGCCATGCGTTTTAACAATTCAGGTTCTTTGGTGATTATTGCTCCACCTTCAATGGTGTGAAAAAGCTTGGTAGCATGAAAGCTTACCGTGCTGATATCTCCAAACTCAAATACGGATTTTCCTTTGTAAGTTGTTCCGAAACAATGGGCAGCATCATAAATGACTTTCAGGTTGTGTTTTTGAGCGATTTCATCGATTGCTTCAATATCACAAGGGTTTCCGTAAACGTGCGTTGCTAAAATAGCTGAAGTGTTTTCGTTTATGGCCTGCTCAATTTTTGTTGGATCTATATTAAAGGTATCAGGATGGATATCAACAAAAACAGGGATGCATCCTTCCCAAACAATACTACTTGTAGTAGCAATATAAGAAAATGGGGTAGTGATGATTTCACCTTTTAGCTCCAAAGCTTTAATAGCTATTTGGAGGGCAATGGTGCCATTGGAAAGATATAATAAATGATCTAAATTTAAATATTCTTTTAACTTCAGTTCCAATTCATTTACCAATGGACCATTGTTAGTCAGCCAATTGCGCTGCCACACAGCATTGATGTAGCCATCGAATTTTTCTTTTGGCGGTAGAAATGGTTTGGTTACGGGAATCATTTTTGTGTTTTATTTTACCAGGGGAAATCAAGTAAGTTGGTTTCTACATTTAAAAAGTCACAAAGTCTTTTAAAATCATCTTTGCGGCTTACATTTATTTTAAGGAGGTCTTTAGGCCTGTTTTTGAAATAAGTTTCTATTTCATTGATATGTTGTTTCAGTAGTGTCCGGTTAAAGAAATAAAAACGTTTATAACTATATTAATATTCAGTCATTTACAGAGGTTTTCTTCGGAAACGATTTGAATTGCCCGAAGGTTCTCTCAACTTAGCTCCCAAAAGAGGGTAGCTAATGAATCAAGGTAAATATGTTTTTGCCCAACTGATAAGCTTAATCAATTTCAAAGAGTTTAACAGTTACGTTGACAAATATGGCGGTAATTACCGCGTTCGGAATTTCACATGTTGGCACCAATTTCTTTGCATGAGCTTTGGTCAATTAACGAATCGTGAAAGTTTGCGAGAAATCGTTATTTGCCTGCAAGCACATGAGCATAAGTTGTATCATCTTGGCATAACAAAGGGCGTCAAAAAATCTACCCTGGCTGATGCCAATGGAAAAACGCGATTGGCGTATTTATGCTGAATTTGCCCAAAAACTGATCATGCAAGCTCGTTCATTATGCCAAAGCGACCAGGAAATGACCATCGATTTGTACAATGTCGTTTATGCTTTAGACTCTACGACTATTGAACTGTGCCTGAATGTTTTCTGGTGGGCAAAATTCCGTAGGCATAAAGCAGCCATAAAGCTTCACACCTTGCTGGATGTGAAGTGTGAGATCCCCTGTTTTATCCATATAACACAAGGAAGCGTTCATGATGTCAATGTACTTGATATACTTGAATTTGAAGCAAATGCTTTTTACGTCATGGACCGAGGGTATGTTGACTGGCAGCGTTTGTACAAAATCCACCAGGCTGGTGCCTATTTTGTCATACGTGCCAAAGATAACCTGGCATTTGAGCGAATTTATTCAGCTAAAGTAGATAAATCTACCGGTTTGATATGTGATCAAACCATTCGACTCAAAAACTTTTATGCCATCAAAGATTATCCGCAACGACTTCGCCGAATCAAGTATTACGACAAACAACATGATAAAACGTATGTGTATCTGACCAATAATTGGGAAGCAGAAGCTCTACAAATCGTCATCTTATACATCAATCGATGGAAAGTAGAGATCTTTTTCAAATGGATCAAGCAACACTTACGCATAAAAAAGTTCTGGGGAGAAAGTTCCAACGCTGTCAAAACCCAAATTTGGATTGCCGTGTGCACCTTTGTGCTGGTGGCAATATTGAAATTTCGATTGCAAATTAAACATTCTTTGAATGAAATATTACAAACCTTGAGTGTCTCGGCACTTGATAAAACACCTGTAAATCAATTATTTATGAATTTAGAATCCAAAAACCCTGACCCCCCTATTCCTAACCAATTGAAAATGTTCTAATTATAACCGGACACTACTGATGTTGTTTATACATTTCCTTGTATTCAGTTGGTGAGTATAAAGAAGTTTCTGGGTAATTGTAAAAGGAAAAAAAATATCCAGCAAAAATCCTTTGTATCGATAAGTGGCATTGGCTAAATCTTTTTCGGTAGGGGGTAGATTAGTGGTTGAAAACTTTTTAGTATAATAGTTCACCAAGGATTGGAACCATTGTTCTGGAGTATCTCTTATGGTTAAAATAAATCGGGAATTGGGAAAAGCTTGGTCTAGGTCTTCGTACAATTTTGGTTTTGAAAAAGGAAGGTCCTGAAAAGCATCTGCTGTATGACAATATCTAATTATTCTATCTGCTTTTTTGTATTTACTCCAATCTTCGGTTAGCACTTCGGCTGCAACTTGATTACCCACTTTAAGGCCAAAAGAGGAGAGGGTCTTCTTTAAAGTGGTTGTTCCGGTTTTGTTGAATCCGATTACAAAGACTTTGTTGTAGTTTTTATTATAGATTTTGGAGGAAAAACTTTTTTTTCGGCTTATGGAAATATTGATATTTATTAACGGGATTCTTAAGTCCATGAGATTTTATTATGCGACTGATGCTTGATTGAAAAACATTGCTAAATTATCCTCTTATTCTAGAGTGCTTGTAATTCCACCATTTTTGCAAATTGACTTTGGTTGTTTCCGTTCATCAATTCTTCAAAAGACCCCTCCTCAATTAAAGCTCCCTTATCCAAAACATAAATTTTATCTACGTTTTTGATGGTAGCTAACCTATGAGCAATAATAATTACGGTCATTTTACCTTTTAGGTTATCGATGCTTTGCTGAATGTAGCGTTCCGATTTTGAATCCAAGGCACTAGTCGCTTCATCAAGAATCAAGAGTTTGGGGTTTTTGTACAATTCCCGGGCAATAAATAAACGCTGTTTTTGTCCACCAGAAAGTCGAACGCCCTTTTCTCCGATGCGGGTTTGATAGCCATCCGGGAGTTCCTGGATAAATTCGTGAGCACAGGCCATTTGTGCAGCATTTTCGATGTTCTCAAAGTCTGCATCTTGATCAAAAAGGGTGATGTTTTGAGCGATGGTATCGTCGAAAATGGTCAAATCTTGGGAGACATAGCCAATGTGCTCGCGCCAGGAATCCTGCATGAGATCCTTGAGGGGCGTCTCTTCGATGAGAATAGTTCCAGATTGAGGAACAAGTAAACCGGTTATCAAATCTACCAGTGTTGTTTTTCCGGCGCCTGAGGGTCCTACAAAAGCCACAGTAGTATTTTGAAAAACCTTTAGAGATATATCGTGAATTGTGGCTTCCTCTGCATCTTTATAATAAAAAAAAACTTTTTCCAATTGTAGAGCTGTTCCAGTATTGAGATTATCAAACGTTTTTTCACCATTGGGAGCCTTATATTTTTTCATGAGCTCTAACTCCTTATCTACCGATTCCACAAAACCGTGGTTTGCTATAACACTTTGCCAGTTTTTTTGAATACTAATCATCTGATTCACGCCTCGGTAGAACAATAGCAATACTACAAATACGGCGCTTATAGGGTACCCCAATACCACTACTTCAATTATGATCATGGCGATCAACAAGCTAACGGCAAACAGCTCTTGCAAGGAGTTGGTAAGAGCACCAGCTAGTTGATTATTAAATTGCAAGCCCGTGAGCTTGTAAATACTATTTTCATATTGTTTTTGAATGGGGCGATAAGAGGCAGTGGAGATGATATACTTAAAAGCATGCAAGGCCTGAATAGCGATATGGCTCATATGGGTTTCTTCCTGGGATATTTTCTGGGAAAGCTTTCGAACATAGCGATTCACAAAAGTCAATAGACCCAATATGACAGCACCTAAAACGACAGCCATTAAAGAAACCTGCCAGGAGATTAAAGCAGCGATTATCAGATAGGACGCGGCCATAATCATAGCCGTTACTAATAAAATATAAAGATTGAATGACCTGATGAGCCTATTCGTATGTTGTTGCATTACAGTGATAAAATACCCTGCATTGCGCTTTGTAAAATATTGATAATCTACTTTTAAAATAGCGCTGTAAAAATTGATTTTCAGGTATCGGTACAACTCTTTATACAGGCTACTTTGATAGTAACCTGTTCCAAATTTAAGAAGGGCTTTGAAGAGAAAAATACTGAACATAAGGGCTAAGATACCCGTCAAAGAACCTGTAATGCCTAAAAAATCCGTAATTTGAAACAGAAAATTATCGGCTTGAGTATCCTGGCTGACCTCAAGGCTTTGTAATAAAGGTAAAAGCAAAGAGATGCCTAAACCATCCGCAAAAGCGACCAAAACGGTAAGCAACAATAGTAACCATACCTTATTGGAAAGGTATTTGTTGTAAATTCTATAGAAATAAAAAAAGTAGGACATCTTTTATAACGATAAACGGTGAAGGGTTAACGGGAAACGAAATGTTTACAGTAAAAAAATTAATTCTTATCACGCTTTTTAAATAAACTAAACTTCTTCTTATCCTCTTCATAGTACCCATACCCATATACACGCCCATATCCCCTATAGATTTCACCTCATTGAATACGGTAGCTATGTTCTGCAGTTTTCCTTCCTTTTGTATGCTATTGGCAAGTTCAAGAGATCGAGTGTTAGAATAGTTAAAACGAATAACAAATAAACTGATATCTATGAATTGCTCAATCGTATACACATCCGATACGGCTCTCACCGGGGGGGCACCTAAATATTCCAAGTAAGTTGCAAAATTAAGCTGCATTAGAGATTATTTTAGACCGTCTCCGTGAATTACTTAAAAGTCTAATGGTTGATAGGGAAAGTTGAGCCTAAAGGTTCCTCGCACGAATAAGGTTTCCAGATCGCGTGCATCATCTTGGCTGTCTTTTTTTCGATAAAGCCCCTCGATACTTAAAAAAGCATTGTGAAAGAGTTGATAGGAGACCTCCAGTCTTGCCAGTTGAATCGTTGCTTCCACTCCTTGTGCAATATCGTTCCCATAATCATTCACTCTGGTGTTGTAAGAAAGGAGAATATTATTCCCCCAGTTTTGGTTCGTGTCGTCTTCTCCAACTTCTGCATACATTAAACGGCCATTGATCAACCATTTGGGGTGGGGTTGGTACCGAAGCGAAGCGATAACCTCTCTAAAGTTGGCCCCCAATGGATGGGCTAACGCTTGACCATCATGAGTATAGCTTGCTGCACTATCTCTATGCGTATAAGTATAAGGTCGAATGATGTTGGCTTCCAATTGCAAATCCAAATGATCTACACCGAGGGCATCGAAGTATTTTATGCCCGCTTGAAAGCCATATTTATTGCCCCACCATCCGCGTCTTTCGATGATGAGTTCGTTGTATACAAACTCGTCTATGATGAAATGGGAGTACAATTGTGCTGTTTTGAATAAATTTAATTTGGCGCTTAATCCAATGTTTACATTATCTGGGCTGCCAATGGCACCTTCAACAGACCGATAAAAAATGACGGGGTTTAAGTACTGAAGTTCAAATTGATTATTTCTGGAGAAAACCACCGATTCATAGAACCCAAAGCTAAAGGCCGGCGAAACCTTGAAGCTTAAATAATGCGCGGCAATGTATTTTTTGGTTTTTAAATCTGTAGTAGCAATTTGATCCCTCCCTTCCCCGGTTAATTCTGCAAAAATATTTTGTAGGTGGAACTTCCAAACTCGGGTATTCAGCTTTAAGTAAAAGTAGTTATTGGCAAAATCGGAGAGAAAAATGGAACGCATACCATGACCCAAAAAGTGCCTGCCATGCCCAAATTGCAAACCGATATGACGAGTAATGTTAATTCCAAAGTACCCTTGGGCATTGAGAAAATCATAGCCATTAGTTATACCAAGGCCTGGATTTTCATATTCTTTTATAAGACCATTCCCGGGTAAGGCATCATTACGTTCTACATATTCATTAACATAATTGGGAAAGCGGGCCTGGGACTCAATTATGTTGGAATAAATATAAACTTTATCATCAATGCGTCCTCGGAATTCAAGGCCCCTTTGATTTAAAAATAAAGGTTCATCTTCTTCTTGGGTGTAACCTAAACCACTGTTGAGCATGGGGTTTAACCGAACGTGAATGGAAGGTTTGTTGAGTTCCAAAAAATTCGCAGGGGTTTTATAAAGGGCTTTCCAAATGGGCTTTTGGGTTTTATAATAGTGCGGGCTTTCAAGGCTCCGCTCTATATTGGATCGATTTTCATCTTCTCCCAAAAAAAGCCATTCGTTGTTGTCTTTAAAAATAAATGCCAAATCACTTTGAGTAAGTTTGGATTGTACAAAAGAAGAGGTGTCCAACTGTAGGGCATATTGGGCAACACTACCTCTTTGGTATCCTTGCAACGCTAAATGGATAGGGGAGGGGCGACCGCTTAATACCTCAAGACGATCGACGATATGATACGCTGGGTTGCGCAATGGGATAAGAGAACCTTGCCCTAACAGAAGGGAGGTCATCAAAAGAAAGGATAAAAAAGAAAGGAGTTTTGCCATGATGGATGAATTGAGCAGCATTGAATAATAGCAAGAGTAAGGTTGATAAATTCTGCCCCAAATTTGTGGCTAATATTTTTATAGGTAGGAGCGTGGGCACAAAAAAATCGATACAATGTGTTACATGTATCGCTAAATTTTCCAAATGTCCACTACAAAGTTTCTTACAAAGATTCAGTTAGTCCCGGAAATTAACCAGGCAACAATCATTACATTTAAAATTTAGGTAATGGGCTTTACCCGTTAATTTAATGTATTTACGAAAAAAAAATGAACTAATACAAACAGATTTTATGTTCCAAATGCGAAAGTAAGGATCTGGTAAAAAACGGTCATAGCGAAAATGGTACTCAGCGTTATCGTTATAAAGGCTGTGGGAAAAGTTTTCAAACTGATTATTCTTATAATGCCTGGAAGCCAGAGGGCAAAGATCAATTAAATAGTAACCATACTTTATTGGAAAGGTATTTGTTGTAAATTCTATAGAAGTAAAAAAAGTAGGACATCTTTTATGCGGTTAAGGGTTAACGGGGAACGAAATGTTTACGGCAAAAAACAATTAATTCTTATCACGCTTTTTAAATAAACTAAACTTCTTCTTATCTTCTTCATAATACCCATACCCATACCCATATCCATATCCATATCCATACCCATATCCATACCCATACCCCCTGGTCGCCTTCACCCCATTGAACACAATCGCAGGATTAGGCAATTTATCCTCCACTTTGATCCCGTTAATAAGGTTAAGTGAGCGAATATTCGAGTAGTTAAAACGAATGACGAAAAGCGTCACATCCGCAAATTCCTCCATCGAATAAGCATCCGAAACGGCTCCAACAGGAGGGGCATCAATAATTAAATAATCAAAATCTTCCAGGAGTCGATTTAGGAGGTCTTTCATGTCTTTTTGCAACAGTATCTCTCCCGGATTAGGTGGTATAGGGCCACAAGGAATAAAATATAAATTCTCATTTTGCTTCCATTGGAAAATGATATCCTCATAATTAGCATCTCCAATGAGGTAATTGGTCAGGCCAAAATCTGTTTCATCAATGCCTAAGTAGCGACCCAGTTTGGGCTTGCGAAGATCTATGTTGAGGATGCAGACTTTCTTATTCGATATTGCAAAGCTAAGGCTTAAGTTGATGGCTACAAAGGTTTTTCCTTCACCAGAAACCGAAGAGGTAATTAGAAATGTCTTGGCTTTTTCGCCTTCTTTCCGGTTAAAGTAATTTAAGTTGGTACGGAGCATCCGAAACATCTCGGCAATAGCTGTACGCCGGGTACGGGTGACTACAATAGGCGTGTCCTTTTTATTTTGGGCAATGGATGCCACAATGGGAACGGATGTGCGTTTTTTGATCTGATCCGGAGTTTTTATGGAGTAATCGAAGAACTGACGAAGTATTAGATATCCGGCAGGCAAGCCCAGGCCAAGTAGGGCCATTATAGCATAAATTTGCAAAGGCTTTGGACTGATCTTTTCTTCTAAAGTGGGGTTTTTTAATACACGCAATTCGGAGGTTGTCTTGGCTCTAGTAAGTGCGGTTTCTTCTTTTTTGCGTAGCAATTCTAAGTACAATTGCTCTTTAATCTCCAGGAAGCGTTCAAGGCCTTTTAGCTCGCGTTCGTAACGCGGTATAGTGCGCATGCTTTGAAATAAGGAGTCGCTGAAGTTTTGAAAGCGTAGTTTATTATCTAGCAGTGCCTGGCGGTTCTGGTTTAGTTCTTTGTCCAGATATTGCTTCAAGGTATTGACTTGCTCCTCCAGGGGCGAAAGCGCTGGGTATTCCGGGCCGGCACTTTTTTTGAATCTTGTCAACTCAGCCTGCAACTCTCCCAGTTGGAGTACCAGATCGGAATAATCTTTGTCATTAATACTTAGGTTGTAGGGGAGAAAACTTAAAGCCGTTATTTCTGAAAGCAAGGCCTGGTTATTGAGCAGTTGTTGCAATGAATCGATGTTTTGGATTTGTATCGTTAAGGCTGCAACGGTTTGATCAGCCAGGCGCATTTGTTCGATTTGTTCCGTAAGTTTGTTTTCTACGCCAGTGATTAGATCGTTTTTGAGGACATAGTCTTCAGAAGTTTTTTCCGAAATTTGGAGTTCTTGTCCGATGAGTTCAAGGCGTTTATTCAGGAATTCTTCGGTCTTTTCTGCAATGAGATTCTTTTCTTTTATCAAAGACTCTTCATAATATTCAATTACTTTTTTAAGAAAGTCTATTCCTTTTTCAGGAATAGTCTCGTTTAAAGATAATACTAAGGCGTTGGTGTTTCTAACCTTATCTATAAAAAAGTCTTCTTTTATTTTTTTTACAATTGTGGGTATGGGATTAATATAAACCTTTATGTTTTTAATTTGCTGGTTATGGTTGGGGTTCTTTTTTACAATAAAGCTAGATCCTTGCATCGAAATAAGTTCATTGAACTTTCCTGAGACGACATTTTCATTTAAGGCTATTTGGAATGAGGTCGTAGATTCAATCGTTAGATAAAGCTCTTTCCCGGTAATTCGATCGGATATGTTTACAAGCTCTATCAGTACGGGGCTATTGACCTCATAGGGATAAAGTTCATGATCACGGATCCGCCCATCGGAAAAGTAGGCTACTTCCAGGTTCATATCGCCCACTACATCATAAAGTAGGGTGTTGGATTTTAAAATCTGTATTTCATCTTCAATTAGGTTTTCGGTAATAGCGGTAATTGGAACCTGTCCGAAAATATTTGAAGATATCTGTTCTTCAGGAGTGTCGCGGCTTAGTATTCTGGATTCTACAGAGTACACCGGGGTGGTGTATCTTAAATACAACCATGCTCCAAGTAGACCTACTGCCAGGAAAAAGGGGAAGAGGTACCAGTTGCGCAGCACGCGCAAAAGGAGATTCTGGGTATCGAGCTGGAAGAGTTGTTCCTGCTCGGAGGCTTGATTTTGTCCCTCTTCTTGGTAGAAGTTAATGTCTGTCATTGTAATAATAAAATAGCCTGTAGGTAAAATAGCCTATAGGAAGATAGCCCGTAGGCCGTAGGCTAAGGCCTGCCGGCTAATTTATTTACCTAAACAATACAATAGCCACCGAAGCCGCCGACAACACCCCCGCCACATAAGAAATTACCCGGCCAAAAGGATCTGGGAGGGTTAAGCTTTTATATTTAGTTGGGTCAACGTAAACGATATCATTTGGCTGCATATAGTAAAAGGGGGAATTAATAATATCTTTTGATTTTAGGTCGAGCTTACCCACGATGCGCTGCCCGGCTATTTCGCGAATAACCAAGACTTCGCGGCGGTTGGAGTAGGGGGTTAGTCCACCAGCGCGCTGCAGGGCATCCAGGATGCTGATGCGGTTGCGGTCCATGATGACGTTGCCGCCGAAACTCACTTCTCCGGTGACGGTGATGCGGCGGTTAAGGTAGCGCACATCAACGGAATAATCCACAAGGTATTTGGATAGCTTGCTGTACATGGTGTCTTTGGCGGCTTCGAGGGTAAGGCCCTGCAGGTTTATGGTACCAATAATAGGGTATTCGATGTTTCCGCGTTCATCGACGAGGTAGCCTTGGAGGAGTTGAAGGCCACCCTGTTGGTTGATGTTGTTGAGATTGCCGATGTTGCCTTGGTTGTTGTTGCCTCCTCCTTGATTACCGACGAAGAAGATGAAAGGTTGGGCAAAGGGGGCGGCTGTTTCAGGGTCGAAGGCAGAGACTTCGATGGAGAGGCGGTCGTCGGGTTGTATATGGAAGGCCGGGAGGTTTTGGATGCTCATAAGGGAGTCGATCATCTTGTTACTGGGGACATTGAGCATCGTGAGTTCCCTGTGGGGTACGCAGGAAATTAAGAATACTATTGGTATGAGAACGAAGAAAAGTTTTTTATTCATTAATTGTAGTTTGTTGTAGTAGGCGGTAGGCCGTGGCCCGTAGCCCGTGGCCGGTTGGGTATTAAATAATGATATTGGTTTAATTTTTCTATTTTGTTGGTAGCGCATTAATATCCAAAATATGAATCCTGTTTTGCCCACGGCCCACCGCTTACCGGCTACCGGCTATTGCCCATCGCCTAACCCCCTACGGCCCACCGCCTACCGGCTATCACCTAACCCCCTACAGGCTAATAAAAATTCTTATACCACTCCACAAACACACCAATCCCCTTTTTTAGTTCCGTATCGGGTTTATAGCCAACGTCTTCCACTAAATCTTTCACATCGGCATAGGTCACTTTTACATCTCCGGGCTGCATGGGGAGGAACTCTTTTTGAGCTTCCTGGCCCAGAGCCGCTTCAATGGTTTCAATAAACTCTAAAAGCTGGACGGGCTTATTATTGCTGATATTGTATATCTTATAAGGTGCTTGGGAGGTCGATGGATTGGGCTGCATCGGATCCCAATCCGGGCTTCCTTTGGGAATGACGTCCAATACTTTCTGGATCCCGGTAACGATGTCATCTATATAGGTGAAATCGCGCATCATATCGCCGTGGTTGAAGACTTTGATGGTTTTTCCTTCCAGGATGGCGCGCGTGAACAGGAAATAGGCCATGTCAGGGCGCCCCCAGGGGCCATAGACGGTGAAAAAGCGCAGCCCAGTGCAAGGAAGGCCGAATAAATGGGCGTAGGTGTGTGCCATGAGTTCGTTGCTCTTCTTAGTAGCTGCGTAGAGCGAAACGGGGTGGTCTATATTATCGGAGGTGGAAAAGGGAATCTTTTTATTTAAACCGTATACGCTGGAGCTACTGGCATATACCAGGTGTTCAATTTTATGATGACGGCAGCATTCCAGAAGATTCACGAAGCCTTGTACATTGCTGGTTACGTAAGTGTGTGGGTTTTGAAGGCTGTAGCGTACGCCTGCCTGTGCTGCGAGATTGCTTACATGAGTGAACGATTCTTTTTCGAACAGCTGCTTCAGGCTTTCATAGTCGGCCAGGTCGGCTTTTATGAATTGGAGATTGGGGTATTGCTTGCTTTGGAGGAGTTGGTTATCCTGTATTTCGTTTTTGTCGAACCCTAATTCTTTCAGACGGCCGTATTTGAGATCTACTTCGTAGTAGTCATTAATATTGTCGAGGCCAATGACTTGCAGGCCTTGTTTGGCCATGGTCTGGGCAAGGTGGAATCCGATGAAGCCGGCGGCGCCGGTGATAAGATGTTTTTTCAAGGAGTACTTAGCGTTTTAATAATTGTTTTTTCATTTTCACCTGAGCTACATAAGGCCTCTCAGGAGGAAGAATCAGTGTCTGTTTACGAGGATCAATTTGAACATCAAGTCCTTCTAAAGGGATTGCTCCGAGCAGAATTTCAGTGTCTTTACCGGGGAGGACAATGGCATCTACGGTTGTACGTCGATTGGCAAAGCGTACCTCCATTGGGCCGGCAATGGGTAATTTAACCAGCGAACCATCTGCCAATTCAGCTTCTTTTTCCCCGATAATTGGCAATCCCAATTGATGCAAAACTTCTTCATTGATCGCTAGCATGTACGCGGCACTATCTACTAGTGCGTTAACTTCTAGTTGTCGAATTTCTTCCTCATTTTTATAGCCTTGTCTGAATAAGGCAAGGTCATCAGAGCTGACAATTGTAATATTTGCGTATATTAAGCCCATTATTATTTTGGTTTCTGGCAAAATGCTTCGAGATTTTCGTGGCTTCGTGGTGAGAAAAATTCACGACGAAGACGCGAAGCGTTTTATGAAAATGCTAGGCATTCAGGTCTTTATTTTTCCATTCCTCTTTCAGCCATTTGCCAACTAATTTATGCGAAAGTGCCTTCTTCAACGCTTCAAGGTGCAGCTTATTGTGCAAATCTGTAGCCATGAAATCGATAAGGCCTTCTTTGAGGAGCTTTTTGGCCAGGGATTGAATGTTTTTTCCGTAATGCCCCTGCAAGGATAATATATTGAGCTGAAAGAGGCATCCCCAGTCTTTCAACTCATGAAATGCGTCAAAATTATTCGCGTAGAATATGTATCTTTCAGGATGCGCCAGAATCGGGCGGAAGCCGGCTGTTCGCAATTCGAAGATATCCTGATGCAGGTCCGGGGTTTCTCCGAAGGTGGAGAGTTCAATGAGCACATAGTTTTTGTAGATAGGCAGCAGATCTTTGGCCTTCACCAGCTTTTTGAAGTGCTCATCGACATAATATTCAGCTGCTGCTTTGAAGGAGATGGCAATCTTTTCTTGTTCCAAAGCTTCCAGAACCTTTTCCTCTCCTTTTTTTATAATATCTGAAGTATTCGGATAAAACTCATGCAATATATGAGGGCTGGTAATGATGGTCTGGAAGCCCAGTTCTATCAAGCCTTTTATAAGCGTTATGCTGTCTTCTATTGTTTTCGCTCCGTCATCAATACCAGGTATTAAATGCGAGTGAAAATCGACCTCTAGTGTGGCGTAAGAGGTAGGAGCGGTATTTTTATTGAATAAGTTGAACAATCAGTGGTGATGTTTTAGCTAGTAAACAACTCATAATAGGGTAAATAGACCATTTCGGTTTGTTCAAACTTCTGCACAAACCTATAAGATAGGTTAATTATATAAGCTTTTTCAGGCTGGTATTGCCGAATAAAGTTTCGCATTGACCTGCTCACGCCAGGTTTGGTAATATTGCTGAACTTCACTTCTACCGGAACCGGCGTAGGGTATTTGTCGATCACAAAATCTACCTCGGCCTGGTCTTTGGTTCTCCAACATTTTATCTCACTGAGAGCCGGATGGCTATTTTGTCGCAATAAATGAAATACGAGGTTTTGAAAGGCGAATGCAGCATCATTGGAAAGCGGATCAAGCCTGAAAGACCGGCGGAGTAAAGAGCACATTCCCAGATCGTTGAAGTATAGAACCGGAGACTTGATTATTTCCTTTGCAGGGTTGGAGAAATAAGGAGTTACTAGCTTTACAATAAACGTTTTTTCCAAATACCAGATATAATTCTTAACGGTAGGAATGCTTAAGCCTGTCTTTTTTGCAAAAGTAGAATAGTTTAGGAAATAGCCGTTATTAAAAGCTAATAACCGTAGCAAATTTTCAAAAGCCTGGGGTTTTTCGATATTGATAATGTTATTAATGTCTCGATCAATATAACTGTTATAGATCTCTTGTAAAACGCTAATTTTTTCATCAGCGCCTTCAGTAGTAACAACTTTGGGGTAGCCCCCGTACGCCAGATACTCTTCAAGCCATTGATAGACGATATTTTCGTGAAGCCTACAATATTCAATAAGTTGGTGGTCGTACTTATTAGCCGTTTTGTACTGTATGAATTCTTGGAATGAGATTGGAGGAATCTCAAAAACGCGTTTTCTGCCTGCTAAAGATTCTACTACTTTTTCCTTCAATTCCAAGCTGCCCGAACCGCTAACAACGAATTTGTAAGGCAAATCCCTGTCGTACAATCCTTTTAAAAACAAGCCGGCATTTTCACGACGTTGAATTTCATCAATGAATACCGTTGCGGTTTTTTCACCCAGTTCCAGCATTATTTTACTTAAAAACACTTGCTGACTTTTGAAGTGTACGCGATCTTGGTCAATATCCAGGTTAAAAAAGAGGGTAGGGGCTTGCTCTTGAGCTTGGAGTTTCTTCATTAGGGTTGTTTTGCCCACTTGCCTGGGCCCAATAAGCAACGTAATTTCTTTTTTATCGATATGAGCTAGCAAAGCTTCTTCAATTTTTTGCCTTTTTATTTCTTTCATTTTATAAAAGTACGAGTTTTATAAAATGAAGTCAACATTTAACCCGAGTTTTTTAAAATACCCAACCCAACCCCTCTCATCCCTTAACCCTTAACCGTTAACCGTTCCCCGCATTTCGTTCCCCGTTCCCCGTTAACCGTTCCCCGCAAATTAAATAACCATACCTGCCGCCACCGTATTCAACGTCCCCTCATCAATCAATACTACGCTACCCGTAATACGGTTTTTCCGGTAAGGATCTACGAAAAGAGGCTTGGTTGCACGGATAGAAATGCGGGCGATATCGTTCATACCAATTACTTTATCATCCAGGTCGCGATGCAGGGTATTGACATCCATTTTATACCGGATCTCTTTAATTATGCAGCGCGCCTCATTGGTAGTGTGCATGACCAGGTATTTGCCACGTGGGCGTAAAGGTTGTTCACTGAACCAGCAAATCATCAAATCTACATCCTGTGTGACCTCAGGTTTGTTGTTTTCGCGCACGATCATGTCGCCACGGCTAAGGTCGTAGTCATCTTCTAAAAGAATGGTGACGGACATTGGCGGGAAGGCTTCGGTTACCTCACCATCAAAGGTGTCAATTTTTTCTATTTTAGAAGTAAAACCCGAAGGGAGCAACATTACCTGATCTCCTTTTTTCATGACCCCTCCGGCAATGCGCCCGGCATAGCCTCTGTAGTCGTGAAACGCGTCGGTATTCGGGCGAATGACATGCTGTACCGGAAACCGGGTGTCAATAAAGTTATGATCGCTGCCGATATGTACGTTTTCAAGGAAATAAATCAAGGTTGGCCCTTCGTACCACGGCATTTGAGTTGATCGCGTAACAATATTATCGCCTTTCAGGGCAGAGATCGGAATGAAATGAATATCGTATACATCCAGCTTGGACGCGAAGTTTTCAAATTCTTCCTTAATTCTTTCATAAGTGGCTTCGTCATAATCGACCAAATCCATTTTATTGATACAAATGACCAAATGTGGAATTTGAAGCAAAGAGGCGATAATAGCATGGCGGCGCGTTTGTTCCAAAACCCCTTTTCGGGCATCTACAAGAACCAAGGCAACATTAGCAGTAGAAGCACCCGTTACCATGTTCCGGGTATATTGTATATGGCCAGGAGTATCGGCGATGATGAACTTGCGTTTCGGTGTCGAAAAGTAACGATAAGCTACATCAATCGTGATGCCTTGCTCGCGTTCTGACTTGAGCCCGTCCGTAAGTAAGGCCAGGTTCACGCCTTCCTCTCCTCGTCTTTCGCTGGTTTCCTTTACTGCATCGTACTGATCCTGAAATATTGATTTGGTATCGTATAGCAGCCTTCCGATAAGGGTGCTTTTACCATCGTCAACGGAGCCTGCGGTTGTGAATCGAAGGAGTTCTGTTGATGAAAAATCAATACTTTTAGTTGTATTTGGTGTGGGATTTTCTGGTGGATTTACGTCAGATTCAGTCATTCAAAAAGTTATTAACAGATATAATGTAGCTTAAGAAATCGCTTTCTATCGAATCAATCGAATAGAAAGTGGGTATCGATAGTGTTCTCCTTTATTCGCTTTGACTGCTGCAACAATAGCTAGTGCTTCAGGAACTAAAATAAAGCTAAGCAGGGAAATTATGATCATCGGAATAAAAATGATCAGGAAAAAAACAATGAATCCAAATATCACTTCGTCGGTTGGTTCTCCATCCTGAAGAACCACGGTTCCAATGGTGGACATTAGAAACAGCACACCTATAATCAATATACCAAAAATGTAAATAGCTATGCTGATTTGAAAATTCAGGGATTCCTTGCCATTCTCATTCATAAATGCGGTTAACGGGGAACGGTTAACGGTAAAAATCTGTTCGTTAACTGTTAACCGTTCCCCGTTAACCGTTTCCCGCATTAAAAGTATCCTTGTTTTTTGCGGTCTTCCATAGCGGTTTCGCTGCGCTTATCGTCGGCTCTGCCGCCGCGTTCGGTCATTCTGGTTGTAGCGATTTCTTCGATGATTTTTTCGAGCGTATTTGCTTCTGATTCCCAGACGCCGGTGCAGGTCATATCTCCGATGGTACGGCAGCGCACCATCTTTTCAACGACTACCTCGGAGGGCCTTTTTTGAATATAATCGGTATCAGCCAGCAGGACACCATCGCGCTCAAATACTTTGCGGGTGTGCGCCATATATAAGCTTGGGAGTTCCACTTTTTCCATAGCCAGGTATTGCCAGACATCCAGCTCCGTCCAGTTGCTGATGGGGAAAACGCGGAAATGCTCGCCGTAGTGTTTTTTCCCATTGAACAGATTCCACAGTTCCGGGCGCTGGTTTTTGGGATCCCATTGACCGAATTCATCGCGGTGCGAGAAGAAGCGCTCTTTGGCACGGGCTTTTTCTTCATCTCGCCGCCCGCCGCCCAGGGCAGCGTCGAATTTTCCTTTTTCCAGCTCATCGAGGAGTACGGCAATCTGCAAACCATTCCGGCTGGCATTGAAGCCTTTTTCTTCTACTACCATGCCGCTTTGGATTGCTGCTTCAACGGAGCCGACAATAAGTTTAACCCCTAGTTTTTCTATCAATCGATCACGAAAAGCAATCGTTTCCGGGAAGTTATGCCCCGTATCTACGTGTAATAGTGGAAAAGGGATCCGGGCAGGATAGAAAGCCTTCTGTGCCAGATAAGTCATCAATATAGAGTCTTTCCCTCCTGAAAACATGAGGACCGGCCGCTCAAACTGGGCAGCGACTTCTCTTATGATGAAAATGGATTCTGCCTCGAGTTCTTTTAAGTGATTTAAGTGATAATTCATAATTCTACTCGCGGTTAACGGGAAACGGTTAACGGTCAACCGATAGCGGTCAACGGTTAACGGTTAACGGTCAACGGGATATGATAACCGTTCCCCGTTAACCGTTCCCCGTTGACCGCTACCGGTTGATTGAATTTCTAAATTTAATAAAATTAGCGATCATTCGGCTAAGTTTGTCGCTTTTATCGATGAGTGCTTCGATTTGGGGGGAATTAATGATTTTCAAGTCTCTGCCAATGACTAATTGGGTGCAGAGCTCCCCGCAGGAAGCTTTGGCGATATACAGAAATTGTAAAAATTCTTTATTGTTTCTGCGCTCAAAGCCCTCCGCTATATTTGAAGGCACTGACAGTGCCGATCTATTGGTCTGATCTTTATAGTAAAAATCTTTACAATCTTTTAATGCAATATATATTTCTTTAACCAGCTCAATACCAAGTTGCCATATTTTCAGGTCCTCAAACGATTGTGCCTTGGAATAGTTCACCCGTTGTTCCTCAATCATCCGCAAATCCTCTTTCCCCAGCTCCAGTTCTTCCGCAGGAAGACCGTAATCCGTTCCCGTTGACCGTTCCCCGTTCCCCGTTCCCCGTAGTATGAGTTGAATCACTTCCTCACTTGCTTCATCCAGAGAGAGCAGGTCTGTACGCAATTCAAGAGCGGGGGAAAGCGGAGCCTCATAGGGGGAGTCGATCCCTGTAAAGCCTTTGATTTCACCGGCTCTTGCTTTTTTATAAAGTCCTTTTACATCTCTTGACTCACAAACTTCCAGTGGAGCATTGATATAAATTTCTATAAAATCATCCGGGCCAATGATTTGGCGGGCGAAGTCTCTGATTTCCCGGGTAGGGGAGATGAAAGAGCATAGCGTAATAATACCGCTATTGAGGTAAAGCTTAGCCACTTCAGCGATCCGGCGGATATTTTCCTTGCGGTCTTCCAGACTGAAGCCAAGGTTATTATTAATACCAGATCTGATATTATCACCATCCAAAACCTGGGCAAAGCGACCTTGGTTGAACAGCTCGCGTTCAACGCGCTGAGCAATGGTGCTTTTCCCTGATCCCGATAGACCGGTTAGCCACACTACTTTACTCTTCTGCTCGAGAAATTGTTCCCGGTCAGCTCTCTGTATAAGTCTATCAAATATTGGATGAATATTATGCATAAAAAATGAATTCAATTAACCGTTTCCCGTTCCCCGTTTACCGCGATTGAACCATTTTCGTACACTTCCTCTGGGAGCGATTTGCCAGGCACGTTCATGGAGATAGTAGAGCGCAAATTTGATGAAGAATTCAAGCGCTCCGATCTTAAGGGCATCGCCGATCTCACCGGTGGTAAAAAAAACGATCAAAATAATGGTCGTCGTCGCGATGATACGCCAGGTAATCCCCTTTAAAATGCTTCGAAAGTGGGATTCTCGATATGTGTTACTTTTAGACGGCTCCGCCATTGATAAGTCGCAACTTGATCTCAAGGTAAACACCTCTTAACCCGATGAGCTGCAGTTTGATAGCCATCAGGTAAAAAAATGATTTATTAGTAGCATTTGAATCGCTTTGCGACTTCTTCTGACTACATACACGAAATTAGTAACAATAATTAAATCTACCTATAAATTGAACATTTTTTTTACTCAAAGAGTAGGCTATATATTATCCCGCTTGTCTTTCCAATCTGCTTAATAAATTGGTATCGATTCCAATTTGAAGGGAATACCCGATGGTTTCCAGGTCTACGAGGAAGGCATTTTTGCCTTGTCGACTTAAGAGTCGGCCTTTCAGCCCTGTCAGGTTACCGGCAATGACTTCTACGTAATCACCAATTCCAAATGTAGTTGGCTCCGCTGTAATGGGGAAAGATTCTCCTACCACCCGTTTCATCAAATTGATTTCGGACTCCGGAATGCTGACCAGGTCGCTGGAAAGTCGAAGAAATTTTACCACATTTTCTGTTTGTAATACGGTGAGGTATTCTTTACGGATAATCCGCACAAATACGTAGCAAGTGATCAGTGGCAGATCAACTTGTTTAATTTTTCTTGTGTAACGTCGAGTTTTGCGTTGAAGAGGAAGGTAAGTTTCGATGCCTTTTTTTTCTAGTAGGCGCTTTACTACTTTTTCACTTTTAAAACGGGTATAAACAGCGAACCACCTTGGTTCTGTTTCATGTAAATGGTTTGTGGCCTTGGTTTCCTTCATGGGATTGGTACTTTTTCTTTTCTCTGACGTAAAATTATTAAATCTTTCGTATTTTTAAAGTCTCCAATAAGTTAGGCCTTGGCCAATTTCATTAGCATCGTAGATGGCCTTGATATCCATCAAAATAGCATCTTCAGTGGTGATGGATTGGAAGTAGGCTAAATCGTGGTTGCGGTATTGTTTATGAGCTACAGCGACGATTACGGCATCGTAATCCTTTGAGATTTCGTCGACTACGCTGAACTTATACTCGGCAGCTACTTCATTCGGGCTGGCATGCGGATCGGTTAGGTGAACATGAATAGAATATTCCATGAGTTCTCGTACCAAATCAGCTACTTTAGAATTTCGGATATCCGCCACATCTTCTTTAAACGTGATGCCCATGACCAATACTTTGGTTTTTTGTGGGCTTTTGCCGCGGTGAATCATCATTTGTACCAGGCGTTTGGCAATGAACGCTGCCATGCTGTCGTTCACACGCCGACCACTTAAGATCACCTGCGGGTCGTAGCCAAGTTGCTTGGATTTATGAAGTAAATAATACGGATCTACTCCAATGCAATGCCCTCCAACGAGGCCCGGATAAAACTTCAGGAAATTCCACTTGGTACTGGCGGCCTTTATTACTTCGTGCGTATCGATATCCATTTTATCAAAAATCATGGAAAGTTCGTTCATGAACGAAATGTTCAGGTCGCGTTGGGTGTTTTCAATTACTTTGGCGGCCTCAGCAACTTTTATGGAAGGCGCTTTGTAGATGCCGGCAGTGATTATCTGGCCATATACTTTTGCGATGACCTCCAGAGACTCTTCGTCACAGCCACTAACCACTTTGAGGATCTTTTCTATTGTATGGACCTTATCTCCCGGGTTGATACGTTCAGGGGAATAACCGATTTTAAAATCTTTACCTACTTTCAAGCCAGAGATCTCTTCTAGAATAGGCAAGCAATCTTCTTCTGTACAACCTGGGTAGACCGTAGATTCGAAGATGGCATAGTCTCCAGGCTTTAAAGCCTCTGCAACTGATCGAGAAGCAGCCAGTAATGCATTGAGGTTAGGGACTTTGTGATCGTCTACAGGAGTCGGGACGGCGATAACGTGGAAGTGGGCGTCTTTCAGGCGCGTTTTATCTGCGGTAAACTCGATATCCCGGTTCTCGAAATACGATGCTTCGAGCTCTTCTGAAGGGTCGATATTTTGCTTCATGAGGTTAATACGGTGTTCGTTGATATCGAAGCCGATAACCGAAAAGTATTTTGCAAATTCCAGTGCGATGGGCAGGCCAACATAGCCTAAGCCAATGACACTAATCTTCTTCTTTTTATCAATTAATTCCTTATACACTGTTTGGGCGAATTTATTTTGAAATAATTATATTAAGAACGTTGGATGATTATTCCGTCCAACTCTGCGAAAATCTCTGTGCAACTTTGCGTTACTCTTCGGTAATCACAACTCTTAAGAGAAATTTACCGCAGAGTAACGCAAAGTTGCGCAGAGGTTTTCGCAGAGTTTTAAGGCAACTTTTTGACCTCATTTGCTGCGAATATATACTTTTCTCCGCTCTCTGGGCAAATTGCTTCATTTTCTTCATTAAAAATGAGTCGATGGCCATGCTCGCTCATCCATCCTGTTTGTCGGGCCGGATTGCCAACAACAAGGGCATAGGCGGCGACATTTTTAGTAACCACAGCCCCGGCTCCGATAAACGCATATTTCCCGATTTCATTGCCACAAACTATTGTGGCATTGGCCCCAATAGTGGCTCCTTTTCTTATTATTGTCTGCGTATACGCTCCTCGTCTGTTTACTGCTGACCGAGGATTGGTGACATTGGTAAAAACCATTGAGGGCCCCAGGAATACATCATCTTCGCAGATTACTCCGCTGTATATGGATACATTGTTTTGTACTTTTACATTGCTCCCCAAAGTAACCTTGGATGCAATGAAGACATTCTGCCCGATATTACATTTTTCTCCAAGCTCACAATCGGGCATAAGGTGGCTAAAGTGCCAGATTTTACTTCCGGCACCTATTTGAGCTCCTTCATCAATCACTGCGGTTTCGTGTGCAAAGTAATCCATTTTTTTTAGTTTGTTAGCTGTTGGTAGTCCGTGTGGCCTGAAGCACCGGCAACGGCTAATGATTATATATTTTAGGTTTTTGATACATATTGTGAAATATTAGTCATCCCGAATTTTAATGAACTTCATGCTGTCACAATAGTCAATAATAGATTCAGTGAATCAATATTTTAGGACCGGCCTTATTCAATTTAGCTTTTTGGAAGGCTGGCAGCCGTTAAAAAATGGGTAGTGGGTAAAACCGGTTGATGAGGAGTGTTAACCTTAAGTTGTAAAGCT
>CAZHZT010000094.1:0-22488 GCA_964537285.1 uncultured Saprospiraceae bacterium | reverse complement strand
TTGGGGCTGGGTAGGAAATTTTCTTTTTTGAGGGATGTTCTTTTTTTGAAATTTTAGTAAAAATTTCAAAAAAAGAACATCCCTCAAAAGAAAATACCCCCAAGCCCCAAGAACTACTTACGTGACAGGCTTTATTTCTAGCTATCTTTAAATCGATCAATTTTTCTTCTATCCTTCTTAGTCGGTCGCCCAAGGCCTTTTTCCCGAAATTCTGACCTTCCTTTGCCAACAAACCAATCTTTATATTTATTAAGTTCTTCTTCAGGTGTAAGATCTTCGTAACAGGGTTGAGCTAAAGAGGCTGAAACCCTTTTCTGGATAAGATCTACCACCTTCAAGGTGTAAATGAACCCGTTTTTCTTGACTTCAATGATATTTCCTCTTTGGATGAGCTGAGAAGGTTTGACAATATCTTCATCGACTTTCACTTTACCCGACTTACAAGCATCGGTAGCCATAGAACGAGACTTAAAAATCCGCACTGACCAGAGCCATTTGTCTACCCGTACTTTTTGAAGCATAAATTCAGTTTTACCTCTTGTAATTAGTTCTTTGACATAAATTGTGGAAAATGGAACTTCAAAATGATAACCCATGAATGCCCTTGTGGCTGAAAGGGTTATCATTTTGAAGTTCCACACAATTTATCAAAAGAACGTTGTAATTTAAATACGCATTTTGCTTCGCTTTACCAGATACGATTGAAGAATAGGGCGATAACCTGCATTTATATCTGCTTCCACAAAGTCAATCTTGTACTGCAGGCATTTTAAGCGAAGCGCTTTCTTAAATTTTTCGACTTGCTCAACGTAATATTCTTTAACTTGGTTTGATTGAAGGCGAATTTTTTCTCCAGTTTCCATATCTACAAACAAATATGGCCGATTTTCGAAGTCAAACTCAAGCTCTTTTTTCTTATCTACCACATGAAACAAGACTACCTCGTGCTTGTTGTGCTTCAGGTGCTGGAGAGCGGAAAAAAGCTGGTCGTTTTCCCCTTGGTCGAACATGTCACTGAAAATGATGACCAGGGAGCGGCGGTGAATACTGTCTGCTATTTGGTGCAATGCATTTGCTGCATTGGTTTGACGATTTATTTCAGGTTTCGCCAGGAGGTCTTCTAAATAAGTCAATAATAATCGATAATGCGATGTACTGGATTTGCATTGGGAGTGCCTGTTCACGGAGGTGTCAAAAATACTTAAACCAAAAGCATCGCGTTGTCTTTTCAATAAGTTCATCAGAGAAGCGGCAGCCAGAGCAGAGAATTGTAATTTATTGAACTGCTTAGAGTTGCTTCCATAATTTGGAAAAAACATAGAAGAACTGGCATCAATTACAATTTGGCAACGTAAATTGGTTTCTTCTTCAAAACGTTTTATAAATAGCTTATCTGTTCGGGCATAAACTTTCCAATCAATGTTTTTGGTCGTTTCTCCCTGATTATATAAGCGATGTTCGGCAAACTCTACGGAAAATCCATGAAACGGACTTTTGTGCAAGCCAATAATAAAACCTTCTACTACCTGGCGTGCCAGAAAATCCAGGTTCTTCAGTTCTCTTACTTCGTAATTTTCAAGTAATTTCATGCTATGTATTAAATTAATGCAAGTTGCGATGAAGGAGGCTGAATCATCAGAAATTTGGTTCAAAATTTCGCCTATCGGTTCCGTTTTTCACAAATTTCTGCTTATCCGCTCTCATTCATTGCGACTTGGGTTAAACTAGAATAAGGTCTCTTAGTTAACTCGAAATGTAAACATAAAACGCCACTTCTAATAATTGTTTATGGAAAACAACGCAAAGCCCAATATTTTAACTTTTCCTTACTTAATTCTGAGACTAGGAGCACTGCCTGTTGATAACTTCTTAGCCCAGGAAGAAGCGGATATAGACAAGATGCCTGAGGAGGAATATTTTCGATCTAAACTTCTCAGAGAAAAGGAGGGTTTGTGGAAATACGCTTTTCATCCCGACCTGGTGAACGGGCTTTTATTTACCTCTCTTTCTTTTCTTGAGCGGCTAGAACACTATTATCCTAAAAAAGAACTTCATAATAAGAAAATCCGGCAAACAGAGAATACGCTTGCTAGCATTTTGGCCCGGATGATGTTTAAGTTATCCCCAAATACAAGTTTTACCAAACTTGGAGTAGGAGCTATCGGAAAAAGGGAAATTCCTGATTTTAGAAATAGTCAATTGATCTACCTGGGGTATGAGCACTTTGAATTAGTGAAAAGTACGGTTTTAGAGGATGCGTGTCTTTTCGAAAAATTGGAAGTTGGGTTGAATAAAAGCATCATTTCCGCAGGAAAATATCTGAAGTTCTATATTGAGAAAGATGGGCAGGATTTCATCCGGGAGCTGGAAAAATCAGAAATAATTGAATGGTTGTTAGATTGGAATGGCTGGAGTAAAAATCCTCCCTTGATTTATCTCATTGAAATCCTTCAACAAGAAACGGGGGTTGATAGATCAGGTATTGACGATTTTATTAACCAATTATTGGATGTCGGGTTTATCCAGTTAATCACACCATACAGGCAACAAAATGAATTAAAGTATTGGTTTAATGATAATAATACAAAAGCTTGTGATACAAGCGATTTGGAAAAGGCGATTGATTGTATAAATACCCTCATTAGATCCAATACAGCGGTTGAAAAAAGAGCATCACTAAGCTCCGTTTTCACTACAATCGAAGATTCAAAATCACACAAAAACTACTTTTCATCTACATCTATAGAAAGAAGTTTCCACGAGCTCTGTGCTTCAGATATTTCCTTTAAACTGAGTGGAGAAAAAGCAAAGCAATGGTGTGAAAAACTGGATAGGTTAGCAGCATTCATCAATAGTTGGTTTTCAGATCAATTTCATGAAGAAATAATGCGTTTTGCAGAAAGGACTTTAAAAGGAAAGATGCCCCTTCTTCTTTTTTTTGAATCCTTTTTAAAGGATCGGGAGCAAAATGAAGTAGATTTTGCAACTCAAAGTATTGAAAAGCAGAGCGTTATAATTGGTAGGTTCAGGCGGTTTTTTAAGCATAATGATGGTGAGGTTCATGTTAATTTTAAGGATCTGGAATGGGGTCCAAATAGCACTAATTATGAATCATATACACTTGGGAGCATCATCCAACCCTGCTTTTCCCAAGGAGAGCCCAGCGCGTTCTATCTCAAAAACTATTCCGCAGGATATGGAAGGCTATGGGGCAGGTATTTAAGACTGTTTGATTCTGAGATTAGAGATGAAATTCAAAAGAATGCAGAAGCGCTTCACCCTCATCATATTGTAGCTTTTTGCAGTGATTCTTCCAACTTTATGGCTGAGCAGTATCAATATCTGCCTTTTCATGAAGTCGTACTTCCCGGAGGAGATGCTAAGAAGGGTTCCTTTTTACAGGTGCCTTTAAAAGAAATTTGGGTGAAGTTTGATCCTAAATTAAAGGCGCCCGTATTAGTATGGGAGCCGAAGGATAAAAGACTGAAAGTGATCGACTTAGGCTTAGAAGGCTTAAGTACGCGTTCAATGTTGTATCGGTTTATTACTTCAATTGAGATGCCTCCCCCCGGCTGTAATCTATTAAAAAAATACCTGCTGGAAGTAAGTAAACAGATCTTAGATTCCAGGCAGAAAATTTATTTTTATCCAAGGGTAACGTTAGATGATACAGTTATCATTCAGCGGAAAACATGGAAACTAACAGGAAGGGCGTTTCCGCAAAAAAAAGCCAATGAGGATTTCCCGTCTTTTTATAAGAAAATAAATGAGTGGAGAAAACAATTTAATATTCCTAGCAGGGTTTTTGTAAGCTTAAATTCTGGATCAAAAAGAATTAAACCTCAGTATTTTAATTTTCAGCACTCGATACTCCTGCGAAGTTTACCCTCTTTAGCAAGAAATACCGGGGGCGAAATCATCATTGAAGAAATGCTACCGGATAAAGATCATCTGTATTCATGGCAAGAAAAAAATTGGGCAATGGAATGCGGGCTTCAATGGGAGCATATAAAGGATGAGAACATAAGTTATCCCGAAAATTCGGGATAACTTATGTTCCAAAAAAAATATCAGTGTTTTCCTTACAAATGGATCACCTCATCGTAAGCAGCTGCCGTAGCTTCCATAACAGCCTCACTCATGGTAGGGTGAGGGTGAACTGCTTTAATGATTTCGTGTCCGGTAGTTTCCAGCTTGCGGGCAGCGACGATCTCAGCGATCATTTCCGTTACATTTGCTCCAATCATGTGCGCGCCGAGGAATTCACCATATTTTGCATCGAAGATAACCTTTACAAATCCTTGATTATGGCCAGAGGCTTGTGCTTTACCCGAAGCAGTGAAAGGGAATTTACCTACCTTAATTTCATAACCAGCATCCTTTGCTGTTTGCTCTGTATGCCCTACAGAAGCAATTTCCGGCTGGCAATAGGTACAAGAAGGAATATTATTGTAATCAATAGGATGTGGGTTTAGACCGGCTATTTTTTCTACGCAAATAATACCCTCCGCACTAGCTACGTGCGCTAATGCCGGGCCAGGCACTACATCTCCGATAGCATAGATATTAGGAACGCTTGTTCGATAGAACTCATCTACCTGGATGATGCCCCTTTCGGTAGTAATGCCCAAAGATTCAAGGCCAATATTTTCCGTATTAGGTGCTACTCCGGCGGCAGAAAGAACAATATCACATTCAATTACTTTTTCCTTGCCATCTTTACGACTTTTAACGGTCACTTTACATCCCTCGCCGCTCGTATCCACTTTTTCAACGGCTGTATTCCCCATTACCTCAATACCGGAACGTTTGAATATTTTACCCAATTCTTTAGAAATATCGGGATCTTCTCTAGGGATCAAGCCTTGCTCCAGAAACTCAACCACGGTAACTTTGGTGCCAATAGCATTATAAAAATAGGCAAATTCTACTCCGATAGCACCGGCACCAACGACTACAAGGCTTTTGGGCTGTTTTTCCATAGACATTGCCTTGCGGTATTCAATGATTTTTTCTCCGTCTATTGGAATGTTTGGAAGCTCTTTGGCTCTGGCTCCCGTAGCAATGATGATATGATCGGCAGTATATTCGGTCATTTTTCCATCCTTATCCGTAACCTCTACTTTTTTTCCTCTGGCTAGCTTACCATTTCCGTTCAGAATGGTGATTTTGTTTTTCCGAAATAAGAAGTTCACGCCCTTACTCATTCCGTCAGCGACTCCACGGCTTCTTTTGATCATTAAATCAAAATCTGCTGCGGCATTATCTACTTTTATTCCAAAATCTTCTGCATGTTGGATATAATCAAAAACCTGGGCACTTTTCAATAATGCTTTTGTTGGGATACACCCCCAATTTAAACAAATGCCTCCTAATGATTCGCGTTCTACAACCGCTACCTTCATTCCTAATTGTGAAGCTCTGATGGCTGCAACATAGCCACCCGGGCCGCTTCCTACTACAATAAGATCAAAATGATTCATTATGAAAGTTTTTTATTTATACAAAGACTATTTGGCCCACTTGGCCTAATATTAGAGTGAAATGTAAACTCAATACTCTGGAAAAAGTAATTTTATTGAGTTTACATTTCACTCCAATATTAAATCAAGTAGCCAATATTACCAAATCACATATTTATTAATTTGTTCAGAAAGCTCATTAAGCTCTCCTTTCACTTGCTCGTATTGGTTTTCAATTTTCTGAATCTGAGCGGATTCATCTTTCAGTAAGGCATCAAAATCTACGAAATTTCCATCAATTTTTTCTTTAATAGCCGATACATAAAGTTCGAGCTTTCCTTTAACTTCCTTTTCAATCTGTATTCTTCCCTTAGCAATTTCGGCTTGATAGGTATTGATGATCTTTCTTCGTTTTGAACCCGAAGAAATACCTGCAAACAGAAGACCTATAGCCGTTAGTACGCCGCCGGTAATATCGAATACCATCCCATTAGTAACTGCCGTTAGTACAACACCAATTATGGCAATCCCACTGCCTGTAACAATATTAGGGGACAGCGTTTGTTTGTCGGGAAAGAGTTCCTTATTAGTGAAGTTCTCATTGCGCTTTAAAAATTCATTAAAACTGCCTTCAAGCTCTGAAATAACCTGTTTACGCCTTTCTGCAATATCACTGAACAACTCACTGTTCGTCTTTAATATCGTTTTGTTATCTTTTATTTTCAGGTCGATGATGCTTACCATTTGTTGAATGCTATTTGCAAGATCGCTTACCCCTGAATGGAGAGTGGAATTGAGTTTATCATTTAGATCATGCTCCAAGGTTTTAGCGAGTTCATCCAGCCATTCTTTGGCAGACGTTTTTTTAGAGAAGATAGATTGAATAGATCTTCTGACCAGGGTGAAAAAAGACAATCCATCCTTTAATTCCTTTTCAATCTTGTATGTTTGGTTATCATATACGGCAACAATATTCTCCGTCATGCTGCCTACCTGATGGCGGATTTGTTCCTCCTGTCTGTCCAGCGTGTTTTGAATATCCTGCCTGAAATGTTGATCTGCGTCAAGTTGAGCTTTTCTGACATCCATGCCTTCCCGGATTTTTTTACTTATATTCATGGATGTTTGAAGGTTATTTTGCAGTTTGAGCACGGGGGCTTTCCCTCCGGTGATGTTGTTTTTTACAAACTCCCTGACTTCGGCAAAGCCACTGCGATGATCATCGCCGCTTTCCAGTTCTATTTTGGCAGAAACGGCAAATACATTAGGGTTTTGTATGCCTTTTTTAATTGCCTGATCAACGACGCCTTTCAAGTTTGTTCCCAGATCTTTGTCATCCAAAAGGTCTTTTTGTTGTAGAACGAAGATGATTTTCTTCTGCCAGTCTTTATGGATATAATCGAAGAATTCCCAGGCAGATTGTCGGTAAGGGTTTTTGGCTTCAAAAACAAAAACGATCAGGTCGGAGGCGGGGATGAAGCGCTCGGTAATTTCTTGGTGCTGATCGATGATACTGTTGGTTCCAGGCGTATCGACGATGGCAATTTCTTTGAGAATATCAATTGGCCGGAAAATCTTTTTTAAATAAGCGTTGATCACATTTACGCTTTCTTTTTCTCCAAAAAGAATTTGTTGAATGGTATCTGTAATTGGTTGGGGGCCTACTTCGCAGATGGGGTCAGTGCTTTCCAGCAAAGCGTTGATAAAGCTGCTTTTGCCAGATTTTACTTCGCCTACAATGACAAACATGAACGGCTCATTGATTCTGTTTCTAAGATCGCTTACTATTTGTATTAGTTCCTCGCTTCCAATAGCAAAAGCCAGGTGGTGAAGGGTTTTTACTGCTTCATCCGTTTTCCCTTTAAGTATAAGGATTTCCTGATCAAGGATATTACTCATTCTATAAATAAGTTGCGTTCTTTGACAAATTGTGTGGAACTTCAAACATGAGTCATCCCGAAAAACCGGGATGACTCATGTTTGAAGTTCCATTTTCCACAATTTATGTCAAAGAACTATAAGTTGTTAATGAAAACAATCATGCAAAAGTAACACTGCTTCCGGGCCTGTGCAAAATATCAGGTCCAATATACTCAAATTAGAGATAAAGCCTGTTTTTTCCTCGAAAATCTGCCTATACTTCGGAAGCTGCAGAGAGGTGCTTTCTTCGATCGGTACATGCGGAAGCAATTGGTTTCGATAATCTATGTGAAATGATGAAGGATATGGCTCATAATGAGCTGTGAATTCAATTTGAACCTCAATATTCAATGCTTCGATGACCGTTTTCAGGCATAATAAATTGAAATCAAAGAGTTTCAATGGCTTTTCAGTGAATAATGGTTCAAAGTAAGGACCGTAATCCTGGAAGTATGGAGAATTGCCATAAGCACTTATGATGCTTCTCCAGTGCTGGGTTGGCCAATCCTGATCGTAGGATATGCTGACGTCCTTAATGCTTTGTTGTTGGTTTTTACCCTTCATTAAAGGTATTGAAAGCCTTTGCATACCATTGGAAGAGCCAATGTGAGACCGGTTTCGGTAACTTCGTTTGTTATAATGTTCAAACTGCTCTATAGTGACACGTCTGTACTTGTAGAGCAAGGCACAATAAGCAATTGAAGGCAAATAGTGCAACTCAATAAGCAGACTGGAATCAGCTTGGTTCAAATTCACGCTTCTTTTGAAACAGGTTTATAGAGGCTGTCTTGCTTAATGATAATACTTGCTATCTTTCTAGCTTCCTGAGTCGGGTTTTTCCACCAGTTACT
Source organism: uncultured Saprospiraceae bacterium (assembly GCA_964537285.1). Classification (GTDB taxonomy): domain Bacteria; phylum Bacteroidota; class Bacteroidia; order Chitinophagales; family Saprospiraceae; genus CAZHZT01. The sequence continues at coordinate 14,255 of CAZHZT010000094.1, read as the reverse complement.
CGACCAGGTAGTGTAAATTTGATAGCCAGCTTTTTTCAAGGTTTTCCTTATTTCATCCTCCCATAGAAAAGCTCCCGGCCCATTTTTAAAGAAAAAGCCATCAGCAATAACAACCAAAGGAGGATTGTTTACATGATTAGAGCTGATGACCAGTGGTAGTTTTAAGTCACCGAAACTCTCTTCTGTGCTCACTCTGCCTTCTCCCAGATAAGGCTTAAGTGCTTCGGCAACTTCTTCAATAAACAGGGAGTTTTTAGTGTAGTATTTCTGAGGCTTTCTGGTTTGAATAATTTGTTCCAGAATAGCAAAAGGCAGTTCCTGGTCTTTATCTTCAACCGCTTGAGCGTATTTAATGATAGCAGCCAGAAGGGCAGTCCCAAATTTGTTCCAGTTAGAATAAAGTGCATCGATGTGTTTTTCACTGAGCGCAGTGAAAATCCATAATTCCTGGGTTGTACAGGATAAAACCGACCGCATAGCTTTATAGCCCTCATGAGTGTTTAGCCAGAATATGTCCGGGCTAAGATCTCCTTTCAGATTTACAGACCCAAAGGTGGTGGAAAGCATTAAAATATCACTTTTATAGCCATGCAGTTCATCTACATGAACGATAATTAAGCCATTCCGTTCCAGTTGGCGAATGCGCTCGCTACCAGGTGACCGACGCTGCTTGATTTTGAGAATAGAATCTGCGATCAGGTTTCTTTGTTCTTGCGTAAAGCAAGCAATTGTTACCGAAGGAAATGTTTTGTGCTTGGTTAGTTTTATTTCATTGAGAGCTTTGATGATTAAGTTTGCTTCTTCTTCATTAGTTGAACTCTCTTCGTCGTAGCGGTTTTCATTTTTAAATAATTTTAGCTCATCTGAAGAGAAATTAATGGTTTTCAAGGTGCCTTCAGGGTATTTAGGGGAGAATGCCGCCTGGTATAAGGTTTGAAGATGGTTAGGTACCTTAAGGTGAAGATGGTTTAATTCGAGTGTTTTCCCTCCTAACTGCTGGAAATAGTCCTGCAAGTTAAGTTTTTGTGGATGTTCTCCGGGAAGTTCATGTTCTCCAAAGGCGATGGTATGTTTGGCAATATCTAAAAGCGGGTAAATGCTTTCAAGCGAGAGTTCAGAAGCTTCGTCGATCAATAAATAATCAAAAATTGGGCTAGTCTCTCCGTTTAGGAAAACCTGCGTAGCGATGGACGGAGTTGTTAGGAATGCCGGTATGGTATCTGTAATGCTTTCAATATTGGTAGAAATGATTTCTTCCAGAGAAACATTCTGAGCCGTTTTTAAATTATTTTTACCAAATAGCATAGCATATTGATCCTTCCGCTGCCTTTTCAACGCTCGGGAACTTATGGTAAATTCTTTTAAATAATTATCAACGATCTGATTAGGGAGCTCTTGACGGAGTAAATTATAGGTTTCTACAAAAGTCTCAAGCAATTGATCATCACTTGGCAAACTGCTTTGATAGTCGAGTGTTAAGCGGTTATGAAAATACCAGCTTTCAAAAGCAGCCAGCCAGTTTTTGGGTTTAACTTTTGCCAGTGCCCGAATCAGCTTTTGAGAGATCTCTCCAAGGGAAAGCCAGTTTTTTTGCCAGTGGTAATAATCTTCAAAATCTCTGAGATTGAAATGTGTGAGTTCGATTTTTTCAATGATTTCCTCTACAAACTGCTGCCTTTTCGGAATTGTTAGCATATTATTCTGCAGCGGCTGGTTAAATAGGTTAGAATTATTAATCTCTTCCACCAGCAAATCAAGGGCGTACTCCAGCTCCTTTATTTGTTCGTAGTAATCCAGGTCTACATGAACCGTTTTGCTGCTTAAGCGATGTACTTCTTCCTGAATAATCAATGGAAGTTTTTGGTACCAATGCTGGAGTGTTTTTTCGAAATCTTCCAGGGTTTGGACGATCCTTTTTATATTTTTCCCTTCACTCGAAGGAGGGAAGCGATAATCAAAATATTGTCTTTCTGAGTAATGCTTATGCAGTTCACTAAATTCCTGGCCGATTTGGTCTTTGGCCTGCAGGATATTTTTGTGTTTATTGGAAAAAACGCCGTAGAAATGGAGTTTACTATTGGTTACTACGCCTGATTCGATAAAATCAGGCCCATATTTATTTTTAAAGTCTTCTATATTTTCTTTGATATTGGTCAGGATTTGCCACAATTCATTGTAGTGATCCTCGTAATGCCGGGTTAGTTTTTCGGAGTAGGCATCTAGCTTTCTGATGTAACGATGTTGAAGAAATGTGGTATTCCGTTTGAATTCGTCGAGCTTTTCAATGATGTGTGCATGAGCCTCAGTTTGAGAATAAGCTGAAAAAATAGAAGGGTGTAAATCAGATAATGGATGCTTAAGGGTATTTATTTTTTCATATAGTGGTTTACTTTTAGTAATGGCTTCTTTAAGCATTTCATATTCGCTAAAAGTAAACACAAAATCACTTGGGTTAAGCTGGCTGCCGAGTAGCTCTTTCCCTTCAATTTTATTGCTTTTCAGAAATTTTCCAACCGTCTCCGTCCAGCTGTAGGTACCAAAAATATTTCCATTAACAGCATTAAAAGCAGTATCCAGTTTTTGAAAATTACGCAGGCATCGGGAGAGGATGAGGTCAAAGGATTCCTGATTAAACTCGCCAGGTCTTTTTTGATTTTCTACCGCACGTCTCAATTTTTCAAGGAATAAAACCTTGTCATAGTTGATATCCTGCAATAAAAAAAGCAAAAGAGATAGGCGCATATCCGTTAGCATCGAAAAAATATCCTTGAGGACCTGCACTTCTTCCGATAGAATCAAACACTTTTCATTATTTGAAAGCGCATTCGAAATAATATTAGCTAATGTATGTTTTTTGCCGCTTCCTGAGGCTCCGCTTACAAAAGTAATTTCATGAGACCGGGCGGAGCGGAACACCCTTTCCTGTTGGTTATCATTTACATAGAAGCCAAACGGATGCCCCGCATTGTTTTTTTTGCTGGAAGACAAGTGCTTCTCAAGTTCTGTGAAAGGCTTGTCTGATAATTCAACTAACTGATTTTGATAATAACTAATTAGTTTAAAAGGTTGAACCGGGAAAATTGCTAGCACTCCCGACCAGAAAATAGATCTCTTTTCTGCCAGTAAAAGTGCCTGGCTAGGGGAGGGGACGGAAGCGATCCTCTCTTCGGGAGGAACATAGTCCAATTGTGCTTCTTCTCCCAATTGAACCAACAATTCCAGCAATGGATCAAAGGATTGATCCTGCTTAAATTTATGAATAGCCTTTTGAAAAGCTTCGATTCTGCTCTCGGGAAAGAGTTTTGGAAATTGAGAAGCCAGAAAAGGATTTAACTTTACAACTTTATCAGCTCTGTGCTTTAAGTGCCAGTTGTCCAGTCTGTTAGGGCTGGGGATTAGATTTACTGACCAGATGAAAAGTGGTACGGCTTTAGGTAAGAAGGGGTTGTCCTTATTGGGAACAATCAGCATAGGATATCCAAAACCCAATGAGCGGTAACCTTTGAAACGTTCAATATTTTTGGCTTCGAAGTAGATTTGTCTTAGTTTATCTACTTTAGAAGGAGTGGCAGAGATTTCCACTTCAGCGTCCGCGCTATTTAATAGCTGCTGTATCCAACGTTGGCCAGTTTGTTTTTCATCGATGTCTATAGCACAAATATCCACAATATCACTGCTCCCCAGAAAAGCATTGATATAAGCTGATTCTAGCAAAACATCCTCTACCTTATCCAAGAATGTTTGAATAAGTGAAGGCTTTTGATCCATCTTCCTTATGTTCTCTATTAATAAATGGAGTTTTATGCAGGAAACAGTTAAGGGGAAACAGCTTGATTTATCCGATAACCCTTATCCGTTTCCCGTTAACTGCAATATGTTTCCCACATAAAAAATTGGTTCTTTAACATAAATTGTGATAAAATGAAGTTTAAAAATGATAACCCCTTCAGCCACCAGGGCATTCAGGTTTTATTATTTTGAAGTTCCACACAATTTGTCAACGAACGAAAAATTTACTCAAAATACGGTAAAAGTGGCAACTGGCCAAATTAATTAACTAAATTAACGGGTAGATTTACTTGTCTACGATCCCTCCGCTAACTTTTTTCCCGTTTCTATATTCATACTCCATTGTAACTTCACCATCCGGATTGAAGTACTTGAGTTTTCCGTTTAATTCGCCGGCTTTATAGTTGGCCTCCTGAGTTAGTGTTCCTTCTTTCGTGTAGCTTTGGTACAATCCTTCTTGTTTGCCATTTTCGAAGGCAGCGATTTCAAGGAAACGACCATAAGCAGCAAATTTGAACGCCGGCCCGTGCGCAAGCTCATTTTGATAATACGATTGTGAGGTGATTTGTAGGCGCTGGTCAAAATCTAGAGCGATACCGTTTCTAACACCATTGACGTAGCTCGTTATGGATTGCAGGCGATGTTCGATGTCATTGGGATGATAGCTTATCCAGGAGCCTGTCCTTTTTCCATTAAATAAATAACCTTCTTCGAGTAATTTTCCAGATGGATCCTTGCGCTCTGCTTTCTGGAGGCCTCCCCCAAGATCCGTTAAATTGAATCCTATTAAATCACCAGAAGCACTATTAGCGCTAGCTGGTGCAGAGGCGGCCCCTGAAGTATTTTCACCAGGCTGACATCCAAAAAGTAATAAAATGGTGAAAGCCAGTAAGCTAATCTTCTTCATACGTACAATCTTTTATGATTTTTAATTGTGATCTTTTGTTTGATTACAAAAAAAGTTATTTTTTTGCGTTTCCAACAACATTTTGGAGTTTTTATTGCTCAAGCTTGCTTGTCGGCAATTGGAATTCCAATTGCCGACAAGCAAGCTTGAGCAATAGACTTTATTTGTAGATGCTGGTGGGGTGCATTTCATTTTGTCGCTGTTCTTGAGAAGAGATTATTTTTAGAGAGAGGCACACGGCAGTGTGCCTCTCTCTAAAGAAAACACCTTCGAAAGAACAGCGACAAAATGAAATGCACCCATCAAGCATCTACAGAACAGTCTAATAGACTTTATTCTCTTCTTTCTTGTTCTTTAACTACGTGAAACACTGTTAAACTATGGACATTAAAATCGAAAACCTCAGCAAACGTTATGGAATGCAAAAGGCCGTAGACAGCATTTCATTCGAAGTAAAAACAGGAGAGATCCTGGGGTTCCTTGGACCTAACGGGGCTGGTAAAACAACTACCATGAAAATGATCACCAACTACATTCCCATGGACGAAGGGAACGTAATGATCGATGGTAAATCCGTGGTAGATGGCGCAATGAAAAAATTCATCGGCTATCTTCCCGAAAACAACCCGCTCTACCTGGAAATGCCGGTAATTGATTATCTTTCTTTTTGTGCTACTTTACAAGGGCTGCAAAAAAGCCAAATCCCGGCAAGAGTCAGGGAAATGGTCAAACTGTGTGGCCTCAATATTGAAAAGCACAAGAAAATCGGCGAGCTTTCAAAAGGCTATCGTCAAAGGGTTGGGCTTGCACAGGCCATGATCCATGATCCTCAGGTACTCATCCTTGATGAACCTACTACCGGATTGGATCCCAATCAAATCGTCGAAATCAGAGACCTTATCAAGCGCTTAGGGCAGGAAAAAACGGTTATTTTATCTACTCATATCCTTCCTGAAGTAGAAGCAACCTGTGATCGGATCCTTATCATAAATAAGGGGAAAATCGTGGCAGATGGTACCGCCAATAGCTTGAGAAAACAAGCACAGGGACAACAAATCCTTCAGGTTCAGATTGAAGGTGGTTCAATTAACAAGATTTTACCTGCACTGAAAGATCTTTCAACAGTCACTTCTGTAGAACCTATCGGGGAACAGTTTCAGGAAGAGCAAATAATTAAGGAGAACCCTTTAATGGAAAAGGATTTTTCAGAAGCACCTGTCTTGGAAGAAAACTTTTCTGAAACGCAGTTCAACGGTGGGCAGTATAATAAATTTGAAATCCAAAGCTTGCCGGGAACCCAATCTAATACGGCAATTTTCAACCTTTGTGTAAAAAATGGTTGGATATTGACTGAAATGATTCCCTTGGAAACAAAGTTGGAAGATATTTTCCGCGATTTAACTATGAATCAATAATAGACTTGTTCTTGGGCTTTATTCCGGATGGTTTAGTTAATAAAGCCTGATTAACATAAACAAAAAAAAACGAAAATTATGCGTCAAATATGGATTATAGCCAAGCGGGAATTGGCTTCTTTTTTTGACTCTCTGGTAGCATATATTCTTTTGATCGCTTTCCTGGGCTTCAGTGGCTTTTTTACCTGGCTCTATGGCTCTGATATTTTTATTCGCGAACAGGCCGATTTACTGGTCTTTTTTCAGGTTGCCTTCTGGACCTTGTTTATCTTCATACCGGCTATTACTATGCGTATGCTAGCCGAAGAGAAGAAAACAGGCACCATTGAGTTGTTGCTTACCAAAGCAGTAACCGATTCCCAGGTTGTTTTGGGAAAGTTTCTTGCTTGTTTGATTTTGGTCTGTATTGCTTTAGCCTTCACTTTGCCCTATTATTTCACTGTTGCTAGTCTTGGCGACATGGACCACGGAGCGACCATCAGTGGTTATCTTGGCCTCATCTTAATGAGTGCAGCCTACATAGGTATTGGATTATTTGCCAGCAGTGTTTCCAGTAATCAAATTGTAGCTTTTTTGCTTGCATTGATCATTGGGATTGCGTTCCATTTTATTTTTGGATTACTCGCTCAACAGGCTTCGGGGGTAGTAGGAGAGATTTTTTCTACTCTAAGTTTATCAAATCATTTTCAGTCCATCATTCGAGGGGTCATAGATACCAAAGATGTTATCTTTTTCTTATCTGTAGCAGCACTAGGCGTGTTACTTTCAGAAGCGCAGATTGCGGCCAGATAATCTTTGAAAAACATTTGAACTCAAGTATAACCCTTAAAAGAAATTTTTGTCATGCAAACGACTTCTAAAATATTACTTATCGCCGGCATCATCATTCTGGTTAATCTAATATCTAATCAGTTTTTCCTGCGGTTTGATTTAACAGAAAATAAACAATATACCTTAAGCAAAGCTACTAAGGATATTCTCAATAATTTAAGCGATCCGGTTACGGTTACTGCTTACTTTACCAAAGATTTGCCTACCCAGTATCAAAAAAATGGTAGAGACTTCCGCGACTTACTCATTGAATATCAAAACACCTCCAAAGGTATGGTTGACTATGAGTTTGTCAATCCCAGTGACGGGGATGATAAAAAGCAAGAGGCTCAGCAAAATGGTGTTCAGCCACTTTTAATCAATGTACGTGAAAAAGATCAAATTAAACAGCAACAGGCTTACATGGGGGCAGTCATTAAAGTTGCTGATCGGCAGGAAGTTATTCCGTTTGTACAACCGGGGGCTTCTATGGAATACAACCTGAGTACCTTAATCAAAAAAGTTACCGTTGTAGATAAACCTGCCGTGGGCATGATTCAGGGGCATGGTGAACCAGCCGTTGCGGATTTGCAGAAAACGTTTCAGGATTTAAGCATTCTATACAATGTGGAAACCTTGGATCTCAATCAAGAGCCTGTTATCGCTGACCGTTTTAGAGCAGTTGCCTTGATCAATCCCAAAGATACCATTCCTCCTGCGCATCTGGCAGCTCTGGATGCTTACCTCTCTACAGGTGGAAATTTGGTGTTGGCCTTTAATACTGTTGAAGGCGATTTATCTAATGCACAAGGCCAACCTTTTGGAACCGGATTGCGGGATTGGTTGCTAGCCAAGGGCATCGATGTAAAACAGCAGTTCCTAATTGATGCAGAATGTGGTACGGTTAGCGTACAACAACGGCAGGGCCCTTTTGTAATGAATACACCTGTTTCTTTCCCATTTTTCCCTGTAGTTAAGAAATTCTTTGATCATCCAATTACTGAAGGGCTCGAACAAGTGTTTTTTCCTTTTGCCAGCCCTATTGAGTTTACTGGAAATGAAGCCGGTATTACTTTTACACCTATTATAAAATCCTCAGAAAAATCCGGAATTATTTCGCCTCCAACATTTTTTGACGTGCGGAAGAATTGGACCAGTGCAGATTTCACTTCTGGTCCTCAAGTATTAGGCGGGGTTTTATCCGGAACATTGTCAGGAGGAAGTAACCCTTCCAATATTGTGATTTTTAGTGATGGTGATTTTGCAGCTAATGGCCAGCAAAATCCTGATAACTCCAACCTTCTGGTGAATAGTATTGATTTTCTTTCTGATGATACCGGCTTAATAGAACTTAGAACAAAGGAAGTGACAAGCCGTCCTTTAGATGCTGAAATATTAACGGATGAAGCTTCAGGAACCAGGCAGTTTTACAAATTACTTAACTTCCTATTACCAATTTTACTGGTTGTTGGTTATGGTATTTTTAGAGGACAGATGCGCCGCCGTCAGCGCATGAACCGGATGATGGAGAGTTATGAATAATTTTTAATTATTTTTATAGCTATAGGAGGTAGTTGTTTTTGAGGTTCAGGTGCGCTAGCGCACCTGAACCTCAAAAACAACTACCTCCTATAGCTATGAAATATTCCGAAATCAAAATTTGGACTTACCCCCTTTTTTTAATACAAATTAATAATTAGCAATATGAAAAATCGTACGCTAATCCTCATATTTGCAGTGCTTTTGCTACTGTATTTGGCTTCTCAGTTATTTAAAGGGAACAAACAACGTTCCTTTGATCCTGTTTTCCTGCAGGTAGATACGGCATCAGTGACTTCCCTGGAGATAAGCCCTAAAGAAGGCGATACACCTTTTCGCCTGGAAAAAGAAGGTGGCAATTGGAAGCTCAAGGTAAATGAGTTGAATACAAGTGCTAAAAAACAAATGGTTAACTCCTTGCTCGGAAGTATTGTGAAAATTGAAGCACAAAGGATCACCGCTAAAGACCCCGCAAAGTGGAGCGAATACGAAGTGACAGAAGAGGGTAGCAATAGGCTTCAGGCTTTCGCTGGCAATAAAAAAGTCGCTGACATTGTCGTTGGTCGCTTCAGCATGAATCCTCAAACGCGCAGCGGTACTTCTTACCTAAGACCCGCCGATCAGAATAATGTCTATGCCGTAGATGGTTTCCTTAGCATGAGTTTAGCCCCCAAGGCTAATTCATTTCGCAATGGAGAACTACTGAACCTTTCCACAGAAGAGGTTCAGGCATTTACGCTTAAAGATGAATCACAAAACCCACTTTACAGTATTGAAAAAAGCCTCAATGGCAATTGGGTTGAGCTGAACGGCGTTCCGCTAGATTCTTCGAAAACGGTTCAGTTTATGAATAATATAAAGCTCACTTCTGGAACAGAATTCTTTGATGAGGCGTTGCCTGGGGGCAGCCCGGTCAGAAGCCTGGAAGTAAAAAAGGCAGACGGGGAAACGGTTGTTTTAAATGCTTTTAATGCACCGACGAATGCTTCTAACAAACCCTTCGTGATTACATCTTCTAGCAACCCTGAAGCAAAGATCTTAAGTGATTCTACCGGAATTTTTGGCCGGGTTTTCAAGGGAATAGAAAACTTTGTGGCGGAATAGGCGAAGTAAGGTTTTTATTTTTGTAAAAACCCCGTGCCGTTAGCGCTGCAATTTAATTATTGATAAAAAAAGAAGGCGGGGATGTGGAAACATCCCCGCCTTCTTTTTTTACGTTCTTTGACAAATTGTGGAAAATGGAACTTTTTTTTTTATCAATGTATTTCTCCCTATCTAAGTAACATGATATCTTTTTGTATTACTTCTCGGGTTCCAATAGGGTATTGGATTTCCAAAAGAAGGACATACGCATCTGCAGGAGCATCTTTACCTCCGTCAAAAGTACCATCCCAACCTATATCAAGATTATCGGTTTCAAATACTTTTTCTCCCCAACGGTTGAATATTTCAAAACGCACAACCTGGAAATTAGGGTTTCCATTGGTAACTACATTGAAAACATCATTGGTGCCATCTCCATTAGGAGTGAAAATATCGGGATATTCAATCTGAGGTTCGATTATCGATACAGTGATGGAATCTTCATCAACGCAGCCATTTTCATCGATCAGAATGACTTTAAAATTAGTATCCTCAATAAGGGAAGACACTGCGTATTCTTTTTCTTCGAAATTAGCTAGCTCTTGTTGCTGTACAAACCAGGTATAATCGCCTGCCTCTCCAATATCTGGATCGGTGTTGGCAAGAACCGTAACCGGGCTCCCCTGATGTACTTCCAGACTTGGATCAGCATCAAGTGTTAATTCAACAGGCTCGAAAAAGTCTACGAAGACTTCATTTTCAGCAAAACATCCTTTCAGCGTACCTTCTACCCGGTAATTGGTAGGTTCAAGTGGTGTGGCAAAAGGATCCGGGCAATCATCACAAGTTAGTGTTTCGTTGGGGGTCCATTGAATTAAATCTGTAGGATCTAAGAGCGTATCGTTTAGTAGAAGCTGAACGGTTTGACCCGGACAAATGATCGTGTCGTAGTAACTTAGATTAAAAATTGGCTGAATAATTTTTAAATCATAGGAAGTCGTTTCCGAACAGGCATTATTGGTCGTCTCCCTTGTGTAAGTGAAGCTTCCATCTGCAAATAATAAAATATTATAAGCATCAAGAGGCGTTACAATAGCAAATTGATCCTCCGATAAGCTCCAGTCGTGTTGGATCGACGGGAAGGAAGAAGGTTCAAATATATCAGATACCAAAGCGATTGTATCTCCAGGGCAGAAATATTTTTTATCTGGAATAGGATATATTGAGAGATCCGAAGGCAGTGAATCAACCCTCACAAGAACGGAGTCTTTAACGGTACAAGCTCCTATTGTCATGGTAGCGATATACTTCGTCGTTACCTCCGGGAAAGCGCTCACTGACAATCCTGTAGTACTGGAAAGCGTACCATCATCGGGTTCCCAGGTAGCTTCTCCGGTGGTCGAAGAGGCTTCAAGCAAAATAGATTCTCCTAAGCAAAGGAAAGCTAAACTGTCTGGTGCAACATTAATTGAAGCAGGAATAACTTCTACATTAACGGTTGCGGTTTCGGAACAATAGCCATTGAGGCTGGTAGCGACTAAAGTATATTCAATATCTTCCAACGGCACGGTTAATGGCCCTGAGTTCGTTGGCGGATCCACGAGGTAAGTAGGAGGTGTCCACAAATAAGTGGTACTGGTGAAATTAATATCATTAGCAAGCTTTAATGGCTGCCCCTGACAAAGGGTTGTATCGGTTGTCGTTATTTGTGGAAAATTGAACTGATCTACATTGATCTGAACAAAGTCGTTATCGTTACAACCATCCAATGCCACAGATACGCTGTATTGTGTTGAAAAGGTTGGTAAGAACCAGGCAGTATCTCCAGAGGTGGCAATGTTTTGGAAAAAAGGAGTCCATGTGATACCGCTATTATTAACGTTATTGACTCCGGTTAGTATTAAAGTATCTCCTACGCATAAATTGGTAGGTGAAAGAGGTTCGATATCCACTTGCGGGTCAATTACTTCTAAGAAGATTGAATCTTTATCAAAACAAGTAGACGGAACATCTGAAGGGAAGGTACCTGTAAGGTACACCCAGGTACTGGTTGTTGGAGAAGCTGTAGGAGCTTTGATGGTATCAAAATTTAAAATAGATGCGGGTTCCCAGGTAAACAATGGCGTTCCTGTTCCTTTCAAAAGTATTGAACCACCTTCACAGACAATAGCCGTATCGGCATTTCCATAAATATTAGTAGAGATATTTACTACCGGTTCATCCTCGATATTAATAGTCAATGCATCAATACTAATATCTCCGCAACCAAAGTTGAACTCCAGGTCAATATCGATGGTTTCTGTTCCTTCACTGAAAATATCATTAATAGGAAAAATATTAAATAATTTTACTGTTTCACCTGGCAGGAAAGTAAGTGTGGAACCAGAACCGAGGTTGGTAAAGTAGTCCAGACCTAATTGTGCTGAACCTCCAAAAATAATCTTGTAAGTAACCGTATCATCACTGGGCTCTGCGAGTTCGATTAATAAAGAGTCATTCAAACCTGTACATCCTTCAATCATATAGTCAATTCCATTAGCGGATAGGAGGGAGATGCTTGGAGCTCCTCCTCTAATTTCGGCAATAAATACCCCAGAATCAAAAGCTGCATCCTGCCGGTCAGCAATAGCTAGTTTCAAGTGGTAGGTGTTACAAGGTATTACATCAACGGTTGCAGTCAAACTCTTTTTTATAGCCAGATAATCAGAGGTTAAACCGTCATACACGATGCTCTGTCCGTTTTCATTGTTTCGGTAATACTCCCAGTTCATTCCAAAATTAACATCATTGATCTGAACAGGCGTGTTATTGCCATCAGGTAAAACTGCGATATTCAACTGATTGTTTATGTTGGGATCTCCAACAATGCCAGGCCCGGAAACAAGAAACGCGAATATATCATTGAAACTGGAGTTTACGAACTCAGGATATTCTTCAGAGCCAAATACATACTCAAACTCTAATTTATCTGTATTTACGAATACGTCTAATTCTACAATACAAGCATCATTGGTAGGAAATGGAGAAAGTTGGTTCAGGTCAAAATCCCCGGGAGTACCAGCAAATCCAGAATTGAAAGTTGTAGAAGGAGAATTAACATTGGCTACTTGCCCACTTGTAAGCAATAAACCCTTATCTAGCCCAAGTTCAGTATCTTCAGCATTTTCAAAAGTACCATAAGCCAACGAATCGCAAATAATCGTATCTAAAGTTACTAAAGTCTCGGCAGCACTTACAGCATCTTCAATGGTTTCTGCATCGGCACCATTATCAACAGTAAAGTTGGCAGGAGGGGGGCAGTCACTTGTAGTACATTGCCATGAACCGGCAAATCCTTCAAATACGCCATTTCCATCGGAAACAAATTCTATGGACAGGCAGCCACTTGAAGCCGCCACTTCATAACAGACACCACCACCTTCAAAGCCGCCCGTAATTTGTGCAATTTGGGTGCCTCCGGCAACACTACCATCGTAAAAGAAGATACCATCCGTTCCGGCCAGATCGATATTGTAGTAGTCAAGCGTAAAAATGATGCAATTGTGTGGCTGATCAGGACAAATTGTATAAATGAAATTTTCATTCACACTGTAATCACCGTCCGGCCCTCCTGTATCATACAATTCTCCGGAACAAGAAGTAGATCCTCCTTCGTCAATAAAGTTAATAGGGGGAAGAGAATCCACGCATATTTGGAAAGTACCGGCATTATTTGCCCCGTCGGACCAATCTTGAATCCTTAAAAAATAGGGTAGGCCAGGAGTCAAACCTTGCAGGTCCACCTCCACGGTAGTTTCGTTTTCTCCTGCTTCAGCGCAAGCGATCTCCGCCAGCCCGTCAAAGGCACATTCACCCCGATAAACGGCGATTGCGGGTTGTACCATACCATCATTTCCGGCGGGGTCTTCAATGCCGATTACTGTAACCGTAAAATCAACAAGGCTCCCGTCGGCAGGCACGTCAAATTGAATCCATACGTCATCTTCTACTTCTGACCAACAATCCGGGAGTTCATCGTTTGGATCGGTATAGACATCGCTGGTGGTTGCTCCGACATTGGTAAAAAATATAGTGTCCGGGCAGGCAGGCGCTGTTCCAAGATCATAGATAGTGGCACAGTCGTCACTAAGGATCGATTGTGCATTTAAAACGGTTGTTGCTGTAATAGCCAAAAGAACAAATAGTAACAGTCTTTTCATAGTGTTCCGCTCCTTTTGCAAAATGTTATTTGAAACTTTTAAAATTTTATGCATTCTTTATTCTAAAACTAAGGGGAAAGGTAATAAAAATTTGACAAACTAGCCGAAAATAAAAATACTTGTGTTGTTTATTTAACTCAATTAAGTAGTTCACGGAATTGGGCTACCAAACAGATGATAGCTATTTTGCGCTGAATCAAGGCGCGAGAACCGCGCTTAGCCTTTGTTAAGTAAGGCTTTGAGCAACGCAGAGTCAGCGCAAAAGAGCATCATATGTTTATGTAGTTTAATTCCGTGAACTACTTAAGCACTTGAACAAAATTAAGTATAATTAAAAATTTTGAAATCCTTTTTTCTTCAATGAGGCGGAAAACGTAGGCATAGTCAGCTACGGCGAGGCTTTCCAACGAAATTGAAGGAAAAAGGAAACGAAATTTTGTTGTAGTTAATATTGTTCAGGTTCTAGATGATTTCATTTGGTAAATATTTTAAGAACAAAAGGCAGGCCTAATT
>CAZHZT010000093.1:0-22640 GCA_964537285.1 uncultured Saprospiraceae bacterium | reverse complement strand
AGTATTCATTTTTTAACGGCTGCCAGCCTTTCAAAAAGCTAAATTGAATAAGGCCAGTCTTAAATCATTGATTTACAGCACCTATTTTAATCACCTTGACAACATAAAGTTCCTTAAAGTTAAGGGATAACTCATGTTTTGTATCTTAAGGCACTAAAAAAACGACTATGTCTCACCCTTATCCATGGCTTTTCACTCCTTTAGATCTCGGCTTTACTCAGTTATCGAACAGGATTCTTATGGGGTCCATGCATACAGGATTAGAAGAAAGCAAAAATGGCTATGAAAAAATGGCCGCTTACTATGCTGAAAGAGCCGCTGGCGGAGCAGGGCTGATCGTAACCGGAGGAATTGCACCAAACAGGGCTGGGTGGGTTTCTCCCTTTGCCGCCAAATTAACCACTAAGTCGGAAACCCGGAAACATCAAAAAATTACCGATGCCGTACATGCGGAAGGAGGAAAGATTTGCATGCAAATTCTTCACTCCGGCAGATATGGTTACCACCCCTTTATTGTAGCGCCCTCCTCATTAAAAGCACCTATCACCCCTTTTAAGCCCAAAGCCCTTACTAAAAGAGGCATTAAAAAGAGTATTCAGGATTTTATAAACTGCGCAGTGAGGGCCAAAGAGGCCGGCTATGATGGGGTAGAGGTAATGGGCTCCGAAGGATATCTGATCAATCAATTTATCGTAAAAAGAACGAATAAACGGACGGATGAGTGGGGGGGCGCTTATGAAAACAGGATCCGCTTCCCATTAGAAATAGTCAGTGGCATTCGTAAAGCGGTTGGAACGGATTTTATAGTTATTTACAGGCTCTCAATGCTTGACCTTGTAGAGGACGGCAGCACTATAGATGAAGTAGAACATCTTGCTCATGCCATTGAAAAAGCTGGAGCTACCATCATTAATACGGGTATTGGCTGGCATGAAGCCCGCATTCCTACTATTGCTACAATGGTACCTCGTGGCGGTTTTAGCTGGGTAACTAAACGCCTGATGGGCAAGGTGAAAATTCCCTTGATTACTACTAATCGTATCAATACGCCGGAACTGGCAGAAGATATTTTAGCCAAAGGCCATGCCGATATGGTTTCTATGGCCAGGCCGTTCCTGGCAGATCCGGCTTTTCCAAAGAAGGCTCAGGAAAACCGGGCCAAAGATATCAATACTTGTATAGCTTGTAATCAAGCTTGCCTGGATCACATTTTTGAACGTAAAACATCAAGCTGCTTGGTAAACCCAAGGGCGTGTAGAGAACTGGAGTTTGAATTAAAGCCTGCCCCAACCCCCAAAAAAGTAGCTGTTGTCGGGGCAGGGCCTGCAGGACTTTCATGCGCGGTTACTGCTGCTGAAAGAGGGCATCATGTCACCTTATTTGAAGCCAACTCAGAACTGGGAGGGCAGTTTAACCTGGCGCAAAAAATTCCCGGGAAAGAGGAGTTTAAAGAAACTATGCGGTATTATCGAGAGCAAGCAGAAAAGTTTGGTGTTGATCTCAAGCTAGGTACAAAAGCTACCGAACAGGATCTTCTCACTATGGGCTTTGATGCTCTTATTATCTCCACGGGAGTAAAGCCCAGAATGCCCGATATCCCCGGTATTGATCATCCTAAAGTTTCGGCCTACAACGATTTAATTCTCGGTAAGTGTATTCCCGGAAAAAGAGTAGCAGTGATTGGTGGCGGAGGGATTGGCGTAGACGTGTCCACATTCCTGCTGGATGATCAGCAACATTCGCGAAATGAGGACGGATTCCCGGCATTGGAGCATTTCCTGAAAGAATGGGGAATCGACAATCAGTTTGAGTTCCCCGGGGGTATAAAAACAGAGGCTCCTTCAACAGTAGACAGGGAGGTGTTTTTACTAAAACGCTCTCCGGGAAAAATCGGTAAGGGGATGGGGAAAACAACTGCCTGGATTCACCGCCGTAGCTTAAAGCTAAAAGGGCTCAACATCCTGAATAAGGTAAAATATGAACGCATTGATGACGAAGGTCTGCACATCATTCATAATAATGAAGAAAAAATACTGGAGGTAGATAATATTATCGTTTGTGCAGGCCAGGAACCGGTTAATGAACTCTACGAAGTGCTTAAGACTAAACACCCGAATGTTCACATCATCGGAGGGGCTCGCCTTGCCGCGGAATTAGATGCCAAAAGAGCAATAGAGGAGGGATATAAACTAGCCTTAGAAATATAACTCGTTCTTTGACAAATTGTGTGGAACTATATAACTAAAAAGGGGGCGCACGCGCCCCTTTTTAGTTATATTTCTAAACACTTATATAATTCCATTCTCATAAGCCATTTTAATAATACCTGCCGAATTACTCACTTTGAGCTTGCGCATGATGTTTTTCCGATGTACGCTAACGGTTTGATCGCTAATATATAATTGCTGGGCAATTTCCTTGTTGCTCAATGCCTGAGCTACCAGCCTAAGTATTTGAAGTTCTCTTTTTGTGAGGGGGTAAGATTTTAAGAAAAGCTCAGTTTTGTAATTTTTCTTGATTGACCCATTGTTGTAAAAAGGAGAGGAAGAGGCTAGTTCATTGATTACGAATGTTTTGCCATCCGCTACTTTTTTAACCCCTTCGCAAAACTTATCCGGAGTCATACCGCGGTCAAAGATGCCCTTGGCTCCATAACTCAAGGCCAGTTCCACCATATCGTCTTCTGCATTCCAGGATAAAATGATGATGCCAAGTTTCTTTTGTACGTGTTGAAGCTTATTTAAGAAACCGAACCCTTTGTGGTTGACGGCTATTTCATCGATGAATAATAAATCAGGTTTTTGTCTCCTGATCATTGGCTCAAGAATGCTGCATTCTTCCGATTCGCCAACTACTTTGCAGACCGGATCTCCTAATTGGTTGATAATACTTTTTATTCCTTCCCTGCTTAGCCAGTTGGCTTCACATACAATTACTCTAAGCGGTGGTATCATCTAATTCTAAAGATTTCAAATGTCGATAATTCGCACAAAGCTAATTATTAATTTATTTTTTTGCTATATCAATTACTTTTACTGGCCCAAATTTAAAAAGTTGCACATCTATTTCAGGAGGGGGAAATAATTTTTTAGGATATCGCCTAAGTTTTAGGTCAGCTGATGTCCTAAAAATTTATTTCCCCTCCTTCCTTTGATATGCTTAAATTGATTTTATATTTGCGCATATTTTGTGAAAGGGTAAAAAAAATACCATTATCATCAAAATTGATAAAACAACTTAGCTTTCTTTGCGTAGAAGAGAGAAAATTGTCCCAAGGAGCTTCTTTTAGAAGTATAGTTAATCATCCTAAATCGATAATCTCATGAACAGCATTTACAAATTTGCAAAGCTTACATGGCTTTCTTCCCCCCCTTTGTGTGATCAAAAAAGATATTGCTTAGAAATAGAAGTAAAAATGCCTCCTTTCTAGTGCAAGAACTTAGAAGTTCAAGCACTTCTACTTCTGTTCACAGCATTTTATTGACCCAAAAAATGCTTTAAAATGCAAACTTAATAAAATTGTCTTTTGAATGGAGTACAACTCTTAAAAATTATGTGCGCTCCCATAAAAAGATGGATTTCTATTTGATCATTTTAATACTATTAAGAATAACCCATTATGCTTAGAAGGTACTTCTTCTTTACCTTGTTACTGTTGCTTACTTCTTTAATTAATTTACAAGGACAAGTAACAATCTCTATTCCAGACAATATTGTCCAGCCTGATGAAGAAATCGTGGTGCCAATATCCGTGGATGGCTTCCTCAACATGGTAGGGATGCAATTTACCATTAAGTGGGATTCTTCAGTATTGGAATACAGTGATGTCGGTGGCTTCAACTTAGAAGGCCTGGGATCTACGAATTTCGGCCCTCCTGATCCCGTTGACAGACTTACCGTTTCGTGGTTTACTTTTGTAATTGGAGGTATAAGTGCTCCTGATGGAACAACTCTCTTTGAAATTACTTTCAAAACAGTTGGCCAACACAGCGATACTACCTCCATCGATATTGATGAAGTAATGCCCGTAGAATTTATTGATTCTAATTACCAACCCTTGGATGTAACCGTTGATAAAGGTTTCGTTCAGGTTGATGATCCTAATTCAACATACCATAAATTAAATACGCCACTCGCTCAGCTTCAACCGGCTTTCCCTAATCCATTTGCAAAAAATGTCTCTTTTCCGGTCCTTCTTAAGGAACCCCGCGAACTGAATCTTCGTATATTCGATCGGTTCGGGCGCGAAATTTATTTCTTAAAGAATGTTTATCCTTCAGGAGCACATTTGTTGACCTTGGATCGAAAGCATTTTTCTGGCGAGGGTATTTACTTTTACAGCATTCAAATTGACGAGAATATTTTTAGTGACCGATTGTTTTTTATTCAATAATCTAAGATTCTAAACCATCCCAAATCCCAAGGACGTATGGCTAGATTAATTACTATTTTATCTTTTTGCAGCTTTTTCCTTTTTTCAGGAATCATACTCGCTCAGGAACCGATCGTGATTACGACGGATCCTCAAACTGCTACGACTGCTAATGGCAGTACTCAAACCGTATGCATCAATGTAGATAATTTTACAAATATTATCTCAATGCAATTTTCGGTTAATTTCGATACGACCATCTTTGCTTTTGAGGGCGTATCCGGGTTTAATACCAATCTTCCTGGGTTCGGCCCGGCTAGTGTCGGAACCCCCAATACAGGAACAGATAATGGAGTGATTACTGTTTCCTGGCTCGACTTTGGACTTCAGCCAAGAACCTTACAAGGTGGTGATGTCCTGTTTTGTATTGATTTAGAGGTTATTGGCCCAGACTGTTCCAGCGGAACAGTCGCAGTTACCAATACGCCTAATATCATAGAATTTTTTGCAGAGGGAGATATGCCCTTCGAATTCGTCCCTGTTATGGCTGTAATCGATCAGGCCGTTACCTCTGTTACAGTAGATGGCGACTGTGGAAATGTTTGCGGAATCGGAAACGTAGAAACAGGTAATGATGCAACGATCAATTGTATGACAAATACTATAGGTGCCAATAACGATGAAGTGGAAGTCCTGATCAGTTATACAGGCTTGGATGCTGCCGTAACCATTACCAATAACGGAGCTGGTACAGTTGGCGGTGATAACCCTGCTACTGTTGCTAATGGTACCATTGAAATAACTAATTTGCAGGAAGGGGATAGCTGGAATATCACCATTGCCGGAGGAAATTGTAATTTCACTTCTGTCGGAACCGTAGCCGCAATGCATTGTGATCCACTTCCCTGTGGAGTGACAAGCCTTGAAACAGGCTTCAATCAAGCGGATGTTAGCTGCCTGTCCAATACCGTTGGGCCTAATAATGATGGAGTGACCATTTCCCTTGATTATTCGGGAATTGACCCGAACGCTTCTATTGTTAATAATGGAAGTGGTGTTATTGGAGGCGATAACCCCGCCAGCCAGGCAGACGGTACTATTGTTATTACCGGACTCAGTGAAGGGGATAACTGGAATTTCGAAATCACTGGTGGAATTTGTAACCTGCAATCAACAGGTACCATCCCGACTACTCATTGTGACCCGGTAACTTGTGGAATCACAGTAGTTGAAACCGGCACAGAAACCAATATTATCTGTCTGTCAGAAACTGCCGGGAATAATAACGATGGTGTACTCGTAGAAATTAATTATTTCGGAATGGATGCCGCTGTAAGCATTGTTAACAATGGCTCAGGAACGGTGCAAGGTGACGATCCGGCAGTGCAAACAAATGGTACTATTACTATTGCAGATATTATGGAGGGAGAGTCCTGGGACATTTCAATCATTGGAGGTAATTGTAATCTCCAATCATCGGGTACTGTTCCAAGTGATAATTGTATGCCTCCTCCTTGTACCATTTCAGATGTAGAAACGGGTAACGAAGTGAACTTTGTTTGTTCTTCCAATACTTCCGGAAATGACCCGGTCACTATCGAGATCGGGTATATTGGTTTTGATCCAAATGTTCAGCTTATAAATAATGGTGGAGGTAACTTTGCTGCCAATAGTGATGATCCTGCAATAGACGCCAACGGTACTATTATTATTACGGGACTTAATGAAGGCGGCAGCTGGGATATTTCTGTCGAAGGTGGTTCATGTAACTTCCAGTCAACGGGGACTATCCCAACCGATATTTGCTTACCCGCTCCTTGTGGAATTACTTCCCTTGAAGGTAGTGCTAATGCAACCATCATTTGTCAAAGCAATACGATGGGACCGAACAACGATGATGTTGTTGTAGAAATAGACTATACCGGCATTGATGCTAATGCCGTAGTTTCTAATAATGGTGCTGGAAATATTGGCCCGAACAGCGATGATCCTGCTACTACTCCTAATGGAACTATTCAGCTCACAGGCCTGGGAGAAGGCGATAGCTGGGATATTACTATTTCAGGAGGCCAGTGTAACTTGCAATCTACCGGTACAATAGATGGTACAGAATGTGATGTCCTAGGTTGCGGTATTACAAACCTGCAAAGTGGTAATCAAGCAACTTTTAATTGTAATTCTAATACAACAGGGGCCAATAATGATGGCGTGACGGTCCAAATTGCTTATAGCGGAATGGATCCTAATGTTGGCATAGTTAATAATGGTGCCGGAACTATTAGTGGTAATAACCCGGCTTCAGAGTCCAACGGAGTAATTCTCATCAACAATCTTCAAGAAGGAGATAGCTGGGATATCTCCCTGACAGGCGGGCCTTGTAATTTACAATCTACAGGCACCATCCCTTCTATGGAATGTGATCCGGTACTATGCGGAATTACTGATATTGAAACGGGAGCCGATGTTGAAATTCAATGTGAAAGCAACACTCCTGGAAATGGTAACGATAATGTGGTTTTGTTTATCGATTATACTGGTGTTGATCCTAATGCAGTACTAAATATCATGAGCCAGGGAACAAATATTGGCGATGATCCGGCCGTAACCGCAAATGGTACTCTTGAAATCATTGGCCTTGAAGAAGGCGATAACTGGAACCTGAGCATAACCGGAGGAGCTTGCTCCGGCTTGACGTCCTCTGGTAATATCCCTGGCAACTTCTGTAATCCTGCGCCATGTGGTATTACAGATATTGAAACAGGGAACGAAGTTAGTTTCACTTGTCAGGCCAATACCTCTGGCCCAGACGAAGTATTGATCGAAATTGTTTATACCGGTATGGATGCCGGAGCCACCATCGTAAATAATGGCGGTGGAACCATCGGCGGAGATGATCCTGCCACTGAAACGAATGGAATAATCACTATTTCTGGTTTGAATGAAGGACAAACCTGGAACATCTCCATTACTGGTGGTCCATGTAATTTAACATCAACAGGCACTATTCCTTCTAACCTTTGTCAATCTACCTCATGTGGAATTACAGATGTGGAATCGGGTAGTGAGGTAACTATTAATTGCGTAGAAAAAACAAATGGCACCAATGACGAGGTGACTATCGAAATTGAATATTCAGGCGTAGATGGCGGCGTCAATGTCGTAAATAACGGCGGAGGAACAATTGCAGGGGATGACCCTTCTGTAGTGCCTGACGGAACGATCATTATCAATGGCCTTAATGAAGGCGATAGCTGGAATATTAGTGTAACCGGAGGTAATTGTAATTTCACTTCCTCGGGAACGGTCTCTAATACCCAGTGTACACCAGTTACCAACTCCGACTCTTTGGTGCTTATCATAGAAAGCATGGAGGTGGATCCAGGAGAATCGTTCTGCCTGGATGTTACAACGGAGAACTTCGATCAAATCCTTTCCATGCAATTTACTATGGAATGGAATGAAAATATTTTACAATTTGATTCCGTAGGAGGACTAAATCTTCCGGCACTAAGCCAGGCCAGCTTCGGCCAGGGAGATGTAAACAATGGATTGTTGTATTTGTCCTGGGCAAGTGTAGATTTGGGCCTCCCTTCAGTAACCGTACCAGACGGAACAGTGCTATTCCGTTTGTGCTTCACGGCAACAGGTGGTGCAGGCTCCGGTACCCTAGTGGATATTGTAGACGGTGATACGCCAATTGAAGTAATCACTGAAAGCCTCAATCAAATTGGTTTAATAGATATTCCGGGAGATATAAACTTGAAGGGGAATAATACTACCGATTTGTTTATTGATATCGGGGATAATCAGGGCACTCCAGGAAGTACGGTATGCGTTGATTTTACTGCCCAAAACTTCAATAATGTGGTCTCTATGCAATACAGCATGAACTGGAATTCCAACATTCTCGAATATGTTGAGGCGACGAACTTCGGTATTGCCAGTCTTGCAGGGAGCTTTAACTTAACTTCTCCGGGTAATTTATCTATCGTTTGGTTTGATCCATTAGTTTCTGGTATCACCGTACCCGACGGAACAGTGCTCTACAGCCTATGTTTCGAGATCGTTGGTAACAATGGCCAAATGTCTGATGTAGATATTTCCGGTACGCCTACCTTGATCGAAGTTAAAGATGGAAACCTCCAGGATATTCCTCTAAGTTCTGGAAGTGGAAAAGTAACCGTCACCTCAGGGCCTCCGTCTGGTTTATATGTCTATATGGATTGCCCGACTGCCCCTGCTGGTGGTCAGGTATGTGTGCCGGTATTTGCGGATAAATTTGAAGATCTTGCTGCCGCTCAGTTTACTATGGAATGGGATCTAAGCGTTCTTGATTACGAAAATACTCAGAATTACAATTCGACTATGCTTGTTAATCCCGCTAACTTTGGTACACCTGACTTGCAGTTCGTCCCGGATAATGCCCTTACTTTTGCCTGGACGGATATCACGGCTCAAGGGGTAACTATTCCTGACGGTTCGATCCTTTTTGAGGTTTGTTTCAATGTGGTAGCCACGGATTGTGATTCTACAGATATTAGCTTTACTGATAATCCAACCGTTATCGAGTTCACCAGTGGTAACAGTACGCCTGTTGTAGGTACCGTTGAAGGTTGTGAGTTCAAAACTTCAGACTGCCAGGGGCTTGCCCTTAGTGCTGAAGTGACCAATGTACTTTGTAATGGCGATGCTACAGGCGCTATTGATATAACGGTACTAAGCGGTACAGAACCCTATACGTTTAACTGGAGTTCTTTGGAAGGTACGGAAGATATAAATAATAAAGCTGCAGGAAACTATACTGTTACCCTGACAGATGGTAGTGGCAATAGTGTAATAGAAACCTTCACTATCGATCAACCCGCGGCACTAGACGTTGATATTAACTCAAATGATGTTTCTTGTAATGGAGACAATAATGGGAATATAGACCTTAATGTTTCAGGAGGAACACCTCCTTATTCATACGACTGGGATGATGATAGCCTTGATGGAGATGATAGTCCGAATGGTTTGTCTGCAGGCACTTATAGTGTCACAATTACAGATGGTAATGGTTGTTCAACAACTGCTTCGGCTACAATTGATGAGCCTTCTGCCATTGAGATTGTAGAAACTATTTCTAATGCTACTAACGGCACAGGCGGAGCTGTAGATATTTCAGTATCTGGCGGCACACCGGCGTATACATATGAGTGGAACGATCCCGATGATTCTACAACTGAAGATATTGATAACTTAACGCCGGGCCTCTACACCGTTACAGTAACAGATGCTAACGGATGTACTAATCTGGAAACGTATACAGTAGTCGATTTTGCCGATTGCACTATTGAATTGTCTTATTTGTCATTTAATGCAAGTTGCGCGGAAGCAACAAACGGTAGTATCAACCTGACAGTGACTGGGGCGAATATGCCTGTTACTTATGCCTGGAATAATGGCGTGGGCAGCATCCAGGATCCAAATAACCTGGCTCCTGATACGTATTGCGTTACCGTTACTGATGCTGTTGGTTGTGTAGCGGACACTTGTATCGTTGTAAATGCCAACGCAGGAATTAATGTCTTTGCTACTGCTAATGATGCGAGCTGCGATGTCGCCTCGGACGGATCTGTTAATCTTACTGTAAGCGCCGGCATTGCTCCGTTCACTTATGATTGGGATGATGATACCTTGGATGGTGTCAATAACCCTTCCGGACTGGCGGCAGCAACCTACTGCGTAACAGTGACCGATGCAAATGGCTGCTCCAATACAGCCTGCGCAATCGTCGGAGAAGGTACGGGTATTGCGGCATCCTTGAATGCAACCGATGTGAGTTGTAATGGTGATGATGACGGAACGATTTCTGTTCAGGTAAGCAACGGTTCCGGGGACTATGATTATTCCTGGATGCCTTCTGACTTGTCTGGCTCAAGTGTGAGCAGCCTTGCTCCGGGTAACTACAATGTAACGGTTACTGATAATGTATCTGGATGTACGACTGATGCTTTGGCTGTAATCGATGAGCCGGATCCTGTGCTGGCTTCTATTACAGCAACGGATGTGAGTTGTAATGGTGATGATGACGGAACTTTATTGGTGAGTGTTCAAGGTGGAGAAACTCCTTTTGATTATGATTGGACGCCTACTTTAGCGAACTCTCCGAATCCGGCTAATCTTGGCCCCGGAGATTATGAGGTAACCGTAACCGATAATAATGGATGTACGGCTACTGCAAGTGGTAACATAGAAGAGCCTGCTGCAATAGACATTGTCGTAGATGATATTAGCTTTCCTCCTTGTAATGGCCAACCTGCAGGAGCCGTAGAAATTTCGGTATCAGGAGGAACGCCTCCTTATCAGAATTATCAGTGGAACAATGTTGGAGTCAGTCCTCCTATTCCTATTGGCTCCGGTCAGGATATCAGCGGCCTTTTAGCCGGGACTTATAACGTAGTTGTGACCGATGATGAAGGGTGTACAGAAACCTTAGACAACCCAATAGGAATCACTCAGCCTGACTTGATTACCCTGGATGTTTTCAAGAGTGACCCTAATCCTGGTGTCAATGACGGCCAGATCGTAGTCAACGTCACTGGAGGAACACCTGATTATAATTACATTTGGGCACCGGCACTTCCAAATCAAAATAACCAAAGTGATCTTGGTTCAGGTATCTATTCTGTAACTGTAACCGATAATAATGGCTGTAGCAAGGTAACCACTGTTGAGTTGATTGCTCCATTTATCTTCTCACCTGCTGTAGTGGAAGATGTCGCTTGCTTTGGCGATTCTACCGGTTCTATTGATATTACCCCTCTGGGAGGCTTACCTCCATATTCTTATCAATGGTCTACAAACGATACCATCCAGGATTTGAACAATCTTGGCCCTGGTAGCTACAGCGTAACGGTAACGGATCAAAAAGGAAGTATTTTAATACAAACATACACAGTAGATGCGCCAGCCGCTCCAATTGAAATTGTAAATGCGGATATAGAATGTGATAATGGTTCAGGTAATGGTGCTATTAATATCTCTGTTAATGGTGGCCAAATCCCTTATAGCTATCAATGGAGCAACGGGCCTATGAGTGAAGATATTACTGGTCTGGATCAAGGTTCTTACAAGGTAACCATTACGGATGCCAATGATTGTATTTTTGTATCCGATGAAATTGAAGTTTGCTTCGAGCCGGATAAGCCCACTGTAAAATCTATTAGTGTAACCAATGTTGAGTGTGCCGGCGAATCCAATGGTTCTATTGAAGTAGAAATAGAAAGCCTTGGTCAACCCATTGAATATATTTGGGTCGTTCAGCCACCTTGTGCTACGGGTACAGCTTCAGATACAATTACGGTGCAGAATCCTACAGGGCTTGAAGCCTGCACCTACAAATTAATTGCCACCGATGCCTTCGGCCAATCTATCACCGCGGCAGCAACCATTAGCGAACCTAATCCGCTTATCATTACGGTCGATAATGTTATCGACGAAAATTGTAACGGTGGGGGTAATAATGGTGCGATAAATATCTCTGTTAGTGGCGGTACGCCTCCTGTTGTTGAATACGCCTGGAATGTCGGCGGCATCGGAGATGTTGAAGATCCTAACGGGCTTGCTGGAGGTACTTATTCCGTAACCGTAACCGATTCAAAAGGATGTTTCGGAGTCGCCACTGGTATTGAGGTTGGCGGGCTTCCGCCATGTCTTGATTCTGATGCAGATATTACCGAAGTAGATTGTGCAGGAGTGCCTACCGGCTCCATCACTGTAGATGTTAATGGCGGCGTGGCTCCATTAAACTTCATGTGGGAAGATGAAGACGGAAACCCTGTGGGATCTGGTTCCAACCCAACGCTTGCAAACTTGATCGGTGGGAATTATTTTGTTACGGTTACAGATGCGGAAGGCAATACCCAAACCGGAACTTATTTTGTTCCTTTCCCGGATACCCTGATGGCTACCGGAGTAGTAACCCCTTCAAGTAATGGTAGCAATGGTGCAATCGATGTGACTGTACAAGGGGGCTTCCAACCTTATTCTTATATGTGGAGTAATACGGAGACAACCCAGGATATCAGTGGCCTTGCACCAGGGCTATATACCATAACCGTTACGGATGCTCGCGGTTGTACCGCCGAAGCTACTTTCGAAGTTGTTGGCCCTCCAATCGTTGCCGGTCAATCTACAGATATAACTTGTAACGGCTTTAGCAACGGCTCTATCAATCTGGATGTAAATGGTATTCCTGACTTTTCTTTCAATTGGGAAGGACCTAATGGGTTCACCTCTGATTTAGAAGATTTGGATAACCTGGAGCCTGGCTTATATGTTGTTACCGTTTCTGATGGGAATGGAATGACCAATGTACTGGACTTCCTGATCGAAACAACATCCTTCATTGAAGCATCAGCAACAGTTCAGGATGATCCTTCTTTCCCTAACTCCGATGACGGGCAGGCAACTGTGATTGCTTCCAACGGAATTACACCATATATATATGAATGGTGTAGCGGGGAAACCTCTCAAAATGCAAACGACCTTCCAGTGGGGCTTTGTATCGTTACCGTTACGGATGCCCTCGGATGTATGGCCTTTGATACTATTGAACTTTTAGCCCCTTCTATTCCTGTTTCTTTCCTGACAGAATCTTCCACTTGCCCTGGAGAATGTGAAGGAACAGCAGAAATTATTCATGAAGGTGGACACCCTCCGTTTATTTATCAGTGGAACGATCCTCTGAATCAGGTAACCCGTAAGGCTGTCGAGCTTTGCCCCGGTACATATAATGTAACGGTTACAGATGTGGAAGGCTATGAAGAAATCAAACAAGTAGAAGTACCTGAAGCCATCGGGATGACAATAACTTTCCAAACCGAACCTAGTGCTCAGCAAGACGGTAGAATTGAAGCTTTCGTAGAAGGTGGTACAGAACCATATATCTATGATTGGAGTACTGATGACAGCGGGCCGCTAATTCAAAACCTTGATCCGGGTACTTATATGCTTACTGTTTTTGATGCTTTAGGATGCTCACAGTCAGCTTCTATAGAATTAGAAGGAAACTTTGATTGCGGCTTAGCCAGAAATGTAATTACTCCTAATCAAGATGGCTTTAATGATAACTTCATCATTAACTGTGCTGATGTTTTCAGCAACACTCTCTTAATCTTTGATCGCTGGGGTGAACTTGTCTTCGAAGCAGATAACTACAATAACAACTGGCAAGGTAGAGATATGGATGGAATGGATCTTCCGGAAGGAGGTTATTTCTACATCTTTGATTATAACGACGGAAGCGAAGTAAAACAAATAAAAGGAAGTATAACCCTAATCAGGGAATAGCAACTTAACTGGAGAGCGGTCTTGTAAAAATCTTAACAAGGCCGCTCTCGAATAAAAAACAGCTTGCCCTGAGCAAGCTCATTAATAGAGTAGTGAAATTCCATTATTTTTTATTCCAAAAACGATTAAAAATCCCATCATGAAGAAATTATTTTTACTTACATTAATAACTATCTTTTCAATTGCAGGCCTTTTTGCACAGGATGAAGGCTTCTATACGCATTATCATATTAATCCTACTTTAGTTAATCCAGCCGCAGCGGGCTTCCCGTTCTTTGTCAATAATGATGATGCTGGAGATGCTACGGACTTACCAGTTGTGAATACCCACAACTTTTTTTTCAACTTCAGAAAGCAGTGGTCGGGTTTTGCGGGTTCTCCATCTGCTTATTCTTTATCTTACAACGGGCCACTAGGGAAGCAAAAAGCCGGTTTCGGGATCGGGGCAGGCTTTTTTGGTGAGGATGTTGCGCGTCTCTCTCGCTTGAGAGGCCAGTTGGCCCTGTCTTATCGCTATGAAATGGAGGAATTCCTGATTGGTATTGGCTTTTCGGCTGAATATAAGCGATTGCGCCTTGATCCGAGTGTTCGGAATGATCCGTTTTTTGATGAAAATGATGCAGTGATTGAAGAACATATCAATGGGGTTGATCAATTTGATGCTTCTATTGGTATTTTTGGTACCTACAACGAGCGTACATATTTTGGAGTCTCGTTACCCAGTATTGTGACAAACCGCCTGGATGAAATTGGTAATGAAGACAGCAATAGTACCACTTCTTTATTGAGTTATTACACCTTTTTACTAGGGCATCGGTTTGCGGGCAAAGGAAGTACGTGGGTAGAACCCTCATTAATGCTTCGAAAGGTGTTGACATCTCCTTTACAGTTAGAGGCTAATTTAAAAATGGGGCTTCCAAGCGGGGGCTTAGTTGGAGGAATTAGTTACAGATACGGTGCTGATAGTGCACTGGGTATTTTAATCGGCCTGAACAAGGATCTTTTCCAGCTATATTATTCTTATGATTATTTCCTGGGAGATTTCAATAACTTCAATGGAGGGTCGCATGAGGTAACCCTTGGAATTGCCATAGATCAAAAAAATAATGGAAAATTTGATCGCTCCAGAAAATATCGTAAATAGAGGGATGCGGTTAACGGGGAACGGTTAACGGTTCGTTTATTTTTTTGGCCTTAGGTCAAAAAATTATATCCCGTTCCCCGTTAACCGTATAAATAAGTTCTTAAATAAGAAGGATTTATAATTTAAAAATAAAGCAATAGAGGAAAGAAATGGTTTTTGGGATGGCCTCTCTCTGCCTAGGTGGAGGGGGGCTCTCAAAAAAAAGAAATGATTTTTTTTACAATACATTTATATTTCCTTCAAAAAATTCCTATTTTGGCGGTCGTATTCTGATGTAAGCAAAGAAAATTTTGAATTCAAGTAAAATGGCCTTAGAAACGGGTTGAAAAAAAATACCTGCTTTAGGGTATAAAAACTTGAAATGTTTATTGTATATTTGTTTGCAGAAATGAATTTGGCGATTTTTTTAGCCGTTTTTTACACCGTTTAATAAAAAAAAGTGTTGAGAAGTTAGTTTTTTATCTCTGAACAGGTTTTCCCAATAACCTTTCCGTTACAGCACATCCCATCAACCGTTACGTAAAGACTTCTCAACAGACTGTTTCTTATGGATTTCTATCTTGCTAGATAGAGATATGCATTTTTTTTGCTAAAAGAACCTTGTTCGGTTCTCTTTACGTAATGTATTATTTTACTCTTATTGACTTATTTTATTTTTTTGGAAAACATCGTTCATGGGAAAATAATTTACGCTCCTTATTCTTCGATCTTTGAGGATCACAATTGATGATCATTCAGAGGCGCGTCTTTTGTTTCCCTAGTGCTATGTAAAGTAGTTACACATATTATGTGTATGTGTGATTAGTGAAAATGTTTTCCCAAATGCTTAGCATTTTCGATCAGTTTCGGAGATAGATTCTTTTTATAATTCATTCAGAAATTAATTTGTTTAATCAAAAAAATTATTCATTAACTAAATTCTAATCTCATGAAAAAGATGAATTTTTTACTGGCAGTGACCAGCTTCTTTTTGTTCCTTTTTCTTGGGGTACAAGGGTTGGGTGCTCAAACTTCTCTTACTCCCTCTCCGTTCAATCAGAAAGATTACGTATCTGTTTCTAAGGACGTTAACTACGTTAACGAATCAGATGCAATCAATTTGTTGAACAATACCGCCAAGGATGAATTCCAGACTTTGAAAGCTGGAAATTTAACATCTGTACAAGAGTCCAGATCAAGTGTTATCGTATTGTATTACGATTACTTGGTCCAGCAATTGAATACAGGTGAAGTTATTGACGAACTAATGACGAACAGCATTCCTGTTCTCGTACGTATTTGCGACAAGTATAAGCCATCTTCAAACATTGACCCTGTGGATGTTTATACGGACACTGTAGATCTATTAAAGCTGTAGTAGTCTTTATTCATTAATTAAAATATTTCATTAAATAAAATCTATCGATCTCATGAAAAATACGAATTCTACTATTCGTTTGGCTATAATGGGCTGCCTGTTCAGCTTGTTCGCTATCGGCGGACTTGTCGCACAGCCTCAAGCCATAACAGTTCAATGGAACCCGGCTGGTTTTCCCGGTGAGGTAGGTTGGGAGATCATTTCCCCAGCAAACGCTGTTGTGAACTGCGTTCTACCAGGTGCAGCTGCTAACCAAAACCTATCTTTAAACCCAGGTACATATACTGTGCGTGGTTATGATTCTTTCGGCGATGGTTGGAACGGATCTAACATTGATGTTCTTCAAGGCGCACAGCCTCTTGGGAACTTTATCTTAGCTACTGGAGGTTTCACTAACACTTGTAATGGTGTTCAAAGTGGTGGAACTATCCTAGGTACTTTTAATGTGGTAGCACCTACTTGTACTATTGATTGCCCGGCTGATATCGTTGTTGATAACAGCCCAGGTCTTTGTGGCGCTAACGTTACTATCCCGGATCCAGTTGTTGACACAGACTGCGCTACTATCCCTCCAATGGGTTCTAACTTCCTAACCGTTACTGGTCCTAATACCCCTTTCAACTGGGCTGGTTCTTTACAGGAAACTACTGTTGACCTTCCAGGTGTAATTATGTCTGACGGTGGTGCAAACGTAGATTTATCTGTTACTTTCTTGGGTGACTTCGATTTCGGTGGTCTGGAGGAACTTTCCTTGCTTGGCCCTGATGATTCTCAAGTTCTTTTTGAAAACTCTGATGGACAGTGCGTTCAGACCACACTTACTGTTTCTATCAATGGTAACACTTGGAACAACTGGGTAACTACTTATGGTTCTACTTTTACGTTCACTGTTGAAGCGAATACGGCTGTAGGTGATAATATCTGTACTGGTGAATTCATCCAGTTGGAAGCGAGCATCGCTCAGTCTTCTACTCAGCCTATGTCTTTCAACAACGATTACAACTTCAACGGTAACGCTTCTGATTTCTACCCTGTTGGTACTACTACGGTTACTTACTTTGCATTTGATCAAGGTGGATTGTTGGTACAGTGTACTTTCAATGTAACTGTTAATGATACAGAAGGTCCTACTTTTACAAGCTGCCCTAACGATATCGTTATCAACTTGGATCCAGGTGCTTGTGACGCGGTTGTTTCTTACGAAGTTGCTGCTATGGATAACTGTCCTGCTGCTCCAATGAACATTGTTGGTCCTTTCTGCGATCCTTGTGAGGATCCTTCTGGTGGATCTGCTTTGGCTTGTGCTCCTTTTGCTCAGAACTCTATCATTCAGTTCATCGATCTTCCTGGTCCTGGGGATCTTGAGTATTTCACGTATAACCAAGAAACTTTCGGTCAAGAGCCTTTGGCTACGATCTTTATTTATCCTCCACAAGCTCCTGGTGTAGTTCCTTGGGTTGATGGTGGTTTTACTCCACTTGGATCTTTCCAGTTCCAAACAAGTAACGCTAACAACGGTCAGTGTGTACAAGTTGATTTCGATACGCCTATTTCAGTTCCTCCTGGAATTAACGGTGTATGGGTTGAGATTTTCACTCCTGGTACTACATTGAACAGCCGTATCGTTCAGACTCCTGGTACTTGCGATGGTAACAGTGCTACTGGTAACCTTACTTATATCAATGCTCCTGCTTGTGGTTTAACGCCTCCGAGTCTTTTCTCTTCTATTGGCTTCATCTTAGATGCTGGTCTTACTCTAGGCTGGAACCCAGGTGAAATCATGGTTGAGCAAGTTGATAACTCTGGTTTGACTTCTGGTGATTTCTTCCCAATCGGTTGTACTACTCAGACTTGGATCGCTACTGACCTTGCTGGTAACACAAACCTTTGTGAGTTTGACGTATGTGTTGAAGAATTCCCTAACCCAACTCCTTCTCTTACTTGTAATGATGACGTAGTCATCGCTCTTGATGGTGATGATTGTGAGCAAGTTCTTGGTGCTGACCTTCTATTGGAAGGTGGTCCTTATGGTTGCTACGAAGATTATATCGTTGAAATCATCGGTAAAGGTGGTGATGTTCTTGATGGTGATGATGTAGGTTTGACATTTGTAGTAAGAGTTACGGATCCTGAAAACATGAATAACTTCTGTGAAACAAATATCACAGTTGTAGATAATATTGCTCCAACGATTACTGGTTGCATTGATGTTACTGTTAGCTGTAATGATGATATCACTCCTAACGCTCCTATCTCTGGTACATTGAGAGTAGGTGAAGGCATCACTGGTCCTATCCCGGAAACAGGTACTGCTGGTTTAGCTGTTTTCAACCTTGGAGTATCTCTTCCTCCAGTTGATATCCTTGACGTAGATCTTTCTGTTGATTTGAACCACACTTGGGTTTCTGATCTTAACCTTCAGTTACAGTCTCCTAACGGAACTACAATTAACTTGTTCTCTAACTTGCCTCTTTGTACAGCTGATAACATGGACGTAACCTTCGATGATGAAGCTGCTCAAAACTACAACGCATTCGCTGCACAATGTATGGCTGGTGGTAACGCAAAAGAAGGTACTTTCCAACCTCAGGATGCGCTTTCTGCTTTTGACGGTTCTGCTGTTGGCCAGTCTGGTGACTGGGTATTGACTTTCAACGATGACACTGGAGGAGACTCTGGTAACCTTGATGAAGTTGAATTGAAAATTGATTTCGCAGGTAACTTCCCTACTCCTGCTGCATTCGATGCTTGTGGTAATGTATCTTTCACTTTCCACGATCAAGTAACTAAGTTCGGTGCTTGCGATGATATCGTAAGAATTATTACTAGAACATGGACAGCTGTTGACGAAAGCGGTAACGTTTCTACTTGTCAGCAATTCATTTCTGTTACTAAGTCTTCTTTCGAAGAAGTAGGTGTACCACCTAACTTTGATGACATTGATGAGCCAGCTCTACTTTGCCAGAACCAAACTCAGTGGGATCTTGATGGTGATGGTATTCCTGATCCATCTGTAACTGGTGGCCCAACTGGTCTTTGTGATAATATCAATTCTACTTTCGAAGATGTAATCGTTCCTATTTGCGAAAATAGCTTCAAAGTATTGCGTAAGTGGACTTTAATCGACTGGTGTGTAGCTAATACAGGTGGTGAAGCGGTTCTTACTTATAACCAAATCATCAAAGTTGCTGACAAAGATGGTCCTACGGTTACTTGTCCTCCTAATGCTACTGTAAACGCTAACTCTGATTGCGAAGGTAACTATATCTTACCTTTCCCACAGATTGCTGATAACTGCTCTAGCCCAGGTAACATCTCTATCGCTGTATTTGATGAAGATGGTAAAGAATATGCTCCTGGTGACATCGTATTCGGTCTTCCTTTAGGTTCTTATGTATTCACTTATGTTGCTACTGATGATTGCGGAAACGAAAGTGCTCCTTGCAACCATTTGGTAACTATTGAAGATAATACTCCTCCAGTTCCAATTTGTGATGAAGAAACAGTAGTTTCTTTAGGTTCTGACGGAAAAGTAGAAGTTTGCTGGCCAACATTTGATGATGGTTCTTACGATAACTGTGAGATCCTTGCTTACAAAGTTAAGCGTATGGACGATCCTGCTTTCGTTCAATTCGCTGATTGCGTTGAGTTCGATTGCGATGATTGTGGTCAGGAAATCGTTGTTAGACTACGTGTTTATGATGTAGTTGGTAACGAAATCTTCACAGAAAACGATCCTGATGCTCGTTTCAACGAGTGTATGGTTAATGTAAAAGTTGACGACAAGCTTGATCCGGTAATTGTTTGTCCTCCAAACAAAACTATTGATTGCTGGGAGTTTGATCCTGATAAATTCGACGGTGTTACACCAACTCAACAGTCTCCAGATCACCCACCAGTATTCCAGTTGCCTGCAAACGTACAAATCGGATGGTATCCAAATGCATTCGATAACTGCGAAGTTGACAGAGTAAACGTTTCTTCTAACGGTGGTCCTGATCAGTGTGGTGAAGGTACTGTAACTCGTATCTATACTGCAATTGACAAAGTAGGAAGAACAGCTTCTTGCGTTCAGATCATTACTATCAATAACTCTACTCCATTCGATATTTGCGATACAGAGTGCTGGTCTACTCCATTCTTCGGTTGTGATGTTCACAGCCCGGATGATGGTGTTGAATGGCCATGTGATATCACATTGACTACTTGTGGTGCTGGTCTTGATCCAGATGATCTTGAGAACAACCCAGATGTTAATCCATTTGACGTACGTCCTCGTATCTTTGAAGATGCTTGTGATCTAGTAGGTGTATCTTACGAAGATACTAACTTGCCTATCACGCCTCCAGGTTGTGTTAAGTTGTTGCGTAAGTGGATCGTTGTAGACTGGTGTCAGCCAGATAACTCTTTCGATCTTGGTTATGTAACTTGGACTTACCTACAGGAAATCAAAGTTCTTGAGTCTGATCCACCATCAATGATCGGCCCATGCGATGACGTTACTATCTGTGGTTTTGAGCCTGATTGTGAGCCAATCCCAGTTACTTTGGAAATCCTTGGTACTGATGATTGTACTGCTGACGAAGATCTTGAGTACTACTACAAAATTGATGCTTTCTTCGATCCTTTAGATCCAGCTTCACCAACGTTTGATTTCAACTCTGATTTCAACCCACTCGCAAATACTGGTAACGCTGATAACCAAGCTAACGGTTCTTACCCAATCGGTACGCACTTGATCTACTGGAAAGTTGAAGATGGATGTGGTAACATCACTACTTGTGAGTACACATTCACTGTTGAAGATTGCAAAGCTCCTACGCCTATCGCTAAGAACTTAACTGTTCCTGTAATGCCTAATAACGGTATGGTTTGCTTGCAAATCACTAGCTTCGAAAATGGTGACTCTTACGATAACTGTACTGATTACGAAGATTTGGTATTCTCTTTCGAGCCATATGACTGTGAAAATCCATCTGCACAGCCTGTAACTGAGCGTTGCTTCGATTGTGGCGATGTCGGAATTGCTACTACTGTAAACCTTTACGCTTACGATGAGTACTGCAACTTCGACTTCAGCGAAACTTTCGTTATCATCAAGGATCCAAACAATGTTTGTCCTTCTTCACCAAACGGTAACTTCAACGTTACTGGTGCAATCAATAACGAAGATAATGAAGCTGTTGCTAAAGTAGAGGTTACATTGAATAGCACAATTGGTAACAGTAACACAATCACTACAGTAGATAATGGTTTATTCGATTTCTCTGTTGCTCCAGACGCGAACATCAGCATCGAGCCATTCAAAGATGTAGATCACAAAAACGGTGTTTCTACATTTGACCTTGTACACATCACTAAGCACGTATTGTCTATCGAGAAATTGAACTCTCCATATAAGATGATCGCTGCTGACGCATCTAACGATGGTGTAGTTTCTACTTATGACGTAGTTCTTCTTCGTAAGTTGATCTTGAACATCGATCCTAAGTTAGAATTCAATACTTCTTGGAGATTCGTTGATAAAGCTTGGACATTCCCTAACGCGAATAATCCATTTACTCCTGCATTCCCAGAAGTAATCAGCATCAACGATATCGCTCAGGATCAGTCATTGAATGATTTCGTAGCTATTAAGATTGGTGATGTTACTGGTGACGCTAAGCCAAACGAATTAGTAGGTTCTGAAGAGCGTAACTTCAAAGGTGAATTAGTATTCGCTACGGATGATCAGGAATTGATCGCTGGTGAAACTTACACTGTAGATGTTAAAGCTACTGACTTCACTAACATCCTTGGATACCAGTACACTATGTCTTTCGATAATAACGCTATCGAATTGGTAGACGTTAAAGGTAACTTGTCTAACTTGAATGAAGGTAACTTCGGTCTTGCTCAGGCTGCTGAAGGTATCATCACTACAAGCTGGAATGCTGAAAACGTACGTGTTGCTGAAGGTGAAACATTATTCACTTTGACCTTCACTGCTAAGGCTAGCACTCAGTTGAGCTCAGTATTGGCAATTAACTCTCGCGTTACTGCTGCTGAAGCTTACACTACGAACCTTGACTTCATGAACGTTGCTCTTCGCTTCGATAGCGAAAATGGAAGTGTTCTTGTAGGTGGTGAGTTTGCGTTGTACCAAAACCAACCAAACCCGTTCAAGGCAACTACTGTTATCGGATTTAACCTTCCAAAAGCTTCAACTGCTACATTAACTATCTACGACGTAGCTGGTAAAGTAGTTAAGTCTTACGAAGGTGACTTCGCTAAAGGATATAACACGATCACTCTTGAGCGCAGCGAGCTTGGAACATCTGGTGTACTTTACTACCAGTTGGATACTCCAGACAACACTGCTACTAAGAAAATGATCATGATTGAATAATTTGGGTTTATTGTATGTAGCACAGAAACCGGTTTAAGAATGCTTT
>CAZHZT010000092.1:0-22950 GCA_964537285.1 uncultured Saprospiraceae bacterium | reverse complement strand
AGCCATTCCGAAAATTTGGGATGACTCTTGTTTAAGGATTTCCCAAATTAATTTCAACCAAATGAAATCATCTAGAACCACCCCAACTACTCCCTTTTCAAAAACTTAGCATGTAGTTGAACTCCAGGAGTAGAAAATTGAACAAAGTATAGCCCGGGAGGGAGATCTTGAACCGAGAAAGTAAAGTCTTGTTCTTCGGGTGTAAGCAAAACCTGCCTCCATTTTTTACCTGAACTATCAATGATTTGGAGCTGGCCGGAAGTGTGTAGGATTTTTTTGGGGAATTGGAGGCTGATGAAATCACTGGAAGGGTTAGGGAAAAGCTCTAATTGCTTTGTTATGCTAAGGGCGGAAGATACAGATACAGGAAAA
Source organism: uncultured Saprospiraceae bacterium (assembly GCA_964537285.1). Taxonomy (GTDB): domain Bacteria; phylum Bacteroidota; class Bacteroidia; order Chitinophagales; family Saprospiraceae; genus CAZHZT01. Next base: position 22,578 of record CAZHZT010000092.1, on the reverse strand, counting down.
GCACTACTGCAAGAATCATAGGGCTGTTGGCAATTCCATTTGGCAACATTTTCGAAAGCTTGTCCACTGATGGAGTTAAAGCCGCCACCAACGAAAAGGGTATCTTTAGCCACCAACCCGACACTGATGACATTCTCGAAGGTACCATTTGGGGCGTGCCATTGTGTACCGTCCCAGGCAACAATATTGCTACCAAGAACCCAATCGCTGCCCACATACTCAAAAATGCCCAAAGCGTAAAGTTTGCCATTGAAAACCTGTAAATCCCTAACTTGATCATTGTCAAACGGAAAACTCCCCCCTACATCAACAAAGGCATCTCCTTGCAGCTTGAGAATGCCATTCCCCGGATTGCCTTCTGAAGCCCTAATGAGTCCTCCGATGTATAATTCATTTTCAAAAACAGCTATGGCTCCTAAATTGGATACCTTCCCGTTGTAATTGGTTCCAACCTGATGCCATTGATTACCATCAAATTTAATAATATCTTCATATTCATTTGGGTCGGAATTGTAAAAGTTACCAACGATATAGAGTTCTTGTTCAAAAACCAAGGCTTCCACGGGTAGCCATGTATTGGGTAACGGATCAGGAGGGGGAACTAAATGCCATTGATTTCCATCATATCGTACAATGCCGTGAGCTTCTTCACCATTAAATAATCGAAAAGAGCCAATGGCATATAGATGGTTTTTAAAAACAATCATTTCTTGAACTCTCCCTTCCTCATCAACTTTATCTTGAAATTTCACCCCGGTAGGCAACCAATTTTGGCCATCCCATTTCGCCAACCCCCAGGCCTGTATGCCCCCACCAACTGTTTTCCAGGGAACGGACACAAAGAGTTCATCTTTATATCTGAAAACGGGACCTACGTTTCGGGCACAATTGAAAGTAGCGCAATAATCCATACCTGATCCCAATGGAAGAAATTGATTGCCATCCCAGGCAGCAATACCATTAACTTCCAGGTCGCCGGCAAATTTTAACATTCCTGAAAAGTAGATCAATTCAGTCAGACTATCATAATAAATGTTTCGAACCCCTTCATTGAGGCCTTGATCGAGTTCGGCCCAATTTTGGGCGTTTAAGTGGGGAACAAAAAACAGACAGAAAAAAAAGTAAAAAAGTGGTTTCATTTTCTTAGCGTGATTTATTACCGCTGGGCCAATTTAACATGTTAAGTAAAAAAACTTACTCCATCTCCTTCTGCACTTTTATCTGCGTTGTGGTGTCCACCCCGCTATTTACTTCGGCGAATACGCCGTCTGATAAACCAAGACTTACTTCGGTTTTCTCAAAATCGTTGCCGCCTTTAGACACTTCTATAAACGTTTTTTCCTTTTCAAAAAGAACATCCCGCTCTTTCAAAGCAACTACTGATTCACGTTTATCTAAAATGATATCTGCGTTCGCACTATAACCTGCACGAAGGAATACCCCTTCTGCCGTTTTCATTGCTGCACGAACTTCAAACTTAATTGCTCCTTCCTCTTCCACGCCTTTTGGAGAAATAAATTCCAATAAAGCATCAAATGACTGCTCTGGAAGAGCCCCCACAGTTAAGACCAAAGGCATACCTTCTTTAATCTTCCCAACATCAGCTTCATCAACTTTACCTTCAAAAATCAGGTCGTTCATATCGGCGATGCTAGCAATAGTTGTTCCTTCATTGAAATTATTTCGCTCAATAACCGAAGAACCTTCCTCCAAGGGAATGTCCAGCACCATTCCAGTCACTGTTGAAGTAACGATATTCGCTACTTGTTGAGAGTTTTTGGACGCTCCCTCCCGAAGTAATTGTAAATTATTGACAGCAGCATCATACTCCTGCTTTCGGATATCAATAGTGGTTTCGAATTGCTTTAAGCTGTTTTTTGAAGTAATCTCTGCATTATCAAAAGCTGTTTTTTGTAACTCCAGATCGAGTTTATATTGATTATACTCTTGCTGTGAAATTACCCCTTCATTGTAAAGATCGCGATAACGCTGCTCTTCTTGTTGAGCATTTAATAAACGAGATTTAGCGGCTTCAACATCCAGGTTCTGCTCAAAAACCAATCTCTGCCGCTCAAGCTCTCTTTTTGCCTCATCTAAACGAATTTTTGCCAATTCTACATTAGAACGCGCATTATTGATATTTACTTCACTTGGCACCAGTTTAATCCGGGCCAGTTTCTGTCCTTTTTCTACTAATGCCCCCTCTTCGACATAAAGTTCATCAACAACCCCTGAGACCTGAGGTTTTATCAAAATCTCTCTTCTTGGTTTAATGGTCCCGGTAGCAACTGCTTTTTTGATGATGTCCATCACAACAGGATTCTCCGTTTCAAATTCTTCTCCTTGTTGTCCCAGGTCTCCTAAAAAATAGAACCCCAGCACCAAGGTAGCAATTACTAAAAGCACCACAACAGAAATAATACAGCCTTTATTTTTCATTATCAATGAGTTGGTTAAAATATTTTATCCACCTTCAGAATTAAGCGATGTTGAATCAATTTCCGTTTCCCTTTTTCCGCTCCTAACCTCAACATCATTCATCCCTCAAAGCAATTACAGGATTCACTGCCGCAGCACGAAGAGCGGGAATTAAGCCGGCAATAGCTCCTGCAACTATGAGCAAAATGATTGATCCCAAACCCACTGTCAGGTTTACCTCCGGATTATAAAAATTCTCCGTTTCTACTTCATTCACTACCATAATCGTATTGATGATCCAAATCAGCCCCGTTGCGGCAAAAAGACCGAGATAGCCTGAAAAAGAAGTGATAAAAACCGATTCCGTAAGGATTAAGCTGATAATGGAGCCAGGGGTAGCTCCCATAGCTTTTCGGATTCCTATTTCCTTGGTTCTTTCTTTTACAATGATCATCATAATATTACTTACACCAACAATCCCCGCCAACAAAGTACCGATGCCTACAAACCAGAGGAAAGCATTGATCCCTACAAATAAAGTTTGTACTTTATTGAACTCTTCTTCCAGGTTAAATCCGCCAATTCCGCGAGGATCATCCGGGGCTACATTATGCCGTTCACGCAGCAAACCTCTAACTTTGGGTTCTACTAAACTCATTGGAATGCCTTCGTCGGCAGAACAAACAAAATAGTCCACCTCATCTTTCGAACCAAACGCCTGATCCATAGTTGTTAGTGGAATAACAACCGACTCCAAATCGCTTTCTGTCCAAGGTTTTATTTCTATGGGCCCGAATACTCCTACTACCTTAAATTCCACTCCTTTAACACGGATATACTTCCCAATTGGAGGCTCATCCTCAAATAAAATTTCTCTAACACGTTCTCCTATTACAACAACCTTGCGAGCTTCATCCAAATCTACTTTATTAATGTACCGCCCTTGATACAATTTCAATGCCTCAATTTTTATCATATCCGTCAACTCGCCTCTTATTTCCCGAATGCTGCCGGTTCCCTGATAATATACAGGTGCATTAATCGAATGCCTCGGAGCAATATAATTCAGCTCAGAAATACTGGCTTTCAATGCTCGGATATCATCCAGGCGTAACTGAGGACGGCGACCGGGCTGAAAACCTTTGTAAGGCTTAGAAGTAGTAGAAGCCCAGACATACATTATGTTTTTTGTTTTTTTAGAAAAGTTTCTGAAAGCTCCATTTCGCAAGCCAGCTCCCATTCCTAAAAGAAACACCAACATAAAGATCCCCCAAAACACTCCTAGTGCTGTGAGAAAGGTACGCAGCTTATGCTTGCGCATCGTACCAAATATTTCTTGCCATTTATCTCTATCGAACCACATAAAAATACGATTAAACATTTAGCGGTTAACGGGGAACGGGAAACGGGAAACGGTTTGGGGGGAACGGTCGCCTCAATCCGTTTTCCGTTTTCCGTAAAGAATTAATTCTTCATTGCCTGGACGGGATTAATCCTTGCAGCTTGTAGTGCAGGCATCAATCCAGCTAGAGTACCTGCTAAAACAAGTACTATTAGGGCTCCTAAAGCCACACCAAAAGGCATATGGGGCTGCCTGAAATAGTCCACTTCAACTGAACCTAATAAAGAGATGCAGACAATACCTGCAACAAGGCCCAGGTAACCGGCTATACTAGTAATGATTAAAGCCTCCTGAAGCACCATACTCACAATGGAGTAAGGCGTAGCACCCATAGCCTTCCTGATACCAATTTCTTTTGTTCGATCTTTTACCACAATTAGCATGATATTACTTACACCAATCACCCCGGCAATAATACTCCCGATACCTACCATCCAAACTAACATTTTTATAACACTGAAAAGATCTTCGAATTGTTGATATTGCTCTGCTACATTACGTACCCAAATGGCGCGTTTATCGGTAGGATCAAACTGTAAACGGCCGGCAAAAGCATAGCGAACACCCTCGGCAAGCCGGTTCATGGCAGCTAATGACAAATTGCCGGTAGTAAACATGATCATATGGATTTCATCTCTTGCATTGAACACCGTTTGAGCAGTAGTTATGGGAAGATACATATTCCGCATTTCATTTTCTCCCCCGGTATCATGGTAAGTTCCTACTACTTTGTACGCTGTCTTTCCTATTTGTACTTGCTTTCCTATAGGGTCTTCATCTCCAAAAACATCTTTCACGACTGTTCCTCCTATCACGACTACCTTTCGATACTCATCAAGATCTTTTTCATTGATATACCGACCGCTCGTCATTTGAGTTCGCTCCACAAACTGGTGTCCGGGATGAACAGCACGAATCGGAAAGGTTAACTTTTTATCTTTATAAACTAAAATCTGATCGCCGGGAGGGTAAAACCGGCCAGTCATATGCTCAATTTGAGGAAAGTTATTTTTGATGTAATTAAAATCATCATTATTGAATTGAATCCTTCTGCCCTCTGGAAGCCCGTTGAACGGCTTTGAGGTAGTACCTCTAAACAACCAGATGCTATTGATGGCGTCATCCCGGAATTCATAACGGACGCCATTTTCTAATCCACTCCCTGCTCCAAGCAGTATGACTAACATAAAAATACCCCAGAACACCCCCAAAGCGGTAAGTATAGTTCTTAGCTTATGCCGTTTTATAGAGTTGAATATTTCCTGCCACTTATCGTAATCAAACATAATAAACTAGTTTCAATGAGATTCAAATGACCAATACACCCCATACCCCTTAATTGTTAACCGTGGATCGATCAATGAGTCCGTCTCTCAGGCGAATTACCCTGGAAGTCATGGCAGCTATGTCATTTTCGTGCGTGACGATAATAACGGTTATACCTTGATCATTAACATTCTTAAAAAGTTGCATTACTTCATGAGAGGTTTGAGAATCCAGTGCTCCGGTTGGTTCATCTGCTAAGATTACCTTGGGTTGCGAAATCAATGCACGGGCGATAGCCACTCGTTGTTGCTGTCCTCCCGACATTTGATTAGGAAAGTGGTGCGCCCACTCTTTTAACCCTACTCTTTCCAGGTATTCTAAGGCAATTTCCTGCCGTTTTTTACGCTCTACCTTTTGATAATACAGTGGAAGGGCAACATTTTCAAGAGCCGTTTTGAAGGCCAGCAAATTAAAAGACTGGAAGACAAAGCCAATGGATCTGTTTCGGAATTGAGCGGCCTGGGCCTGGGAAAGATCTTTCACCAATGTGCCATCTAGATAATATTCACCTTTGTCGTAATCATCCAAAATACCAATTATATTAAGCAATGTAGATTTTCCAGAACCGGAAGACCCCATAATAGAGACCATTTCGCCGGTTTCAATGGTGAGGTCAATGCCCTTAAGAACTTGCAAACTGGTATAGTCTGTCTTATAAGCTTTATGAATATCTTGAAGCTGAATCATTAAGATGACTTTTAAACAAATGTTCATAAAATGAGAAGATTCCCAAAAATTGTTGGATGAACTATATGTAAAGTCGGATGAATGTCAGAAAACGGTCATCGGAAAACGGTTAACAGGAAACGGTTAACGGTTAACGGTTAACGGTTAACGAAATTAACGGAAATTGGACCGAAGGTTCCGTTCCCCGTTGACCGTTCCCCGTTGACCGTTCCCCGTTGACCGTTCCCCGTTGACCGTTAACCGTTTCCCGCTACTAATAGTAATTTTGATTACTTTTACATTTTTATAACTACCAATTCAAGTAATTCACAAAATTGGTAAAAGCCAAATACTACTTATGAAGCATTTAATTGCTCCTTCAATATTAGCCGCTGACTTTTCAAGGCTCCAAGAAGAAGTTCAGTTAGTAAATGAAAGCGAAGCCGATTGGCTTCATCTGGATGTGATGGACGGGCGCTTTGTCCCGAACATTACTTTCGGGATGTTTATAGTAAAAGCTATTAAAAAACTGAGTACTAAGCCACTGGATGTACATTTGATGATCGTTGAACCTGAAAAATATATTGAAGCTTTCAGGGAAGCAGGGGCGGAAGTTATTACCGTGCATTATGAAGCTTGCCCACATTTGCACCGTACCATCCAGCAAATAAAGCAAACCGGTGCAAAAGCCGGTGTTGCTTTAAACCCACATACTCCGGTAAGCGCTTTGGAAAACGTTCTGGAAGATATCGACCTGATTTGCATGATGTCTGTCAACCCAGGCTTTGGTGGTCAAAAGTTCATTTACCAAACTCTTCCTAAAGTAAGAGCCATTAAAGAGATGATGACCGTCAGAAATCTTTCTCCACTGATTGAAATTGATGGTGGTGTAGGCCTTCAAAATGCGGAGGAACTCTTAAAAGTCGGGGCTAATGTTTTAGTAGCGGGAAGCAGTGTTTTTAAAGCGGAAGACCCACAAAAAGTAATTGCGCAATTGAAAGCTATTGGACATTTTGAATGGTAATAAAAATTGTAAAAGATATTCCGAATGCTCAAGAATATATATATACTAGCTCTTCTGAGCTTTTCACTGCTCTTTAGCGCCCTAAATATCCATGCTCAAGAAGCAGAAATTGGCTACTTATTGGGTAAGGTTACCGATGCCTCTAACGGGAGGGGCATTGAATTAGCAACGGTTTACGTAGAAGAAACCGGAAAATATGCCGAAACGGATCTAAAAGGTTTTTATACCATCAAAGTTCCTGCTAATAAGGATTTGAACCTGGCTTGCTCCCGGATTGGTTTTGACGAAGCGATATCTGAAATTAGCGCCTTAGCTCCGGGAGAAAGAAGACGGGTCAACATTAAGCTGCTCCCTTTGAATGCAGGTTTTGAAGTCGAGGTTACAGAAAGCCGCATAGAAGATGCGGGCATGATATCTGAAGAAGTAACAGAATTAAAACTGCTACCTACCACCACCGGTAACTTTGAAACCTTACTTCCACACATCGCTCTCGGAACAAGCAGCGGAACAGGCGGAGAGCTCAGCTCGCAATACAACGTCAGAGGCGGAAACTATGACGAGAACCTCGTTTATGTCAACGATTTTCAGATCTATCGCCCTCAGCTCATACGTACAGGCCAGCAAGAAGGATTGACCTTCCCCAATATTGATTTAACTAAAAACTTATCTTTTTCATCCGGTGGTTTTGAAGCACGCTATGGAGACAAAATGAGCTCCGTTCTTGATGTTCGCTATAAAAGACCTGATTCGACCAGGGCTTCCATTGGCATGAGTTTTCTTGGAGGTTCTGCTCACCTGGAAGGAAGTATTAAAGCAGATAGTGTGGGGTACAGACGTTTTCGCTACTTACTTGGAGCTCGTTATAAAACCACGCGTTACTTACTTGGCAGCCTGGATATTCAGGGAGAATACATTCCCAACTTCTTTGATGGCCAGGTCTATCTTACTTATGATTTGAGCAGGGATTGGCAGTTAGGCGTCATCGGAAATATTAATAGAAGTGAATACAGTTTTGTTCCATCTGAGCGCAGTACTGCTTTTGGTCAGATTAATCTGGCTTTAGAGCTTTTTACTGTTTACGAAGGCCAGGAAGTAGATGATTTTACAACCTATATGGGAGGGGTATCCCTCACCTATCTGCCTGAAAGGGATATCAATCCCTATTATTTGAAATTCCTGGCTTCTACAACATACATTCAGGAGAACGAACGTTTCGACATCCTAGGCTTTTATCGGTTAGGACAAGTAGAATCCGACCTGGGGAGTGATGATTTTGGCGAAGTCGTTTCTGTTTTGGGAACGGGCACACAACAAGAATTCGTGCGCAATTCTTTGCAAAGTATTGTTTCTAATGTAGAACACAAAGGAGGAATTGAATTTCAGGGAGGTACGGATGATTGGCGCGTGAGTCGTTCCAACTTTTTGCAATGGGGCGTAAAATACCAACGAGAGATTATTGCGGATCGCATTAACGAATGGAATAGATTGGATTCTGCGGGCTATTCTCTCCCTTATGACCCAAATGAAGTGCGCCTGGAGTCCGTTTTCAAAAGTGAAAATGATCTCGAATCAAACCGTTTTAGCGGTTTTATTCAAAATACTTTTAGCCACCAGAAAGACAGTGCCGCTGAATGGCGCATCTCTGCTGGTGTTCGAGCCAATTACTGGGATTTAAACGATGAACTGGTGGTAAGCCCAAGAGTTCAATTCCAGATAAAACCTCTAAATTGGAAAAAGGACTTTTCCTTCCGTTTGGCTGCGGGATTATATGCTCAACCTCCTTTTTACCGGGAGCTTCGAAATATTCAAGGGATCGTTAACACCAATGTGCGTGCGCAGAAGTCCTTCCATGTTGTTGGAGGATTTACACATGACTTTTTATCCGGAAAAAAGGATCCAAAGCGTTTTCGGTTTATTGTAGAAGCTTACTATAAGCGGTTGTGGGATTTAGTTTCCTATGAAATTGATAATGTACGCATCCGATACTCCGGTCAGAATGATGCTGAAGGTTATATTTTAGGGTTAGATATGCGCTTAAATGGCGAGTTCGTACCCGGCGCTGAATCCTGGATCAACCTTTCTTTTCTTTCTGCCCGCGAAAGGTTAAACGGAGTAGATCATTTGGATTTCAAAAATGGTGAAGTGCGTGAAACGAAAACAGTGCCTCGCCCTACCGATCAGTTTATGACGTTAGCCATGTTTTTTCAGGATTACTTCCGGGACAATGAAAACTTCAAAATGCATTTGAACTTCACTCTAGGTACAGGCTTGCCATTTGGATTTCCTGAGGATAATATCGAGTTGCGAAACTCCTATCGATTCTCTCCTTATCACCGGATAGACATTGGGTTTTCCTTATTGTTATGGGAACAAGGCTGGAAAGCCCAAAAGCCTAAACACCCATTGCGATTTACGCGTTATTCGTGGATTAGCCTGGAGGTATTTAACCTCATGCAGGTATCCAATACCGCTTCTAACACCTGGGTAAAGACCGTTTTTGATCAGTATTTTGCCGTGCCTAATTTTTTGACTTCCAGGAGGATTAATTTGAGGCTTCGGATGGAGTTTTAGTGAAGACAATCCATATTCAATTCTTCATTTTCAACCTATTTAACACTCTGGAAGCTTAATTATTTATCGAATCAGCTACTTTCAAGACCAAGAATATTTTGGAACCGTCCTTGAGGGTGAGTTTCGAGAAGACCCAGGAACCAGTAAGAGGCATTGGTTTTTCTCGTTCTTTGGCAAATGGGGAATCCCCTTTGCTATTTATCTCCATAATGAGAGTGAGCACTCAACATCAAGACTGTTACTATTTCATCTTTGATATCATAAACCAGCCGATGTTTTCTATTGATCCTCCTTGAATATAATCCTTCTAAATCGTACTTCAACTTTTCAGGTTGGCCTGTTCCTGTTCTTGGATGTTCCATCAGTTCACTTAAAAGCAGGTGGATCTTTTTTAAGGTTGTTTTATCTCCAGATTTTTTATGTTTTTCTATATCTGATAATGCTGTTTTTGTAAACTCTAATAAATAGCTCATAAGCCTAATAAATCTCTAATCTCCTCTGATGTAGAAATGGTCTTAACATCCCCTTTTTCTGCTTCCTTTAGGCTTTTTTTTATCCGATCAACCATTTCAGCATTGAAGTATAAATCATCTTCACTAATAGGAGTCAAAATATAAGACTTGTCCTTTCCACGTTGAACAATTACCTGTTCTCCTTGATCAACTTTGTCAAAATACATTCGTTGGTTTTGTCTAAACTCTCTACTGCTTATTATCAACATAATACTGTTTCATTGTGTACAATATTGGTACAACAAAGAAAATTTACATAAAGTTTCATTACTACAAAATTCTTTGATCGTGTTTAGGGCGAGTTCTGAAAGGACTCGGGACCAAAGAGAAACAAGAGTTCTATTTTTTTCGGGCCATGAGGCTATCAACCTCGGGTTAAGTAATCAGGTCGTTTTAAGTAGTTCGCGGAAATAGAATATATAAATAATCTTTGCCCTTGGCAGGAAGGTTTATATAGTCTATTTCAGTGAACTACTTATTCCCTACTCAAGTAAGTAATTCAGTTCTTGTCTCGTGAAAGAAATTCGATTACCAGCTTCGATAATATCTTGAACCAGTTTATTTTTCTTAGCCTGAAGGCGCAGAATTTTCTCTTCTATGGAATCTTTAGTAATAAATTTAGTAGCAAAAACATTTTTGGTTTGCCCTATCCGGTGTGCGCGGGCAATAGCCTGATGTTCAGCGGCTGGGTTCCACCAGGGGTCAATGATGAATACATAATCGGCAGCCGTTAAATTAAGCCCGGCACCACCAGCTTTTAAGGATATCAAAAACACCCTGATATCCGGGTCATTCTCGAAGGCCACGATGGCCTTTTCCCGCTTGGGCGGGCTGGTTTCTCCTGTCAGCCAGGCATACTTCACATCATCTTCCAGTAGTTTTGTTTCAAAAAGGCGAAGATGACTGACAAAAGACGAGAACATCAGTACTTTATGATTTCCACGTACAATAACATCCAGATGCTCCATGATATCATCAAACTTGCCTGATCGTTTTTTATACTCATTGAGAGTCAATTTAGGGTGGTTGGCAAGCTGGCGAAGTTTGGTAAGTGCTTTGATCACAATATTGTTGTACTGGATGTCAGTGGGGTGATAGTTCTCAAATAAGTAATTTCTGACCGCTGACTTTTCTCTTTCGTAGAGCTTTTTTTGCTCATTGCTCATTTCAGAGTAAAAAACATTTGTTGTTAATTCGGGCAGGTCTTTAGCTACCATTTCCTTGGTTCGGCGTAATAGATAGGGATTGATCAAGCTACGCAGCTGATTGGTTACGTCTTCATCCCCGACTCGTTCAATCGGGTTAATAAAGTTCCTTTGAAAAAAAGTATAATTACCCAGTAAATTTGGGTTAATAAACTGCATTTGAGCCCACAAATCACTCAAAGCATTCTCAATAGGGGTGCCACTAAGAGAAACTTTATGATTGGCGAGCAGTTGATTAACCGCTTTAAATATTTTGGAGTTTTTATTTTTTATCTGCTGGCTTTCGTCCAAAACGATGTACTCATATTCTATTTTTCCCAGGAGGTCTACATCTCGAAGAGCCGTTTGGTAAGTGGTAAGAATTACATCAAATCGTTTCAGCAAGTTAGCATCCCGATGTCTTTTAGGGCCGGTATGCCGATAGACCAGGAGATGTGGAGCAAACTTAGCGAGCTCATTCTGCCAGTTAAAGATCAATGAAGCCGGCATAATGATCAAAGCATTTAAAGGAGCGTTGACTTGCTCGTCCAGAGCCTCCTGGAACATATCTAGTTGAACTCCGTTGAGCTTTCCCTCCTCTTCGGGCTGGTTTTCTTTCTGTTCTTTAGCAAATAAAAGTACAGCTATTGTTTGCAGGGTTTTTCCTAGCCCCATATCATCGGCGAGGCAAGCTCCCAGGCCTTTTTGATTTAAGCCGACCAACCAGCGTACTCCCTCCAACTGGTATGGGCGCAGCGTCGCTTTAAGTTTAGGAGACGGCTGATAATCAATAGCTTCTTTTTTATCTTCCATGATGCGCATAACAGCAGCATCCATCTGGATATTATCGGCATTTTGAAGTAATGTAAATTGGCTTTTTGCCAACTTCAGCCTGCCTTTCTTCATTTGACCAATTTGGGCGACTTCCCTGTATTTGTGGAACCAGGAAACAGGAATAAGGAAAGTAGTGCCGTCAGGAAGAGGGAAAAAAGGCTGGTTGTCCAGAATATAACGAGCAATTTCAGGAAAGGAGATCTCGAATTCACCAATATTTACCACACCATGTAAATCGAACCAGTCGTTTTCTTTGGAAGCTTTTAACTGAAGTTTTGGATTCTCAAAGACTAATTGGTGGTCATCTACTAGGAGCGGCTTTACAATGAAGCCTGCTTTTTCCAATATGCTTTTGTTATTGATCAACCATTCGATCATGGTAAAAGCATAGTCTGTTTCCTTTCTTTCGGGCAGTTCGAAAAAGCTTCCTTCTTTCAACACCAGGTCAAAATCGAGCAACTTCCGGATCCAGTCTCCCTCCATTTTAGGGTTGCGCTGAATATGCAAGAGAGCAACTTCATGGCCATTCTCATCAAACCTCAGGCGCGTGCGCTGCTGGTCCTTATCACCATAGTAAAAAACCGCTTCCGGATATGCAAAGCGAACAGAAATGAACCACTGTTCTTCAAAGATATGCTGAGACGCACTTAATTCGCAAGCAACAAGCTTATCGTGCTTGATCACTTCAAAACCCTCTGCTTCAATGCTTACTTTTTCAGCTATTTTAAGGATAAATTTTTTGAAATAATCCTTGACATTAGGCTTTGGGATGGGCACCTCATCTTTGGTGCGAAAAGGCTTCACGAGGCTACCATTTATATCCGGGAGTTGATAAATTTCATAATCAATAAGCAACCAGGCCGGCTGATTGGTAATAGGGTCGACTTCGCGATCCCGAATTTTCCAGGTACCCGAATCATCCTGAAAACTCAAGCGGTAAAGGACTTTATCTGCTGTCTTTTTAAAAAATAATTTAGGTTTAGGCGCTTTTTGGCCGAATTGAAGTCGAAGGTCCTCCAACCAGGCTTTTCGTTCTATCCCTAAACATAATGGCAAGCCGTGATGACGGATTAAGGTCAAAAAACGATCTAGCTGTTGGTCAACAAATGCAACAATTTTTTGACGAAGTTTTCGGTCTTTAAGGAGTTCTTCGAGTGGTATATTTTTTCTCTTATTGGTATTGAACCGACGTCCCAGTGCTTCAATATCGAGCTGTTCAATTATGCTAAGCAATTTTTCCACGACTCCATTCGATTCAAAGCCATAACCTGTTATTGTTTGGAAATTTGCTTTACGCTCCATATACGTCAGCCTCCCCTCATCATCTAGTTTTGCAATGAAGGCATCTGGCAGAAACAAGTTCTCGAAAGGTGCCAGATTATAAACAATCTCATAGGTACAATTCGCTTCTACAACGAACGACATGATGATAAGGGTTTTCAGTTGAAATTCAAATATAAGAGAAAGCATTCAAAAATGCAGCTTTTTTTTTTGAATCTTTATTCCTTAAGTTTGTAGTCAACCTGTATTTTTTTGGCTCTTTGACAAATTGTGTGGAACTTCCAAATGATAACCCCTGAATGCCCTTGTGGCTGAAAGGGTTATCATTTGGAAGTTCCATTTTTTCACAATTTCTATCAAAGAACTTTTTTTAAGGCTCTAGATGAATTCATTTGGTCGAAATAAATTTGGGAAGTCCTTAAAGCAGGCCGTTAGGCCTGCCTCATCGTAGCCCTGGGTTCTCCCAGGGTTATAGGATATAGAGACCAACTTCCGCGTAGCGGAAGCACATCATAGGCTATTGCTCTACTATTGTGGGCTTCCGCTAATGTCGTCAACTTATGCTTTTTCTTTGCCTGGCGCTTTAGCGCCAGGTGTAGTGTTAATATTTATCGGGGCTTTAGCCCATTAATAACCAAAGGGCTAAAGCCCAGTCTGACAACTATTCCCCCCGGCACTGAAGTGCCGGGCTATAAAGAGCTTAAGTTGACGACATTGATGCTAGTACTACCCAGAAGAAATTAGGCCTGCCTTTTGTTCTTAAGATACTTACCAAATGAAACCATCCATAACCATTTTTTTAAAGTTTTAAAAAAATAATCAGCCATGAGTGAAATCGAAACTACTGAAGGTCAACCGTTTTGGCGCCGTTTATTCTCGCGTCTGCTTTGGATATTTGCCATAGGAATTGGCATCTTCCTGCTTCTGAAGCTCGGTCAATCAAGAAGTGGAGAAACCAGGGTATTCAGCAAACCGGGCAAAACGTCTGTTGAAGATAAAAGTCAGATGCAGCTTGACCGGGAAGCTCGTGATCGTGGAAACCGGCTTTATCATCTTGCTAAAGACTTTGCGGGGGACATATCCCTTGGTCAGGAAGAAAGGAGAAACTTATTATTGGAGCTGAATATCAGTCCGGATCTGATTAAGTATGCCCAAAAAGTGGCTCAATCCGGCTCAGGAAGATTAGATGCCGACGGATGGCATTCAATCCTGCGCAACTCTAAAAAACAATACCTGTCAATAGCAGGGATTTTTGAAGATTTGACCTATAAACCTGCTGACAGAATTAACGCTTCCGATATTCAGAAGTTGTTAGGTGACCCCAAAAGAGCAAACCGATTATTTGAAGAATTAGAAAGCCTCGGAGAAGCTTCCTACGATGATTATGTTCAATTGGCCGCTTCAGGCAAAACCAATATCAGTGATTGGGTATATTGGGTGTATCACATGGATTAAGACATTCTTATAAATAAAAAACGGGGTGTAGGCAGACTGCCTACACCCCGTTTTTTATTTATAAGAATGCCTTATTTAAAAATACAGCACTTCTCTTAAGTCATTTTCTGAATCTAAAGATTTCTCAATCACTTCCATAGCGAAAGTGTGTTCCTCTTCTTCAGTGTTTATTTTCTTAAAAGCTTCAGGCCTGTAAACGGCTACCTTTCCTTCGGGGGTAATTAACCACAAGAGGTTGTGAGAATGATGATTAAATTTAATTTCACAGCCTTCGTAAACATAGAATCTCGTTACGGTATTTTTAGCTTGATCCACCAGGTATGCCGTGGTATTTTCAAGAATTTCTCCGGTAGTAGTGTTAAAAAACTCGGCTTTTACGGTTTTGATAGCTGGAGGCAAAGGCCGGTCACAATTCCATATTCCAAAGGAATTGACTTCAAAGCGATTCACTATCTTCCTAGGTAGTTTTTCGCTATTAGCAAGAGCATCTATACCGCCCTTTCTATAAATGGCAATTTTTTCATCAAACTCCGTTTGCACCTCATTTTTTTTGAGGTCAAAAGACGCTCTGATAGCTTTTTTCGCTGGTTCGATCTTTTTATTCCAGTCACTGAGATTATCCTCGTAGCTTTTTATCTCAGATTGATATTCGTTCAGGGCCTGTGCGTATTCTTCAGCTGAATAGACGGGATTTACCTGTAAGGATACAGAAGAATCACCATAGAACAATTTTAGTAAAAAGGTTCTTTGACTGATTTGCTTAAGGTGAATGCTTTCCCATACTACATTGCTCAAAAGATTCTGTTCAACAGAAGGGCTGCCAGGAGCTGGTTGCCACAAGCCTCCTTTGTATCGAGCCTTTTGTTCTTCCAAGCTTTTTCCATTTATTGGCAATAAATCAATAGCATCGAAGTCTTCCAGATCAATTTGAAATGCCTTTTCTCCCCCATCGAGTTGTGCAGGTTTTTCAGGCTTTTGTGGCTTAGGGAATTGATCTTCAAGATCATCAAGAGCCTTTATCTTTTCAGCTTCGAGTTCATCAAGTGCCTGGCGTTGCTGACTTTCAAGAAATAATTCCGGATTGGAATTCAGAGCGCGGACTTTCTGGCCATTCTCTTCCTCTTCATCGAGAAATTGAATTTTATCCGGATTCTGGTAATTCCATCTTCGGTTTTCCCGATCCAGTTGGTAGATATTGTACTTAGGCGGAATATCTATGTAAGGTGTTTGAATTTCAGAAACCAGTTCTACATCAATATTCTTTTCTGGATGAAGAAAGACACGTTGTCCCCCTTTTTCAGCATAAATTTCGATCATACCAGCAGATTCCAATGTATATTCTACCCCGGCGGAATCATAGGTCATTGGGATCCCGGAAAGGAAAAAGTCCACATAGTCGTGAAATTCTCTATACCTGATTTCTACATCCCCGGTAACAGCTTCCCCTTTTTCATTTACAAAAGCGGCCGCAGGGACATGAAATTTTGATCCACGGTTAAACGTCAGCGTTCCGCCGATATCCCCGGAGACGATCATCGTATTAAATGGCTTCTTAATATTTTCGAGCGGCTGATTAATATAAGGTTGGGAAGCAAAATAAGCTTTCTGAATATTCTGATCCTCGGCGGTATTGGTATACCTAAAATACAGCAGCAGTGCGATAGCAGCAGCCATCGCGGTAATATAAGGAGCTACACGCCTTGCTGATAAAGAGAAAACCTTTGCAGGTTTAGGTTTATCAGCCGATCTTCGTCGATGCTCCTCCAGGATAGCCGCGAAGTTTTTATGCTTTGCGATATCTTCCTGAGAAAGTTTAGGAGGATTAAATCTAATGTCGTATTTCTTTTGCATAGTTTCCTAGGAGCTAGTTTGTTTGGAAAAAGCTCAATCATCATTCTGATGGTCTCCAATTCTAAGTTTCATTCTATCAATTATTCTGTACGTTCTGACTTTAGCGTTACTTTCCGTGATGCCCATTATTTCAGCAATTTCTTTGAAAGGCCTTTCTTCGAAGAAACGCATTTCGATAAGTTCAAGATCTTCGGGCTTCAAGGTATTCAAGGCATTTACCAGTACACCAAAAGGGTCTTCCAGGTCTCCTTCTTCCATTTCATCCATAATCTGAAAGCCCTGATAATCATCAATACTCACGATACGGTTTTTCTGAATATCTCTATAATGCTGAGATACTTCATTACTCGCAATGCGGTATAGCCATGCAGAGAAAGGAACCCCTTTAAACTGATAGCCGGACAGTTTTTGCAAAGCCTTAAGAAAAATTTCTGAACAAATATCATGGGCAAGTGCCTGATCTAAAGTTCTTCTATAGACAAAGCGGTAGATCTGTTCGTGGTAACGATCATATAGTGGTTGGAATTTAGCGGAATCTTCTTTTGCTGCCAGTATTTCTTGCCATTCATCCTGCATAGCCCTTTGCTTTACAGTTTTCCCGGAAGTGGAGAACTGCTTTTTCTTTTTTACAAGGGTACGATTTATTTGGTAATTTGAAAACATTCATTAAAACAATTTGGCTCTTTTACAGAATTTGTGGTACCGTGGAATTTCAAACATTACACGCAATTTGTCCAAAAACGAATAATTCCAAAGATGCACCTCAAGCCTTCAGGCTCGTAGTGATTCCACTGACTCGATTTGAGAAGACCTCATTATTGCCCCTTATGAAGAGTATTCTCGCCGACCCAAAGGTTGAGATGCATAATTTATTTTGTACTTTCCGACCGTAATACTTTCGCATTAAAAGTTCTTTGACATAAATTGTAAAAAAATGGAACTTCAAAATGCTAATCCTTTCAGCCACAAGAGCATTCAAGGCTTATCATTTTGAAGTTCCACACAATTTGTCAAAGAACGGCATTAAATTATCGAGCGTTATCATGTGTCATTTTCGTTAGGAACGTTTAAATAATAAATTCGACAATTTTGATTAGGTTCTTTTGGTGCTTGGCAAGGCGCGAAACGCAGGCATAACTTGTCCCGGTTTTTTTCGGGAGCTGGAAGCTACGGCAAGTATTCGCAACGCGGCAAAGCATCAAAAGAAGCAGTCAAAAAGTCGAAGTTGTTATTTAAACGTTCCTAAGCATAACGCAGTACTGAATAAAAGTAACAACTTAATTCAGGCAAATCCATAAAAAGCGCAACCAGCAATGATTAAAAACAAAAAATCCCCCTTTAGGGGGATATAATAAAATTAGTAACTCCCTATTTTTGCCTTGTCCTCTACATCAACATACTTGTTCCGCAGCTATTGATGGGGTGCATTTCATTTTGTGGCTGCCGGGAAGAGAAGAGATTATTTTTATCCTCAATAAATCCAAAAAAGACTTTATTACTCACCTTAAACACAGCTTATAACCAAACTGAAGTATGAATGCATTAGACACATTATGGATTCTCCTTTGCGCTTTCCTGGTATTTTTTATGCAAGCCGGATTCGGTATGGTGGAAGCAGGGCTAGTCAGAACGAAAAATGCTGGTAACGTACTAATGAAGAATGTTATTGATTTCAGTTTTGCTGCCCTGGGATATTTTATATTCGGATATGCCATAATGTATGGAGGCAATGGCCCGATCGTTGGTACTGAAGGTTGGTTTATGTTTGGCGTGGAGTCTCCTGTAGAAGGTGTTCCACTGGAAGCCTTCTGGTTATTCCAGGCAGTTTTTGCCGGAGCAGCAGCAACTATCGTAGCCGGAGCCGTTGCAGAACGCATGAAATTTGCAGCCTATCTTTTATATTCGTTCATAATAACAGCTTTTATCTACCCTGTTGTTGGCCATTGGGTATGGGGAGGCGGCTGGCTAGCAGACCTTAACTTCCACGATTTCGCCGGATCCACGGTAGTACATGCTGTAGGAGGAATCAGTGCACTGGTAGGCGCCTGGATCCTAAAACCTCGATATGGCAGATTCACGCGAAAAGGAGAACCAAGAGCCATTCCCGGTCATAATATGCCTTTAGTAGCAATGGGGGTTTTCATTCTTTGGTTTGGCTGGTATGGCTTTAATGCCGGCTCGACTTTAGGTTTATCTGACCCGGAAACGGTAGCCCGCATTGCGTTGAATACTACTTTAGCACCATCTGTAGCAGCATTATCTGCTATGGCTACTTCTTGGCTTCGTTTCGGGAAACCCGACCTTTCCTTGGCTTTAAATGGCGTTTTAGGAGGTTTAGTAGGCATAACTGCTTGTTGCGCCGTAGTGAATAGTGGTTCCGCCATTTTTATTGGCCTCATATCTGGTGCCTTAGTCGTTTTTGGCATTGATTGGATGAACCGCCTGAAAGTAGACGATGTAGTCGGAGCATTTCCTGTGCATGGCATTTGCGGAATATTCGGAACGCTGGCTGTAGGGATTTTCGGCACCACTGCATTAGGAGCCCCTCTGGAAGGTCTTTTCTATGGAGGTGGCTTCGGCGCCCTTGGCACACAAGCATTAGGTGTTGTTGCTTGCTTAGGTTTCACAGCCATTAGCATGTTTATCGTTTTTAAGGCAATAGATGCTATTTTCGGCATGAGAGTTTCTCATGAAACAGAACTGAAAGGGCTCGATATCGAAGAACATGGAATGGAGTCCTACAGTGGTTTCCAAATTTTTACAACTGAATAACTGAATAACCTATAATCATTCCAATGAAGTTGATTATTGTATATATAAGACAGGAGCAACTCCCTGCCATAAAGGACGCACTCGCCGATGCCGAAATTTTTCACTTCACGGTGATGCCGGTGTTAGGTACCGCACCTAGAGCAGAACAACGCACCTTTCGTGGTGTGGAACAAAGGGTTACTTTGTTCAAAAGGATGCGCATGGAACTAATCGTGAAAGATTCCAATGTGGAAAATGCAATCGATGCTGTATCTCAAGGAGCTATGAAAAGCGGCGGTGCAGGAAGAATATTTGTTACCGAAGTATTTGATGCCGTTAAAATATGGACCGGCGAACGGGGAAATCGAGCTATTTAAAGTAATGTTCAACTATGGGTAAAAAACAAACACCAAACATCCGGTCGGTCATCCAGCAAATAAAAGATCAGAATATCCAATTCCTGGATCTAAAATTCGTAGATCTTTTTGGCACCCTGCAACACCTGGTGATTGCCGCAGATAATATCGATGAAGGAGATCTCGCAAGGGGGTTTTCCTTTGATGGCTCTTCTGTAAAGGGGTTTACAGCGATCAATAATAGTGACCTTATTCTTCGTCCAGATCCTGCCTCCGTATTTCTCGATCCTTTTTTCGAAGAACCGGCCCTTTCTTTTTTCTGCGATATTCTTATCCCGGGTAGCAGCAAACCTTACCCTTCTGACCCAAGAGGGATTGCACAAAAAGCAGAACGGTTACTTCGCGCAGAGGGAATCGCGGAACAGGCCTTCTTCGGCCCAGAAATCGAGTTCTTTATTTTTGATGAAGTCAGGTTCGATCAGGCCACTCAGTTTGGCTATTACTACTTAAATAGTTCGGCCGCTTTCTGGAATACGGGACGTGAAGGGAAAAACCTGGGAAATCTTGCCGGGAGAAAACGTGCTTACATGGCCGCTCCTCCCATAGATCAATACAATAACCTGCGTTCAAAAATATCTCAGGTCTTAAAAAGTATAGGATTTACCCCTGAACTACATCACCACGAAGTAGCAGCAGCAGGCCAGTCAGAGATTGGCTTTAAATTCGGCCCGTTAACGGAACAAGCTGACAGAGCCGTCAAATATAAGTATGTAGTCAGAAATGTGGTGGATCGTTACAATAAAACAGTTACGTTTATGCCGAAGCCGCTCCATCAGGAAAATGGCTCAGGTATGCACGTTAACATCAGCCTTATGAAAGATGGGAAAAACCTCTTTTTCGAACCGAACCGATATGCCGATCTGAGCGAATTAGCGGACCACTTTATCGCAGGAGTACTTGCACACGCCCCGGCATTATGTGCCATCTGTAATCCTACTACCAACTCATACCGCCGATTAGTACCCGGCTATGAGGCTCCGATGAACCTGGTATACTCTCAAAGCAACCGGAGTGCCTGTATACGAATCCCTGCCGGAGCTACCAGCCCTAAAGCTAAACGTATAGAATACAGAACACCTGACCCCTCCAGCAACCCTTATTTAGCATTCGCTTCTATTCTATTGGCCGGCATTGACGGCGTAAGAAAAAAAATGACTCCTCCTCCTCCCGTAGATGAAGATATTTATGAATATGTGGCATCAGGAAGAGGAGCTGATTTAAAAAGCACGCCTTCTTCTCTGGAAGACGCCCTTATCGCCCTGGAAAAAGATTATGAATTTCTAATCCAGGATGGTGTATTTACCAGAGATATTTTGGAAAAATGGGTTCGTATAAAAAGAAAGGAAGAACTGGAATATATCAACCTTCGCCCTCACCCTAGTGAGTTTATTCTTTATTTCAATGTGTGATTTTTTTTTAAAATAGAGAAACCTAAAAGAAATGGATAGCGCACAGATCATCGGAATTGTAATCTTTTTTGGAGCCATAGCGATTTTGCTCCTTATAGCCTTTATTAAGACAAATGTCGTTATTTGTCGGCCCAACGAAATTGTGATCATCTCTGGCCGTCAGCGCAAAGGTGCCGACGGTGAGAAGGTAGGATATAGAATAATCAGGGGTGGCCGTGGGTTCAAAACCCCCTTCGTGGAAACGGTTAGCCGGCTCTCTCTTAACTCCAGAACGATAAAAATAAACCTCTCCAAAGTACTTTGCCAGGGGATGATCCCGGTAGAAATAGAAGGCCGGGCAAACATCAAGCTAGCGGGTAAAAGTGAAGAGGGAATGGAAAATGCCATTGAGCGTTTCCTTGGAAAGTCAGAGGAGAATATTGACAAAACGGCTCAACAAGTGATCGAGGGTAACCTTAGGGGCATCATGGCCTCTTACAGCCCTGAAGCTGCAAATACTAAACGTATTGACGTCATGAGGGCTACCATGAGCGAAGCCAGAGCGGAACTTAAGAAACTTGGTATCGTTTTGGATTCCTTCCAAATCCTGAGTATCTCTGATGATCATGGCCACCTTGAAGCTATTGGACGTAAGCGAAACGCTGAAGTTATCCGGGATGCTCGCGTAGCAGAAGCTATCGCGGATGCCGAAGCACGCCAGGTAACTGCCGAACAAAAACGCTTGGGTAGAGAAGCGGAGATCCAATCTGAATTGGAGATCGTTAAAAAGGAAAATGACCTTTCCATCACGCGCTTTTCTTTGCAAGGCGAAGAAAATAAAGCGCATCAAAAATCCGTCCTCGCCGGAGATATCGCCAAAACGGAAGAAAAAATTGAACTCGAAAAGCTCAGAGTTCAACTCAGCGGCCAAAAACAGGAAGCTGAAACCATTATCCCTGCCAAAGCTCGTAAAGAAGCTATGGAATTGGAAGCCAAAGGTACGGCTTCTCGTATTTTAGAAGATGGAAAAGCTACAGCAAAAGCTATTGAACTAATGCTGGAACAATGGCAGGACGGTCAAGCTCACGATCTGTTCATGATCAGAATGCTTCCGGATTTATTTGATAAAGCAACTCGTGTAATCGCTGATAACCTGCATATTGAAAAACTTACCATCCTCGATGGTGGTGACGGTGGCGAGGGTATGCCCAACTATGTGCAAAACCTGACTAAAAGCGCTGTCACTCTAATTGAACAACTGAAAAATGCAACAGGCGTGGATGTGACCTCTCTGGCTAAAGAAAAGCCCAAAAGTATCGAGCTTCCTCCTGAAAAACGCTAGAAAATTTTTCACCCGAGTTTAAATTAAAGCAAGCAAACATGAGCCATCCCGAATTTCAAGAAACTTCATGTTGTCACAATAGTTAATAATAAGTGCTGTAAGTCAATGCTTTAGGACCGGCCTTATTCAATTTAGCTTTTTGGAAGGCTGGCAGCCG
>CAZHZT010000091.1:0-23168 GCA_964537285.1 uncultured Saprospiraceae bacterium | reverse complement strand
AGGAAAAAAGGACAAGTAAAATGGGTAGGGTATTATTTTCCTGATCCCTAAACTACATTTTATCACAATTTATGTCAAAGAACCAGTATTAATAATATGAACACAGGAAATACAAAAACAGGTCAGTTTTTAGGAATCCAGCTGCTACGGTTATTCTCTATCCTTGTAGTAGCTTTTCTGGGCATTATAATATGGGATTTATTCAGCAAAGGGGTTGGTGCGCTAAACTGGTCTTTTTTAACGGATACGCCTAAAAAAGGAATGACCCGGGGAGGGATATTTCCGGCCATAGTAGGTACGGTCTTTGTCACCTTGGTAACTACACTATTTTCCATACCCCTCGGAGTGGGAGCCGCTATTTATTTAAATGAATATGCTTCAGATAACTTTGTTAATCGCTTAATCCGGGCTGCTATCCGAAACCTGGCAGGAGTACCTTCTATTATTTATGGTTTATTCGGAGTAGCAATTTTTGTGCAGGGAATGGGTATGGGAACATCTGTTCTGGCTTCCGGGCTTACCCTTGGCCTTCTTACGCTTCCCTATGTAATTACAACTACTGAAGAAGCCCTTAAAACAGTACCCCATTCCTATCGGGAAGGTGCGCTGGCCTTAGGTGCTACTAAGTGGCAGGCTATTTACACCAATGTGCTTCCCAGTGCTACTTCAGGCATTGTAACCGGAGCGATCCTGGGCTTATCACGTGCAGCTGGTGAGACTGCCCCGATTCTCTTCACCGGAGTTGCTTTCTACCTAAGGTATTTACCTGCTTCGGTTTTCGATGAATTTATGGCTTTGCCTTATCACCTATATATACTTTCTACCCAGCATCACGCTATTCAGGAGGTCCGTCCTCTAGCTTATGGGACAGCTTTGATGTTGGTCTTTTTAATATTTCTGCTTAATCTGCTTGCTTTTGCAATCCGATACAGATATCGTAAGTTAAATACGCACTCATGAATACAATTCTTGATGTAAAAAATATTGAGGTTTCTTTTGGTCCAAAAAAAGTGATCAAAGGAGTGGATATGGAAGTTCCGGATAAAACGATTGTGGCTTTGATTGGCCCTTCGGGCTGCGGGAAATCTACTTTGCTTAGAAGTATGAATCGAATGCATGACCTTACTCCTTCAGCCAAGGTGGAAGGGGAGATTTTACTCTCCGGCCAGAATATATTTGCTCCTGAAGTGGATGTAGTAGAGATCCGCCGAAAGATCGGAATGGTTTTTCAACGTCCGAATCCATTTCCAAAATCAATTTTTGATAATGTGGCTTATGGGTTAAAAATAAATGGTGAAAGAAAAAGGGATAAACTAAAGGATATCGTGGAAGAAAGCTTAAAGTCCAGCTCCTTATGGGATGAGGTGCATGAAGATCTTGATAAGTCTGCGCTCGAACTATCCGGAGGTCAGCAACAAAGATTGTGCATTGCCCGTTCTATTGCCATTGAACCCGAACTTTTACTAATGGATGAACCCTGTTCCGCCCTTGATCCAATCAGTACCGATAAGATAGAAAAATTAATGCTTGAACTGAAAGATCGCTACGCTATAGTCATTGTAACCCATAATCTCCAGCAAGCTCAACGCGTAGCTGATTTTACAGCCTTTATGTATTTAGGCGAGTTGATTGAATATGCTCCTACGGAAGAGATCTTTAATAATCCTAAAGAAAAACTTACTCAGAATTATATTGCCGGACATTTTGGCTAGTGAAAATCTTTGAAAAGGAATCATTAAGCTTGTATGTATGCTGGAATATAGCCAGCATACATACAAGCTTAATGATTCCTTTTCAAGGATTTTCAAATTAAATACTATTTTTGCAAGGAGTATTGTTGAAGAAAAATTTTGATGTTATGACGACAAAAACTTTGAAGGATAAAGTTTTCTCTCAAATCCACAGTAAGAACCTTGTTTATAACACCTGCTGGGAGGATCCTCGGTGCGATCGCCAACTCCTTGATATAGAAGATGATAGTGAGATCGTGATGATTACAAGCGCAGGCTGTAATGCCTTGGATTATCTTTTAGATAATCCGAAAAAAATTAATTGTATTGACGTTAATCCTCGGCAAAATGCCTTGATGGAGCTGAAAAAAGCTTCCTTGAAGAATGGTAACTACGATGATCATTTTAATCTGTTCGGTGATGGGGTGCATGATAATGTCTATGATCTCTATAACCAGAAATTGAAACCTTTCCTTCCTGAATTTGCCATTAAATATTGGAACCGTAATATTGACTATTTTAATGGTAAGGGAATTCGAAAAACGTTTTACCACTACGGCACCTCAGGAACCTTCGCCTGGTTATTGAATAAATATTTAAAAACCCAAAAGAAATCCAACAGACTTGTCAAAAGCCTTTTTGCTGCCCAAACACTGGATGAACAAAAGGAAATTTATGACCAATTGGAGCCTAAAGCACTTAATAGATTTGTTGAATGGTTCATGAATAAACACTTGACGATGTGTTTGTTAGGCGTCCCTAAAAGCCAACAGGATCTTTTTGCTAAAAAATACGAAAGAGGGGTGGTGGGCTTCCTGCAGGAGTGCCTTCGCAAGGTATTTACTCAATTGCCTATTCAGGAAAATTACTTCTACCGTCTTTATACCCAAGGTAAGTATACAAAAGATTGCTGCCCGGAGTATTTAAAAGAAGATAACTTTGATGCACTTCACAACAGGGTAGATAATATTCAAACCCATACAACTACTATTTCCAACTTCTTAAAAGAGAACCCTGGCGAGTATTCACAATACATTTTGCTTGATCATCAGGATTGGTTGGCTGCTAATGATGCCGCTGCTTTGGCCGAAGAATGGGATTTAATCCTTAGAAACAGCCGTCCGGGTACGCGCATTTTGTTGAGGTCTGCGGCCTCTAAAGTCAACTTCTTTCCGGAGTTTGTGCATGAAAAACTTACTTTTGAGCAAGAACTTACTGCAAAAACGCATCAGGAAGACCGCGTTGGTACTTATGCCAGTGTTTATCTTGGCATTGTAAATTAAACGGATTTAAAAAGAACAGATTAGCAATTTATGAAGGCACCCTCACTCAAGGAGAAGATAAGGGTGCCTTCATAAATGGCTAATCCCAACAAACATATCATGTCAAATTCGAAAAAAGAATCTTCATATTTAGAAAAGCGCCTGGCTAACGATCCTTCGGCTCAGGCGTCTAATATGGAAAGCTATTATAAATTCCATGCCCTGATCTATGACCTTACCCGCTGGTCTTTCCTTTTTGGTCGCAAAGGCATTCTCAATAAATTGCCTTTTAAAAAGTCCGATAAATTCTCTTTGCTGGAAGTAGGTTGTGGTACTGGGGTAAACCTTAAAGCACTAGCGTCAAGGTATCCTAATGCACACCTAATTGGCTTGGATGTTTCTCCGGATATGATCCGGCAATCAACCAAAAAGCTGGCAGGCCTTGATGCTGAATTAGTGACCAAGCCCTACACAAAAGAAGATGATTCTTTCAAGGGAAAAGTAGATCTGGTATTGTTCTCTTATTCATTAACCATGATCAATCCACATTGGGATGAATTGGTTTTAAAAGCAAAAGAAGACCTTAAACCCGGTGGCTATATTGCGGTGGCAGATTTTCATAGCTCACCCTTTCAGTGGTTCCGTACGCACATGGCCAATAACCATGTGAAGATGGAGGGACATATAAATCCCCTCCTTCGGGCAGAATTTGAGCCTGTTTACGATAAAGTATTACCGGCCTATTTAGGTGTTTGGCGTTATTTCATGTTTATTGGCCGTAAGTCCTGATCGTCTTACACGATCAAGGCCGATGGGCTGCCATTCGCCTTCCAATAGCATGTATACCTCCTTGAACCCTGCTTCTTGGGCCAGTTCAAGGGCTTTATCAAATTCAGCGACAATTTCAGTAGGATGGTGGCAGTCAGAACCTAGTATAAGCGGAATTTCTCTTTTTTGAATTTCTTTCAATACCCATAAGCTTGGGTAGGGTTGTGGCAACTTATGGCTAAAGATGCCTTTCGTATTTACCTCGATGTAAATGCCACTTTCCGCAACGGTATCTAGCAGGCTGGTTAGTGCCTTACGGTACCAATCTTCCTCTTCTGAGAATAATTCTCCCTGTTGACGTCGAATTCTGTCCATGTGCCCTACAATGGTCGGGGTGGAAGTTTCCACCATTTCTTCCAGTAACTCGAAGTAGCGCGTTACTACCGTCTTTACATCTCCATTATAGATTTCATTCAGGCCTTTCACGAAGCCTTTGTAGGAACCATCTACACACCAGGGCTTGCCGTCTTCGTAATGGTCTATGTAGTGCACCGAACCAATGGTATAATCGAGGTTTAATTCCTGAATGAATGGAAATTGCGGGCCTATTTTTTCCGGAATATAATCGACCTCCATTCCGCAATATACTTCAATGGTATCGCTATGCGTTTCTTTCAATTCTTGAATCGCTTTCATGTAATCACCTACTTTTTCAGAAAGCAACGACCAGGAGTTTTTGAAAGGAACCGGGGAGTGAGAAGAAAAGCCGTAGGCGTCCAAACCTTGAGCAATGGCTTCTCCCAGAAATTCTTCTGGTGTTCCTTTTCCATCACAAAAGGAACAATGACTATGATAGTTTGATAAGTGCATGTACTTTTTTACAAAAGTAACAAAGATGTTTTCCTTTTGATGATCTAAATGATACAGGAATTGTAAAGCTAATGTTATGAAATGTGTCGTTTATTGTAAAGTGGACTGGAAATATGAGTCATCCCGAGTTTTCGGGATGACTCATGTTTGTGAAAAACCTTACAAAGTTTTGATAATCATGGCTTTATCTGCTTTTTCCTTGATGAAAAAGTAGCAAAAAATCAAGGCTGTATTCAATTCTTAACGCTTTTTTAAAGGCTTTCAGCCTAAAATGAATAAACTCGCCTCCTTACGTCGGCTCAAACAGTATTCATTTTTTAACGGCTGCCAGCCTTTAAAAAAGCTAAATTGAATAAGGCCGGTCCGAAAGCATTGATCTGCGGCACCTATTTTAATTATTGTGACAACATGAAGTTCCTTAAAGTTAAGTGATGACTCATGTTTTCTACTCCACTTTGATTAGTTTCAATTGTTCTTGTTTGTCCTTCATTCTCAACACCGAAAAGTAAGTACCTTTTGGCAAGTTCGAAGTATTTATATTAAAATTATAAACCCCTTCGGGTTGCTCTTGAGTGTCCACTAAAACCAGTACTTCTTTCCCGTTAAAATCATACAAGGAAAGGTAGACAGAAGAAGCTTTATTCAAGCTGTATTGCACAGTGATATTATTCCGAAATGGATTGGGAAATACCTCGAAAGAGGATTCGTCTGATATATTCAGCTCATTGTCATCTTGTTCGTCCGGAGTTTGGTCAAAAAAGAATGTTTCTGCTATTTCTTCGGTCGGAATAAGTGGAGGTGTTTGACTTCCGTCACACCCAAAAGTAAATAAGCGAATGTCTTCACTATTGGTGGATAGCTCAGTGCCGGGCAATAAAACCACCCCTCCCGACGCATTAAATATTTTCTTTCCTTCATCAATGACGACGCCATCTAGGGTAATTTGCCCGGAGCTGTTGGTTTGCCCCGGAATAGCGTCTCCATCTTCGTAAGTAACATCATCCCGGCATATAGCAGGCTGCAAAGGATCCCATTGGATAAGTTGAGTGGTAGTATTCGTATTTAAGCCCCAACTTAGCTCCACCTGGAGAATAAGGGATTGTCCGGGCTCAAGTTCTTCTGGGATTACAATATCGAATTTAAAATCAGAATCTGCGGGCAGGGTTCCTGCATTGACGGCATTGTAGGCCAGGCTACTTACCAATGGATTTCCCAGCGTAAGGTCTTCAAGTTCTATGGCTACCGGAGAAACTCTGTAACCGATGACATAATCAACCGATTCTCCCCAACCATCAGAAGCCAATCCTCGATTAACGGTCGTTACTGTTAGTGGGCTGCCCGTACCTTCCAGGTAGATATCACTTTCTGTGGTCGGTACTTTATCGGAATCCGGAATATTTACAAATTCAGGGGTTCCTTTATTAAGATCACCACCATTATTATCCCAATATTGCCTTACCGGTCGAAGTTGTTTCCCTGAAGGGGCCACATATCCAAAATGGACCCAGGCGGCATTTCCAGCCGAAGATCCACTCGCTGACCAGCAGACGGTCGTTTCATCCGTGGCGGCATCGTAATTTGCGCTAACGTCCGAAGGTTGAGACCAGGTACCGGAGATCTCATCATTGGCATTGGAATTCCAGGCTCGTCCAAAGCCGCCACTAACGTTACCTTTAAATACCATGCAAAAACGATCTTTGGAGCCACCCGAATTATTTTGAACATTGAAATTCATGTTGCTTCCAAAGTTCCCGACTTTAATGATCATTGGTTCGGGGTTGGGGTAGATCAGGTCATTGCCACAAATACCGACCGGAAATCCTCCGTAAGTAATCATAGAATCGATCATTTTTCCAGCTGGTGGTCCTGCAGGGTATACCACGTATCGGTTAACAACGTAAGAGCCAATCATTTCTGCCGGAGCAAAAGATCTTACATAACAAGGGCGTTGGCTTTGAACCCACCGAAAAGCTTCACATTCATCGACTTCTCCATCCTTATTGGTGTCCGGGTTGGCGAATCCATCGTTATCGGAATCTGTATTATCACTTTGGCATTCTTCCTGGGCAATGGGTAGGGTGAAGCCTGTGACCGACGGGCCTGTTGTTCCATCGGGGAATTCCCGCATGTAACCGTTTACTCCCCATGTCCAACGTCCTGAACGTGCTCCGTAAATAATGGTACTACCTGCCGGAAAGTTCCAGTTATTGGCATCAACAAAGCTTCCTGAATGGCAGTTGTTCAGTGTTAAATGAATGGGAACCCCTTTCTTAGCTACCTTGCGCATCTTCTCACAAAGCATCTC
This sequence comes from uncultured Saprospiraceae bacterium, assembly GCA_964537285.1. Taxonomy (GTDB): domain Bacteria; phylum Bacteroidota; class Bacteroidia; order Chitinophagales; family Saprospiraceae; genus CAZHZT01. Next base: position 16,233 of record CAZHZT010000091.1, on the reverse strand, counting down.
TTTGGTAAGCAGTTCGTTGTTTCTGAATAATATACCTCTGTTGTTGGAGCCGTGACCAGAAATCCGGATATAAATAACGCTTATATCTTCCAGCATGCATAATTTATCTATTGCTGCACAGAAAGAATCTACGCTAATCGCTGTATCCCCCGGGCATATAATTCGATCATTATCTACGCCAAGGTTATTTCTTAAATCGCTTTTCCAGCGAGGGATATCTGCCCTAAATCCACGGTCGCTAGAACCCGTTACAATTAGCGCGGCTGATTTTTTTTCGGTGGGAGCCGGATCTGGTGGTGGTGGGAGGACAATATCATTTGAATCAAAGAATGGCCCAATTATTAAACCATCCGGATTAAATGGGCCAGGGGGATCACTGGTATAATTTCCTTCATCAAAGAAAGTTATTGGCTCTGTGGAGCCAGGTAAAAAGACCACTGGATACCACAATTGATCAATTAGAATTAAAGAGCCTTCATCAAAAGAAGGGGTACAATCTGTAGGATCCACCAGTAAAAAGCGGGTAGGATGTTCATATGCTGCTAAGGGCAAATCATTTATAAAAAACAAATAGGCATCAAAATTAAGCTGAATTGGATTATCATCCAATGGAGTCGTCACTACAGACCCTTGTGGTAATACGCCTTCAAACCCAGGGCCGAAGCCAAAATCTACAAAAGGAGACCATAAAGATGAAAAAACAGGATTGAAGTCAGGTAGAATTCCCAGGAAGGGATCCAACAAAAGATCTACCATAACATCCCTTTGATAAGAACAAGGGCAAGGAGCTGGACAAAGCAACTGGACGGTGAAGAATTCTCCTGCAACGGAGCCTGGCTGCCCACATTGTTCTACTACATTGAAGATGATTAGATAGTCTCCATCTTCCGGAGCTGTAAATTGAATGGCACAGTTATTTACAGAGTTGATTATATCACCAAATTGATTAATCACGGTAAGTTCAAATGCCTGACCAGGTAAGCCCAGATTGGCAACACAAAGGTCTAGTTCATAGGAATTGCCGGCGACTAAGCCTTGAAATAAAAAGGCAGAGGCTTGTGTAAAAAAGCCAGGTATCGGTACCGGCTGCCCGCATTCCGGACCACAAGGCTGAATTTCCGGGACAGGAATAGGATCACCAAAGAACTCCGTACACTGTGATCGCAAATTGCTAGTGAAAAATAAAAAGAAAATGAAGGCGGGAATGATCATGCGGTAAACGGCCAACGGTAAACGGTAAACGAAACGCTTGAAAGCTGAATGTTTTTTTACGCAGACCGTTTTTGGGTCACTGGTGAGTTGTAAGGATCTTTTCATAATTTTGGGAATTTTTCTATAAGGTATAAAAATATTTTGAAGAATTCTTTGTTTGTGGTTTTTTATTATTGCGGCCGATAAAAAAAGGGAAGCAACATTTTGTTGCTTCCCTTTTTTTAAGGCTCAATAATAAAATCTTTAATTACGGGCGAATAATCTTCACTTTCTTCCGAATCAAGGTATTTCCTTGTTTTACTTCAATGAAGTACAACCCACCATGCCAGTTAGAACCATTAATTGTAGGAGCTGTATGGTTCATGTCAGCATCGAAAACACGCTCTCCTCTAGCATTGTAGATAGAAACATGTTCTATCGGTTGACCATTTTCGCTGGATAACTGAATGATTCCTTCTGATGGGTTAGGGAATACGACAATACTCTTTTCAGCAGGAATATCTTTCTTGACCTCAGGAGGAAAGTTAGCCATGTCTGTCGGTACGTGAATCTCAACAAGATGCTCGGCTTCGTCTACCGCTAAGATATTTGTAATTTCTACTTCCGGAATTTGGAAGCCTGCTAAGTCATCGATTATGCCAATGTAGTAAGCAATCATACCGTTGCCAGAAATACTTTGTTGATCGATGCGAGTGATGACTACATCCAATTGACCTGATTGATCATTAGAGTAATAAATATAATCATCGTTCTGATCGCCGAAAAAGTTGTCTGCAAACGTGATATTTGCGGCCTGAATGCTATTGGTATCGTAATTAATGGTAAAGGCTAAGCCATAAATATCCTGTACCGGGCTATCGCTATCTCCGAGGAAGATCGGAATTTGGAAGCTGCTTCCCCCTGACAAGTCTTTAAATTGTTTAACGTCAATATAAAGCGGAGGATCTTGCTCATCTCCTAATGACCCAGTGAAAGGCTCTACCGGCCCATGCTTCAGGTTATAGTTTTGATCAATGATGTTGACATCATTTTCATCGATCTGTCCGTTCCCGTCACAATCAGCATTTTTGAAGTTAATGCCATCGATGAAGCTGCCTTCCCAATCCTCACCAGGTAGTGGTTCCCATTTTGTAGAATTGATAGAACGTTTCGGACCTTGAGCACCATATGCTAAGCCAATTTTTAAGACATCAAAGTGATTAACGATGAAATCATAATTGGCATCTCCGGGCCAAATGTTATCTTCTGATACTTCATAACAAATGCTGCTCAGTGAAATCTCTGGTGACCCTATAGAAACGGTGTTAATCGGGCCACTTAAGGTGATTTCATGCCCATCCTGAATAGTCAGGAACACATAATCACTAATTTCAATCGTCGTATCTGTATACTGGAAGTAAGTATTTACCTGGCTTGAATTTGCTGATATCCAGAAAGGTCCATCGCCTACACTGAGTGAAATTTCTTTTTCTTTATTTTCAATTTGTTTGAAATTCATCTCAAGGGCACCTTTCATGCCGAGGCTTCCGTTTTGATTGAATTTGACATAACCACCATCATTCCAGTTGAAGAACAACGGATGTGCTAAATAGAAACGCACATTCTCAGCTTCAAACAGGAAGTCTCCCGGTTGATAATCAGCTGAAGTAATGTCATCATTGGTATCTCCCAGAGCCTCCACATCTACACAACTAACAAGGCATTGTGGAACATCTGATGAAATACTAATACAACAGTCCGGATTATCATTTTCACAAACTTTCCATTGCACTGTTGCCGTGTCAAAGAAGAGACTATCCAAAGTAATAGGCAGACTATCAAAAGCGAAGAATCCAATCAGGGAATCATTCACAAATAAATCAAAATTAGGATCCTGAACTCCTGAAGCGACAAAATTTATGGTCGCATCATAAGTTCCATTATCATTGCACTCGTAAGTGGCTGTCAAGTCATCCAGTTCGCATGTTTCACATTCAACTGTACCCACTTCTTTAAAGCCAAAGCAGAAAGGATCTTCCAAATCTAAAATGGTTACATCGTAGAATGTAGTGCCATCCGGATTGAAAGGTCCAATAGTTATTGGAAGGGAATTATAAGCGAACGATCCAAAAAGATTACCATTTACGAAGGCCAAGAAGCCAAGGTTTCCGACATTATTGGTTTGGAAATCCACTTCCAGGTAGAATTCCTGGTCGGGTACACAATCTAAAATGGTCGTTTCAATATCATAAATAGAACACTCATTTGGACAATCCGGCAACTCAAGGAACTCCAGTAAGAAGCAGGTAATGCCAGCGCCCTGGTCGTTAATTCCAAATGGAATAGTGGTTCCTCCACCGGCACATCCTAAGAAGTCAGGCGGAATAGCTACGGTGTAACTACTTGCGCCATAAGCAAAGGTGCCAAGCAGCTCACAAGAGGAAACAATGAAACTATCACTCGTATTATCAAAATCAAAACTAAACTCTATGTAAGTTGTATCCCCTTCGCAGAAGAACGAAGTTTGTAAATTGGAAATATCACAAGGATCACAATCTACAGGGCCAACCTCTGCTGAAGCAGCGCAACCAAAATCTCCCAGGTCGATAACACCAAATTCGTATACAGTAACCCCGTCACCAAGAAGTGGTCCAATCTCAACAGGAAGGTCATCATAACTGAAAACGCCAAAAATCTGACCATTTCCTAACACAGCAAAAGAATCACTGGTGTTTTGGAAATCAAAATCCAGTAATACGTTAAATTCACTGTCCTGGCAATCAAGCGGAGTTAAAGTTAAATTAGAGATCATGCATTCAGGAACCGCGCAATCAGGCAGTACAAAGAAATTTAATGCAAAACATCCATTAATATCTTCTTGATCATACACTCCAATTGGAATAAAAGAGCCAAATAATGCGCAATCTTCTAATTCCGGAGTTATTTCGATGATGTAACTACTTTGGCCGTAAGCAAAAGTTCCTATCGTGAAACAAGATCTGATCTCAAAACTATCGCTTGTAAACTGACCATCAAAGCTAAGTTCTAAGTATGGTATGCCATCTTCGCAGAATGGCTCAACTACAAAGTTGGAAATTTCGCAATCGCCCATAGGCATACAATCCGGAAGTTCTACTTCCCAAATATTGCTGCAGCAATCCGGATAATCCTTGTCACAAACTTTGAATTCACTAATACTTCCAGGATTACCTTCAATACCATCTATAAAAATAGGTAAATCAGCATAGGCAAATGTACCTATGATATCGCCGCCCTGATATAAATTAAAAGAATCAGAAGTGTTTTGGAATTCAAACTCAATGAATCCCTGATAATTATCACCAGTAGATTCGCATTCAAACTCATCTAACAAGAAATCCGTAATTTCGCAGCTATTGCAATCAATTGGATCTAAATCTGCTTCTGTGAAACAATCAGGCTCTTCCAGATCTTTGACAATAAAATGGAAACTTGTGGTTCCGTCACCAGGGAAAGGACCGATGGTAATGAAAAGATCATCATAACTGAAGGTGCCGTTCAAGATATCATTTACATATACCTGGAATGAGTCACTTGTATTTTCGTTTATGAAGTCAAGGTCTACCAGGAAGCTGTCGCCATCACATGGTAGGGCTTCAACGATCAAATCCCTGATATCACAAGGAGTACAATCTTGTAAGGTCACTTCCCAGATATTGCTACAGCAATCCGGATGATCCTTATCACAGACTTTGAATTCACTTACATTTCCAGGATTACCTTCAATACCGTCTATAAAAATGGGCAAATCAGCATAAGCGAATGTACCTATGATATCGCCATCCTGAAATAGGTTAAATGAATCCGATGTATTTTCATATTCGAACACAACGAATCCCTGGTAGCTATCACCAACAGATTCACATTCAAAATCATCAATCAGGAAATCGGTAATTTCACAAACACTGCATGCAATTGGATCAAGATGAGCTTCGGCATAGCAATCTGGGCTAGCCAAGTCTTTGATCTTGAAGTTGTAAGTAGTCATACCATCACCAGGGAAAGGACCAACCGTAACGAAAAGGTCATCATAGCTGAAGGTGCCTACTAAAATATCATTAACAAAAACCTGAAAAGAATCACTTGTGTTCTCATTAATGAAATCAATATCAACCAGGAACCCGTCTCCATCACAAGGATGCGCTTCCAGCACTAAATCCCTGATATCACAGGGTTCACAATCTGGGAATTGGAAAAATTCTTCATTAGAGCAACAATCTGGATTGTCATTATCACAAACGAATACACTCAAGAAATTATCCTGAACTTCGTAGTGTTCAATAGTGATGGGCAGATTGCTATATTCGAAGAAGTTGAACAGCTCTCCATCAAGATAGAGATCGAAACCAAAACCTTGGGTATTCTGAGGATCGAAGTTTACTTTGAAGTCAAAAGTGCCATCACTGTTACAAAAAATATTAGTTACTTCCAGCGCTTCAAAGCCGCATTCCGGTAAACAGTCTACTGTTCCAATCTCTTTAAAGGTAGAACAATTAGGAGAAATTTTATCGGTCACCACGAACTCGTATTCTGTAACAGCATCTCCAGCCAAGGGTCCAATATCAATTGGAAGATCAGCGTAAGCGTATGTACCATAAGTAACCCCATTACCGGAAAGGGTAAAAGAATCGCTGGTAAAGGCGAAATCAAAATCAACTATAACACTGAAAGTGCTATTCGTGGAGTCACAATCAAGCACTTCTATTTGCAGCTCTTCTAATATACAAGGACATTGGTTGTCATTTACATCAAGAGTGGTGCAACAATTTACTTTGTCTTTGTCGCAGATTTCCAAGGTAACTGCTCCTTCCAAAGGTTCTACAAAAACAGGCAAATCAGTGTAAGCGAAAATTCCAAGAGGAAAAGAGGCTGAATTAGAGAATACAATGAACGAATCACTTGGCGCTTCTGATTGTACATTGATGAATACACCATAAGTACCATCTATATCGCAAGAAAAGTCAACCACTTCGGCATCGAATAATTTGCAGGTATCCGGGATACATTGAGGTGCCAGCAAACCAGCTACAGCTTCACATTCCGTATTTAACAGATCAAAAGCCCTGACATTATAGATGGCTGCATTTCCAAGTAAAGGACCTGCTTCAACAGGTAGATCATTGTAATTGAAAACTCCAATAAGGTTGTTATTCACAGAAACACCAAAGGAGTCCGAAAATGGACTGCTTACCACAAAATCGAGGAAGAAGTTGAACGTGCCATCCGGCTCACACCCAAGAGGGTCCGGCACCAAATCTTCTATGGAGCAGTCACAAGTGGCAAAATCAATATAAGTTTCAAATACACAACTGTTTTGATCCTGATCAAAAACTTTTATAAGACCATCTCCAGAATGAACAGGCCCAATATTTACAGGCAGATCATCATAACTGAACGGGCCGAAAGTCGTATCCTGGCTTTCTACCAAAAAGGAATCACTAATATTGTTATTAGGTTGAATATTCAGATCAAATGCATACTCACCTTGGTTAACGCAAGTAATATTTGAAACAGTAACACCATCCAGCACACATCCAACTGAGCAATCAATTGGACCGAAATCGAATATTTCTGAACAAATGTCGAAGCTTGCCTGATCAAAAATTTCCAACTTGAAGTTCGACATGCCGTCTCCCTCGAAACTACCAAAGTTAACAAGTGGCAGATCATCGTAAGCAAACGGACCATATTCTACAGAATTCTGGTCTATTATCGAAAAGGAGTCCGAAACATTAGCAAATCCAAAGTTAAGATCAATGGAGAATATTCCATTGGGATTGCAAGCGTTTATGTCTACATCTATATCATAAATATCACAGGCACAATCCGAGAAGTCGAACTCTGTAAGAATACAGCAATCCGGATTATCCTGATCACAAATAGAAACCACTACATTGTCTTTGTACGGCCCTAATTCTACAGGAAGGTCGCTGTAGCTAATGATTTGCTTATCAATATCCGGTGAGATGAACTCAATTACAAAGGAGTCGCCTACATTTTGCGTTACTAAATCAAGCAATACATTGAATTGGTTAACGTCATCACAAGTGAGAGGATTTACGATTGCTTCACTAATTTCGCATGATTCATCGCAAGGTAATTGTAATTGATCGATTTCAATGGAAGTTTCCGCAAAGCAGTTGTCATTAATTACATCGACCATTAAAAAGTCGTAGTTCGTAAGTGTGTTCGATTTGAATGGCCCAACAAATAAACTTCCTGTATATTGATAAAAGCCATACTGAGCATTATTTACTTCAAGAATGAAACCATTCTCACTAACATTCGAGGCGTTATACGTTAGTTCTACGTAAAATAAACCATCCGCACAATCAAAAATATTCGCTTCGAAGTCCATGATCTCACATTCGCACATAGGCAAATCAAAAGTTCCTTCCACGCAGCAAGCAGTACTTTCCGTATCACAAACTTTAACGGATACTTCATTACCAGGTAAATCGAGATCCCCTATAGCAACGGGCAAATCATTGTAGTTGAATGTACCTGCAGGCTGGTCGTTAACAAACAGATTAAACTCAGTACTAGAAGTACTCTGCCCGCTGAAATTTACGGCAAAATTGTAAGTTCCATCTATATTACACTCAATATTATAAACGTCAAGCCCTTCTAAATTGCATAAACAATCCACCGGACCAAGGCCGTCGATGATAATTCCGCAAGAAGGAATTTCCTGATCGAACACTTCTATAGAGTAAATGGTGTTTCCATCTCCATCAAAAGGTCCAACTTCAACGGGCAGATCAAGGTAGCTGTAGGTGCCCAGAATATCTCCATCTCCGTTTTTGACAACAAAAGAGTCGGTTTCATTTGAAACCTCAAGGTCGAGTAAATAGAAATATTCTGTGGAGCCAGGCTCACAATCCAGCTGCTCAATAGAATAATCGACGATAGCGCAGGTAGTCAGGTCGAAGCATATAGCATCGATTCCCAGCTCGACTCCACCCAGGGTAAAATGATCAATGTTTCCAATGAGTTCAACCTTTTGTTCAACATCATCGTAAGAATAGGTAATGCCGGGTGCGATGTCAGTGGGAATGTCTGCCAGGGTGTTGTAAAGTGTGAGTGGGCTGCCGTTTACGGAAAAGTTTACGGGTGTTGCTCCCTGGAATACATTGAAGCGTAATTTATTAACTATCCCACTGAGTTGGGAAAAGTCATACTTCAAATTAAGGAAATTATAAAACAGGTAATTACCCATGAAAGGAGGAATTGCATCATTGGATACGTCCCCGTCTCCAAATTCGAGACCTCCAAAGTTAATAAAAGAATCAAGGGTAATGATTACGCCATCTTCGATGGCAACGGTATCCCCGGGCATATTTCCGGCTAGCGATCCGAACGAGCTACCTGGAGTAAGGTCTTCAAAATCAATGCAATCGATGAGCATTGAGAGATTCGTTGAGCCAAAAGAAGCATAATGGCATCCCGAAGGATCATTATTCGGGACGGATATTTCCTTGGCTGAAATGTTGGTGATTAGCAAAAATGCTGCTAAAAATGCTAAAACAGTTCTTGGGAGAATGTTCATAGGCGTAGGATTACAACTTTTTGTCATGACTAAATATTTGACTTATATTTTTCTACAATACAAAAATGTAAAAAAAATACCGTTGGAGTAAATAACTTTTTTGAGAATTTTTTGAAAAAAATAGACTTTTTTGTATCTTATTTTTAGTTTAGTACGTTGATTAGTAATTAATTATATTGATATAAAAGTTGGATATAAATTGATTGATAATAAATTGATAAAAGCACTGGAGACTCTATCGAGAAAAGAAATGACGCGTTTTCACGCTTTCATTCATTCTCCTTACTTCAATAAGCACAAAGATGTTCGTGCTTTAGTGGATTATTTCAACCGTATTTATCCCAATTTTACTAAAAAAAACTGCTATCGAACAGTGGTTTTTAAAAAGGTTTTTGGGAAAACACCTCACGACCAGGCCAAGCTGGCTTTGATCTTTACTTATACTTTCCGTCTTTTTGAAGAATTTGTTGCAACCGAATCTGTTAAAGAAGATCATTTGGTTCAAAAACTTTATCTCCTAAAGAGCTTAAGGGAACGTCGACTGAATAATCTTTACGAAAAAGAGCTCCAGGTATGTGAAGCTGAAATGGAAGAAAAAAAACAAAAAGACAATGACTACTATTATCAGCGATTCCTCCTGGCTTCTGAAGCGGATGATTACTATGATTTGCTTTCTAAGCACCAAAAGGACCTGAGTATTCAGGATAAACAAGACAATCTCGATCGCTTTTTTCTGGCCGAAAAACTGAAAGATGCCTGCGAAATGAAAGTGAGAGAAAAAATTTTAAAGGTTGACTATCGTGTTTCTCTTGTTGACCTGGCACTACAGGAGGTAGAAAGAAATATTCGGCAATATGAAAATATTCCGGCAATCCTGATTTATTATCGAATCTTTAAGCTGGTCGATAAGGGCCCTGTAGAACAATACCCAAGACTGGTAGAAGAACTGGAAGTACACAAGGAAACCTTTTCATCCGATGACCTGAATTCCATTTACGATCACCTCGTCCACTACTGCATTGAACAGATCAATAAAGGAAATGGCGATTTCCTGAATGAGCTTTTTCAGCTTTACAAAAAGCAACTGGAACATGGTTTTTTGCTGGAAGATGGTTTTTTGAGCGAATGGCACTACAAAAACATCGTAACTACAGGTCTTCGCCTTGGCGATACGGAGTGGGTAAATTGGTTTATTGAATTTTACAAAAAGAAACTAAAGCCCGATTCCCAGACAAATGCTTACATTTTCAATAAAGCCTCCTATTATTATGAAGTAAAGCAATATGACAAAGTCCTTGATCTACTCATCCGCGTGGAGTATTCTGATATCCGCTATAGTCAAGGTGCTAAAGCTTTACTTTTGCGCACGTACTATGATATTGGCGAGTTTGAAGCGTTTATTTCCCTCTCAGAATCCTTTAAACAATATTTGCACAGGAATAAACTGATCTCAGATTTTCGCAGAAAAGGTTTTTCTAATCTGATTAAGTTTGCCCGAAGGGCTTTTCAGCTAAAGATCGATGCTGAGTACATGAAGAAGGAGAAGTTTGAAAAGGAATTGCAAAAATTGCAACGGGATATTGCTGCTTCGGATACGATTTTTAATTTGAGCTGGCTGAAAGGTAAAGTGGAGGAGTTGGTAGGGTGAAACATATGTCATCCCGAAAATTCGGGATGACACATTTTAATCTTTCTACTGTAAAGCCTGCTCCAAATCAGCAATAATATCCTCCACCGACTCAATTCCCACCGATAACCTGATCAATCCATCCGTTATCCCATTTTGCAACCTAAGCTCTTTGGGTACATTTACATGCGACATGGAAGCAGGGTGAAGCACCAAAGTATCTATATCTCCCAAGGTAGGCGCCAAGGAGCAGAATTCGATCTTGTTCATAAAAGAGATGCCGGCATCAAGGCCGCCTTTGATTTCAAAGCTAATCATACCTCCGAATTGACTCATTTGTTTCTTTGCGGTTAGATGATCAGGATGAGTGGCCAGGCCGATGTAATTGACTTTTTCCACTTTTTCATGGTTTTCCAGAAACTTTGCCACGTTCATAGCATTCTCGCAGTGCTTATCCATTCGGATTACAAGCGTTTTTAAGCCCAAGTTTAATAGCCAGGCATCAAATGCATTGCTATTGGTGCCGAGAAGCTTCATGTTTTTCCACACAGTATCCTTCATGAGATCTATGTGTTTGCTGATGACAATACCTGCAATGGAGTTGCCGTGGCCGTTCAGGTATTTAGTAGTCGAATGAATTTCGAAATCGGTGTCCATCAAAATTGGCTGTTGCAGGTAAGGGGTGGAAAAAGTATTGTCGGCTGCCGTGTACTTCCCGTATTTACGAGCTAATTCATTGATAGCTTTAATATCCACACATTCCAAGGTAGGGTTAGCGGGGGTTTCAAAATAAATGAGTTTTATCTCTTGATTTTGCTTCAAATGATTCTCTACATTATTCAAGTCTTTCAAGTTGGTGAAAATAGGCGTAATGCCTAGTGGAGCCAGGGTTTTCATCAATAACTCAGTCGTCCCTCCGTATAAATTTCCCTGAGTCAATACAGCATCTCCCTGGTTTAAGATGGAAAGCATTAAAGTCGAAATTGCAGACATGCCGGAACTAAAAAGAATGCCATGTGCCTCCAAATCGCTGCCATAAACGGCCATTCTGGCGAGTTTTTGCTCTACAGCTCGTATGGTCGGGTTGCCGTATCTGCCATAAACATCGCCGGTTTGTTCTCCCTTAAAGATTCGAATGCCTTCATCTATGGAAGAAAACCGAAAAGAGGAAGTCGCCATCATAGGCATTTGCTGGGGCTGGGTAGTGATTTCGATCGCTTGTTCATGCACACAGATCGACTCGAAAGAAGGTTTTTTCATATTTAACTTTTTTAGTTCTTTGACATAAATTGTGGATAATGGAACTTCAAAATGATCATCCTTTCAGCCACAAGGGCATTCAAGGCTTATCATTTTGAAGTTCCACACAATTTGTCAAAGAACGAACTTTTTTAGTTCTTCCAAAAATTAAAAAGCTATTCTGGTCAACTTATCTTTTAAAACAAATGAACGAATAATTTTTTGTACATCCGGATTATGTGGGTAGGATTTAACGGCTGTTTTCCATTGCTCCTGATCGTTTTCATCGGCGTCTACAAAACCAAAGCCCCTGTAAAGACCTTCTTCGATTAAAACAATAGCTCTTTCCTCCGGAGTTCTTCCCTGGTCAATGAGAAAGAAGTTATTTTCAAAAGCTACGCCCAGAGAAGGGATAGCATTTTGAGCACGTTCGTTGTATTCCTCAATAGATTCTTTACCAACACATCCTCCGCGGCATAAATTAATTTGATGATAAAAACAGGAGCCTATGTTTTTTTCCAGGTCGCACAACCTGCGGCAAAGCTCAAATTGTTCTACTACACGGGCCATTTTTCCCCTGGCTGAGCTCTGTTTGGGGAATTCTGCCACTACTGTATGCCCTTCAGTTTTAGGTTTTTTAGATTTAATAATTTCAAAACTCAGGTAGTTTGCCTGATTGTGATATACCTGAATGGTGTAGGGAAATTGAACATTTCTTTGAGCTCTGTTGATGAAAGGCTGTAAGCGTTTTATTTCATACGATTCCAGGAGCAACGACACCAGCTCACTCCCGGTTATTTCAAAGCTGATATCCCTTACGTAGCGGAAAATGGTGTTGGATTTAGAAGTCGTTTTTGAAAAATGATTCATCACGCGCTTCTTTATATTCAGGCTTTTTCCAACATAAATTACTCCTCCGTTTTCATCATGGAAATAATATACGCCGCATTCTTCGGGTAGCCCATGCAGCTTGTCCAGGTCAACTCCCGAGGGGAGGTTCGTTTCCTTAATTCCTTCGTTAACGAGGGCATCAATTTGTTGACTTCCGCTTTCTTTTTGCAAGATTATTTCGAGTAGTTCTGCAGTTGCAAGGGCATCCGCTAATGCCCGGTGCCTATCTTTTACTTTTATATCAAAGTGTTTGATCAAATTGCCAAGGCTATAGGAGCGTAGGCCGGGAAGTGTTTTCCTGGAAAGTCTGACAGTGCACAATAACCGTCGGCTATAAGTGTAACCCAAGCGCTCAAACTCTCTTTTTAGGAAACCGTAGTCAAAACGAACATTGTGTGCTACAAAAACAGCAGATTCTGTTCGTTCGACAACTTCTCGTGCAATTTCATAAAACTCCGGAGCGTCAGCGACCATTTCGTTGGTGATGCCGGTGAGGCGCGTGATTTGTTCGGGTATGGTTTGCTTAGGGTTTACAAGGGTTTGGTATTGATCTATTATTTCATTGCCATCATGAAGTACAATAGCCACCTCAATAATCCTGTCGTATCGGGCACTTCCTCCGGTGGTCTCTAAGTCAACTATGGCGAATTGTTTCTTTTTCATATTTTAGCTGGAAATAAAATCAACTAAATTAAAACACAATTTATGTCAAAAATAAAGGTAGGAAAATTTATTTATTTAATCCAAAAAGGGTTTGTCAGAATATTAAAAGTTTTTTTTAGAGGTCAACTTTTAATGCCCTCTTTCTTTCTATTGATTACCTCTATTGTACTTCCTTTTCAAACTTGCCGGGAAAAATTGGATAAAAAAGAAAATCTGGGTCAAATCCCTGAAATTACCCGTATTCAAACTGGTGCTGAGCAAATTGATGCCTATTTGCCCGGTATAATGGGAAAAAAGACAGGATTTGTCGTCAATCACACATCAAGGATAGGAGAGGTGCATTTGGTTGACACGCTAATAAGTTTAGGGGTTTCCATACCAAAGATCTTTGCCCCGGAACATGGTTTCAGGGGGGAAGCTGATGCCGGTGAAAAAATTGAAGATCAAAAAGATCCCAAAACCGGTATTCCGTTGATTTCGCTTTACGGAAGCAATAAAAAACCTACAAAAGCTCAATTAAATGGTTTGGATGTAGTAGTATTTGATATTCAGGATGTTGGCGCACGGTTTTATACCTACATCTCTACGATGCATTACGTTATGGAAGCTTGTGCCGAAAATGATATTCCTGTAATTATTCTTGATCGCCCTAACCCTAATGGACATTATGTTGCCGGGCCTGTTCTTGATCCTGCTTTTCGTTCTTTTGTTGGAATGCACCCTATTCCCGTAGTACATGGAATGACGGTGGGGGAACTGGCTCAAATGATCAATGGTGAGGGGTGGTTGAAAAATGAGATTCAGTGCTCCCTGAAGGTCATTCCTTGTAAAAACTATTCAAGAGATAGCCAATATGAATTACCTATTCCTCCATCTCCTAATTTAAGGACCATGCGCTCTGTTTATTTATATCCTTCCTTGTGTTTTTTTGAAGGAACAATAGTTAGCGTGGGCCGGGGAACTTCTAGACCCTTCGAGCAAATCGGGCATCCGGACTATCCGGAAAAATCATTTTACTTTATTCCAAAGGCTGGTTTTGGAGCAAAATCTCCTAAATTAGAGGGAAAAAACTGCTATGGCTTTTCCTTTTCTGAATATACCGAGGAAGAGCTTCGAAAAATGGGCTTAGATTGGCTTTGGCTTGTTTCATTCCATAGCCTCCTTGGAAAGCAGGATAACTTCTTCCTGTCTAACAATTTCATTGATAAATTGGCTGGCACGGATCAATTGCGTAGAATGATGCTGGCTGGAGAATCCGTGGAAAGCATGAAGGATCAGTTTCAGCCTAAAATAGAGGCTTTTAAGGAAAATCGAAAAAAGTATTTGATTTATCCGGACATATAAATGATCAAAATTGCGGTAAAAGGCTAAAGCAAAAGAATTAACAACACAGGAAGGCTTTCATTTGAATATTACAATTCGTTTCCCGTTGACCTTTTCCCGTTCAATCCCCTGCGGCGCAAGCCGTAGGGGCCGAAGGCCGCAAGAAGCATCAAATCTCCTCCATAATTAAAATAATGATCACATTTTCATCGCTCATAATCCGGTCGAGCGTAATTTGGAAATGCTCCGCTACGGGTATAGGGATGTTCAGGTCTGCCTGACCTTTCAGTCTAAAAAGTAGCTCTCCCCATTGAGACAAAGGGCGATGCTGCATAGAGATTTTCGATAGATATTCCATCTGCTCCCCGGCAAAACCATACCAGAAAGAACTACTATCAGGGTATTCTTCCGGGGGCAATGCCCTTTGAAAACGGAATTCTTGCTTCGTTTTCTCACAACCTGATTGAAGGATCTGCAGATTGAGCCCATTATTAAACTCAACTTCCTCTATTCCGAGTCTTTTCTTTAGCATAAAAGAATGACTGACAACCTGTTGAAAAGAATCCGCAAAAATAGCTTCCGGGATTCCGGCCGGACAATTTTCAAATGTTTCCGGATTGGATTTAGGCGACAGTTGGCAAGCTTGAAATGTAGCCAATAACAAGAACAGGCGAATGGTTTTTGCCTTGGTCCAAAAAGTTTTGTTAAACTTTTTAACGGTATTTGTAGCTGAAAAGTTAAACATAAGCAATGAATGGGCGTTTATAGTCCGGTTTTTAAACACTAAAATTACATCAATGGTTAGCAACGGTTATTTTAACGGAAAGCTCAGTAAAAATGGTATTGATTTGGCAGAAGAAATCGGTGATCAACACATTGGAAGTCAAGTTGATCATCCTGTAAGGAAGGATGCTTTCGAATTGCCCGACGAATCCAAAATTGCGCAAATAGAGATGCACTTCGAAGAGATTATGCATATTATGGGCCTTGATCTTTCGGACGATAGCCTAAGAGGCACCCCAAAAAGAGTGGCAAAAATGTTCGTAAAAGAAATTTTTAAGGGGCTCGATCCAAAAAATAAACCTTCTATAACTTTATTTGAAAACAAATATGGCTACCGCCAAATGCTGGTGGAGAGGAATATTCCAATTCATTCTACTTGTGAACATCATTTTCAACCCATTTATGGCGTAGCTCATGTTGGTTATATTTCCTCTGGTAAAGTGATTGGTTTATCCAAAATCAACCGTATCGTGGAATATTATTCCAAAAGACCTCAGGTGCAGGAACGCCTGACCGTTCAGATTGCTGAAACTCTGAAAGAGGTTTTGGAAACAAAAGATGTAGCCGTATACATCGATGCTAAACACATGTGTGTAGAGGCAAGAGGTATCGAACATAGCGGTTGCAGTACGGTAACTACTGACTTTTCGGGTAAATTCCTGAATGAAAACACCCGCCTGGCTTTTATTCAATCTATTAAAGAATAAAGTCTATCGTTCTTCCACAATTTATGTCAAAGAACTAAATCTATTAATGAGTGTAAGTCGGGATTTATAAAAATAAACATGAGCCATCCGAATTTTCGGGATGGCTTATGTTTGTAAAAGAAATACTTACATAGTCTTGATAATCAGAGTCTTATTTACTTTTTTCGTATCCCCTCAAAACGTAGTGGCAGCGGATACACAAATTATTAAAAAAAAAATCG
>CAZHZT010000090.1:0-23573 GCA_964537285.1 uncultured Saprospiraceae bacterium | reverse complement strand
GCCTGCTTTAAGGATTTCCCAAATTAATTTCGACCAAATGAATTCATCTAGAACCTACTATTTATTACCTTTAGGAAAAGTCAACCTACTCATTACTAAATACTCGCTCTGTGAAAAAAATTTACTTTTCCTTAATCGTTCTTTTTTCCACCACTTGCTTTTCTTATGCCCAGAACACAGTGGGGACCATTTTAAATACCGAAGAAAGCCTTAAAGGATATACTTTTTTCTCTCCATTTTCCGGTACAAAAGCTTATCTCATTGATAATTGCGGTCACCTTGTCAATGAATGGGATCGCGGAACGAGACCGGGCCTGGCTGCTTATTTCCTCGATAATGGATATATGTTCCGTACTTATAAAGTGGACCCTCAGGGGCCGTTCACTTCTGCCAGTAATGCTGGTGGATTGGAATTGGTGGATTGGGATAATAACACCATTTGGTCATACGAAATCAACACATCGACGCATTTATCACATCATGATGCGGTTTATATGCCCAATGGCAATGTTTTGGTACTGACCTGGGAACTGGTTTATGAAAATGAGCTAATCGAAATGGGAAGGGATCCTGACGAAATTGCGCCTCAGGGGTTTATGTGGTCAGAACGTATCATGGAACTGGAGCCGGTAGGCAATAACGACGCCAATATTGTTTGGGAATGGCACATCCGTGATCATTACATCCAGGAATTTGATGAAACCAAAGATAATTATGGAGTGGTTATGGATCATCCGGAATTATTTGATATTAACCTTCCTGACCTCAATAGTTCCAACTCTAATGCATCCCGCGATTGGAATCATTTCAACGCGATAGATTACAACCCTGACCTGGATCAAATCCTGATCAGCGTGCGGAATTCGGATGAAATTTGGATCATCGATCATAGTACTACTACTGCAGAAGCAGCTTCTCATAGTGGTGGAAAGTACGGTAAAGGTGGGGATTTACTTTATCGTTGGGGCAATGCTTCCGCTTACCAACGCGCTCCTGTAAGCGATCAAAAGTTGTTTGGCCAACATGGAGTGCATTGGATTCGGGAAGGCCTGCAAGATGCTGGAAAAATTATGCTCTTTAACAATGGTAATGGCCGGCCAGGACCTGACTTCTCTACCGGTGAGGTATTGGTTCCGCCACAAGACACAAGCGGAGGCTACGTCATTAAAGACAGCGAGCCTTTTGGCCCTGATGTTGCTGAATGGATTTATGGGGACCAGGCTGGTCAAAACTTCTATTCGCCCTACTTGTCCAATGCGCAACGCCTTCCAAACGGAAACACATTGTTAAACCCTGGTTCTAAAGGCGTAGTTTTCGAAGTCAATCCCGAAAATGAAATCGTCTGGGAATATGTCATTCCTTTAAATGGAGACTTCCCCTACAACCAGGGCCAAAATCCAAATAACAACTCCACTTTCCGGGCCTATAAATTTCCTTTTGATTTTCCTGGCTTTGATGGCCAGGAGCTTGTAGCCGGAGATTTCATTGAAATCGGAACAAATCCCGATGCCTGCGACTTGTTTGAAGTTGTTAATAGTTTTGGACAACCAGAAATTGATGCTCAAATTATTTATAACAATTCAAGTAAAACTTTGGAAATTATTCACCCTCAGCATCAAAACTTGTATTTCTCTTTATTTGACTTGAATGGGATAAGGCATAAGTCAGCGCACCTTACTAACTCAACCGTTTCCTTAGAGAGCCTTCCCAATGGGTTATATATTATTCAATTAAGAAATGGCGATGGAGAAATGATGGTTAAAAAGATCTTCATCTACTAAATCAGTTAATAGACTTGTTCTGTAAATGCTTGATGGCATTTTTAATAAAAAGAGGTATCAGAAGGGGCAGCGATTTCCCCTTTTAATACCTCTTTTTGTTAATTACCCTTTTATATCTCTACAAAATACCAAGTTACCTCAAAATTTCATTAATTTGTTTCTCAAAATCAATTCCTAGCAAAATGAACTGTAAGTTTTACCCAATTCTATTGTCCTCTAAACACCGAATTTTAGACCTTGAAAGAATGATTCGAAATATACTCCCTATATTTTTACTTTTATTTTCGATACATAGTTACAGCCAAAATAATGATTGTTCGATTGCAGAAGTTATTTGCGATGGTTCGGGCATTTCCTACACGCCCTCTGGCCCTGGTGACAATGATTTTGCCGACCCGGACAACTTCAGCGGCTGTCTGGCCACCAACGAAAATCAAAGTGCCTGGTATTATTTTGAATTTGGAACGGATATGCCGCCCAATAGCACGCTTGAGTTTACCATCAATCCATTTGGTGGTTTTGGCGAAGATTATGACTTTGCTGTTTTTGGTCCGGATGTTGATTGCGGTGCGCTTGGCTCCCCAATCCGTTGCTCTTATGCTGCAGCTACTTGTGCTTTTTGCCCGGAAACGGGATTGGGAATGGGGGCAACTGATTTATCTGAAGCCCCTAACGGCGATGGCTTCGTTGCTCCACTGCAGGTGCAACCGGGGGAGGGTTACTACTTATTAGTAGATAATTTTGATCAATCCTCCATTGGTTTTTCCTTGGAATGGGGAGGAGATGCAGTACCTTACCTGAATTGCAATGCAGAGCCACCATGCCCTGGCTTATCGATTACCGTAACTCCTTCTACTTTCGATTTTTGTACCGATAATGGCCCTTATCCTCTTAATGTGAATATTGATGGAACATCTACTAATGCTACTTTTGTCTGGACAGGATCAAACACGAACTACCTAAGCAACCCAAACATTCTCACTCCTCTTCTAACAATACCTCCCGGCTTTTCTGGTACACTTAATTATGTTATTGAAATCACGGATGGTAATTGTGAAGAAACCACCCCTATTTCTGTTACAATTAATGACCTGCCTGTAGCCAATGCGAATAATGATTTAATTATTGATTGTAATAACCCAAACGTTACCTTAAATAGTGGAGGCTCCAGCACTGGTCCTACCATAAGCTATGCTTGGTTCAATAATAATACCCCTGTAGGGAATGGCCCCACCTTGAATGTTTCCACAGCCGGAAATTACTCTTTAGTAGTCACGGATCAAGCGACAGGCTGTACCGCCACTGACGATGTATTAGTAACCGATAATACGTCAACTCCGGTAGCTGCAGGTGCAGTGCTTGGAGAAATTAATTGTTATACTCCAGAAACTGTTTTATCTGTGCTGGATCCCTCCAATCCCAACGCCATCTTTGAATGGTATCAGGGCGGTGCATTGATTGGAGTCGGAACAAACATTCCTGTAAGCACAGGAGGCCCTTATACGCTTTTAGTGACCGATCAATCGAATGGATGTACCGCATCGGACATCATTATTGTCACCCAAAACGAAGCGCCGCCCTTTGCAAACCCTATCGTTTCGGGAGAAATAAGCTGTCAATTCCCGGCAGTAGCTTTATTGGTTGATAATCCAACCGCTTTTAATGCATCTTATGATTGGTACATTGAAGGCAATCTATTTGGAAGTGGTTTTGTTGTATCTACTGACCTGCCCGGGGTATATACATTACTGGTAACCGATTTAGACAATGGATGTACTTACCAGGATTCCGTAGAAGTAATTGAAAATGCAGTGGATATCACTTCTGCCCCTCAGGCATCCGGTGTTTTAAATTGTGATCAAACCATCGTTACCTTGGATATTGACACCTCTTCCCAGGGAGCCGAAATTTCATATAGCTGGCTTGATCCTTCCAATAATGAAATCAGCACCGATACCATTGTAGATGTAAGCGAAGCTGGAATTTACACGCTGATCGTTACGGATAACACTACCGGCTGTACCACTGACGCTCAATTGGAAGTTTTTCAGGATCTTTCTACTCCTGAGGCGTCCATTGAGAGTTCAGGTATTTTGACCTGTGATACCACATCGGTAGCTCTTTCTGCAATGAATGATAATCCTTCCGGGAATGATACTTATCAGTGGTTTAATGATAGTGGAAATGTTTTTGATTCTTTGACAAGTACCACCGCCTTTTCTTCAGGAGACTACGAACTAATCATTACTAATGGAAATACAGGTTGTATGGACACGGCAACCATTACTGTTTTTGAAAACACCCAGCCCCCTACCGCGGATGCAGGTTCTGATGGGGTCTTGAACTGTAACAATACTTCTTTTGCTTTAAATGGCAGCAATTCAACCGGACAGGGCAGCCTTCTTTTTGAATGGACGGATGAAAATGGTATAATTATCGGAAATACTGTAAATGAAGACGTTACAACCCCAGGCGAATATACTTTAAGCATTATTGATGAAACCAACGGATGCCAGGATCAGGATGTAGTAAACATAAGCCTTGATGATCAAGCGCCTGATGTAGAAGCAGGGCCTGATACGATCCTCAATTGCCTTGTCACCCAAATTGAACAAATTGGCAGTGCAAGTGGCGGCAATAACTTGAGCTTTGAATGGCAGGATCCACAAGGAAACCCGCTCTCCTCAACTGAAAGTTTAAACCTAAACACCCCCGGAAGCTACTTCCTCCAGGTCACTAACGAAGAGAATGGTTGTATAAATATGGATAGTTTCTCTGTAGTACAGGACACTATTTCTCCAAACATTAGCATTCTTACTCCTGAAATTTTAACCTGCGAGATCACGTCTGTACCTTTGGATGCCAGCGCTTCGAATGGCAATGGCTCGCTTTCTTTTGATTGGAGCTATAATGGAAACAGCATTGCCGACACCGATCTAATTTCAGTCAACCTTCCCGGTGCTTATCAATTACTACTCACTGATAATCAAAATGGTTGCACTACGCTTGATGCTGTAATGGTAACCCAAGACACTACTCCGCCCATTGCAGATGCCGGACCTGATAATATTATCGATTGCAATAACCCGAGCATCACACTGGATGCAGGCAGCTCCAGTACTGGTTTGGGACTTAATTATTTCTGGTTAAATCTGGATGGAGATACTGTCTCCCAGGACATTCAATACACCACCACGATTGCCGGGAACTACGATTTAATTGTGAGCAATGATGCAAACGGATGTACAGCTTCAGATCAGGCTGAAATTGTGGAAAATACTGAATCCCCTGTAGTAAATATCCAATCTACTGATGATCTGAACTGTTTCAATAGCATGGTCATGGTCATTTCGAATGGCTCTTCTACGGGAAATGAATTCATTTACAATTGGTTCGACTCAAATAATCAGCCATTGGGTAATGATCAAGAAATTAATGTTTCAACACCGGGAGACTATTCTTTGATCATTGAAAACTCTATTAATGGTTGTAGAGACACTGCCTCTACCTTAGTCACTCAGGACACAAGTGCTCCTCAGGTAAATATTTCTCCTTTTGATGATTTATTGACCTGTTCTAATACTTCAGTTCTCTTGGATTTAAATACGAATGCTGCCAATGCAGATTTTGAATGGCAGAATAATTCAGGTAATCCAATTACCAATACAGATACATTAAGCGTCATCGATCCGGGGATTTATCAGTTTTTGGTGACCAATACTGAAAACGGTTGTACTTCGAACGGACAGGTAACATTGAGCCAGGATATTGATACTCCGGTAGCCAACGCCGGACCTGATGGTATCCTTACCTGTACCTCCCCTTCCGTTACCATTGACGGAAGTGGTTCAAGTATTGGACCCGATTTCGAATACGCTTGGTTTAACTCTGCTAATGGCCTGATCAGTACTGAGATCAGCTTTGACATAGGGGCAACGGAAACTTACACACTAATCGTAACCGATACTACTAACGGTTGTACTGCCAGCGATCAGGTAGCCATCACCCCTGACAGCAACCTTCCCACGGCCCAAGGTACAAGCGGAGGCATTTTAACCTGCGCTGTAAATGAAGTTTCTGTATTTTCCAATGGTTCCACGCAAGGCTCTACGATAATTTATGATTGGTATAATTCCAATAATGAAGCTATTGGAACCGGCGATACCATTCCGGTCAATGCTCCAGGAAATTACACATTGATTGTTACTGATAATGCCAACGGTTGCTCAGCATCGGCTATTATTAGCGTAAATCAGGACACGATCGCCCCCCAGATAGACTTGGGAGCGGATACTGTAGTTTTAACTTGTGCTGAGCCTGTATTAAGTCTTTTCAGCTCTATAAATATGGCTGGTGCTGATCCGGTTTATGAATGGACAGATGATAATGGTAATATTATTAGCACTACCGATACAAGCTCGGTATCATCTCCCGGGCTTGTTTCACTTCAAGTAAAAAACACAGAGAATGGATGTTCCGCTTTGAATACTATTGAGGTAGCTCTCGACGATGGCATCCCAAATGCAGATGCAGGGACAGACTTCACGCTTACTTGTATCGACACATCTTTTGAATTAAATGCTTCCGCCTCCAGTCAGGGCTTGGATATTCAATACGAGTGGTTTGATGAAAATAATGAACTCCTGTCCTCTGATCCTACCACAACCATCTTCGATCCGGGAACGTACACGCTTCTGGTAACCAACACATCTAACGGATGTACATCTTCGGATGAAGCCTTAATAAGTGAAGATGTTACCTTACCGGTAGCGGATGCCGGTTCATCAGCAACCTTGACCTGTACAGTGATTGGCTTAAAAGTTGGAGGAAATAATACGTCTACCGGTTCTCAATACAGTTACACCTGGACAAACCTTGCGGGGGATACCATTAGCGATAACAAACAAATTAGTATTGGAACTTCTGATTTGTACACGCTTGTAGTGACCAATGATCTCAATGGTTGTACAGATATAAGCTCTGTTTTCATTGATCAGGATGTCGAAGCACCGATCGCTGATGCAGGGCAAGACGGGATCATCACCTGTACCGAACCTACCTACTTGCTTGGAGGTGCCGGCATAAGTACAGGAGTTGATTTCATTTACGAATGGTTTAATTCATCGGGTCAAAGTATTGGGGATCAACCGAATTTCGATACTAATTTTGATGATAACTTTGAACTAGTCGTTACAGATACAACCAATGGTTGCAAGGATACTGCCTACGTTAGCGTCCTTGCAGATCAGATCATCCCCACTATCGAAGCAGAAGCATCTAATATCCTAACCTGCACAGATATCACAACGCAAATTGATGGAAGCAACTCACAGAGTGGAACAGGTTCAAGTCTTGAATTTATCTGGGAGGACGAAAATGGCAATACTGTCGGAAATAATGCCATTGAAACAGTCAGTGTCCCGGGGAATTATGCATTATTGATTACTGACCCACAAAATGGATGCTCTGACAGCATTGATATTACAGTAATGCAAGATACTACTGCCCCTACTGCCTTAATTGAAAATGCCCAATTACTCACCTGTGATCTGACTGCTTTTGACCTCATGGCTCAAAACGCTATTGGGACACAACTTCAGTATGAATGGTACATTGACCAACAAGCTGCCGGAACGGACCCAATATTAACTATTTCGCAACCAGCGACTTACACATTGATAGTTAATGAAACCACTAATGGTTGCCGGGATTCTGTTTCCGTTCAAATTCAGCAAGATACAGCTGCACCAACTGCAATTGCTCTTTCTCCGGGCTTAATTACCTGTGGCATTCAATCTGTTGATTTGAATGGTAACAATAGCAGCTCCGGATCCGATTTCATCTATGCCTGGACCAATGCACAAGGAGATACTTTATCCGAAAACATCACTACATCAACCTCCATTCCCGGTAACTATCAACTCATTGTTGAAAATAATTTTAATGGTTGTATTTCTACTGATCAAATAATGGTTAATATAGATACTATTGCACCCATTCCGCAAATCGAAGATCCTGAGATTTTGACCTGTGATCTAATTAGCCAGCAACTAGACGGGACTTCGTCTACAATTCCGGCGAACTTCAATTTAAATTGGGTAGCACCAGGCGGCAATTCAACAGGGAATGATTTACTGGTTGAAATATCCGATCCGGGTATTTATATGTTAAACATAACGAACGTAGATAATGAGTGCTCCGCTGAAACGAGTATTGAAGTCTTCCAAAACACCACACCTCCCGAATTTAGTTTTTCGGAAGCGGATACTTTAACTTGTGAAGCTCCTCAAACAACTTTGATAAGTACACTAATCGACCCTAATTTAAACGTGGAATATATTTGGGAAAATGAAAGCAATATCACGATTAGCCAGCAAGCAGGTGCAAACGTTGGAAATTCCGGAGTTTACACGCTTACAACTACCAATACCGCTAACGGATGTACTTATCAGGAACAAATTGAAGTATTTCAAGACGATGAGCTTCCTGTTGTAACGGCTAGTGTTTCAGATGTTCTTGATTGTATTCAAACGAGCGTTCCGATAAGTGGTTCAGCTTTAAATGAAGGGCCAACCCCAGTCTATGAATGGTATTTGGCCAATAATTTAGTAGGAGCAGGCACAACTATTCCAGTAGACCTGCCAGGAGTTTACGAACTGTTTGTTACTAACCCATTAAATGGCTGTTCTAGCAGCAATACAGTGGAAGTATTCCAAGATACTATTTCACCTTTAGCCATTATTCAAAACCCTGATACACTCACTTGCTCCGTTTTAGAAATCACTCTTTTTTCAGACGGTTCGAGTACTGGCGCCGAATTCAATTATGCCTGGCAAAATTCCACGGGCAATGTACT
The DNA here is from genome assembly GCA_964537285.1 of uncultured Saprospiraceae bacterium. Lineage (GTDB taxonomy): Bacteria > Bacteroidota > Bacteroidia > Chitinophagales > Saprospiraceae > CAZHZT01. The sequence goes on along the minus strand of CAZHZT010000090.1, from coordinate 14,936 downwards.
GGGAAATAATGAAGAAGTGATTGTTGATCAAGCCGAACTGTACGAGCTGATCATCACCAACACACAAAATGGTTGCACCTCAATCGATCAGATTGTCGTTCCTATTGACACCCTTTCACCAACTGCTATTGCCGGGAACGATGGCATTCTTACTTGTGCCAATACTTCTGTAAACCTGATAGGGAATAATTCATCTACCAACAATATGCAATATCAATGGCTCAATACCCAAGCTCAGCCTATTGGTCAAACCATTAACATTGCATCTGTAAGTGATCCTGGCTTATATACACTGATCGTTATGAGCCTCGAAAATGGGTGTAGCAGCTCCGCCGTAACCTTGGTAGATCAGGATGTTGTACCGCCCACTGCAATTATTTCCTCTACCGGACAACTACTTACTTGCAACATTCAGGAAATCGTGCTAGACGGAAGTAAGTCTACTCCAATTAGTGAATTGTCCTATCAATGGTTCGATCAGATAATTCCAATTGGAAATGATCCGGCAATAAGTATCAATGATTCCAGTACGTTTACACTTATTGTTACAAATACAACCAACGGGTGTAAAGACACGGCCAGTATCTTGATCGAGCAAGATGAAGAGATACCATTTATCTCAATTTTAGATCCAGAAACACTAACTTGTGCCATTACTGCTATAGAAATAGATGCGACAGCTTCTTCTTCCGGCCCGATTTATGAATATTCCTGGAGTGGTCCATCCATTCTCTTAGGAAGCACAACGCTGAACCCAACGGTCGATGAAATGGGAAGTTATACATTAACGGTTACCAATACATTCAATGGTTGTTCAAATACTAGCAGTACGATGGTTCCAGAAAATACCGTGCCTCCTTTAGCCTTTGCATCAGCACCAGAAACAATCGATTGTTTTACACCAACAGCTATTATAACAGGAGAAGGCTCTTCTCAAGGCCCTGAATTCTCCTACAATTGGTCAACGAATGATGGAATTATCCAGTCTGGAAGCAATTCATTGAATGCTGTTGCAGGTTCAGGAGGAACCTACTCACTTTTGGTAAGCAACCAGATCAATGGTTGCACGGCTACTTCAAGTACAGAAGTAATTTCGAATACCACTCCCCCATCTGATGTGCTGACAGACCTAAAGGATCCTGCTTGTTTTGGGGATGAAAATGGTCAGGTTTTTGTTCAGGAAGTCATTGGTGGAAGTTCTCCTTACTTATTCAGCATAAATGGTTCTCCACTTAGTCCTGTCAATACATTTACCAATTTAGCACCGGGTATTTATGAAGTCCTCATTCAGGATATTAATGGTTGCGAGTGGGTAGGCGAAGTATTACTGGAGGAACCTGATCTCATTCAAGTGGACTTAGGAACGGACTTACTTATTTCTCTTGGAGAGAGTGTTGAATTAGAAGCTCAGGTCAATCGTTTTGACAATGAACTCACTTGGGTAAATTGGTCAGGAGGGATTGAAAAGCTATGCTTGGACAGCATTATTCGAGATTGTCGTATAATTGTAGATACCCCTTATGACAATCAAGTTTATTTTGTTGAAGTAATGGATGAAAATGGTTGTCTGGCTAGTTCAGAAATCTTGGTCCGAGTTAGAAAAGACCGCCCGGTATACATTCCGAATGCTTTTTCTCCAGATGGAGATGGCGTTAACGACGTTATGTTCGTTCAGGCAGGTGAAAATGTAACCAACATCAAGCAATTCACTATTCTGGACAGATGGGGTGAACAGATCTTTAATCTTCAAAACTTCCAGCCAAATGATCCGAATTTGGGTTGGGATGGCACATTTAGAGGGAAGCAACTAAACCCTTCGGTATTTGTCTACTTAGTTGAAGTAGAATTTATTGATGGAGAGGTCATCATATTCAAAGGAGATATTACATTGGTGCGGTAAACGGGGAACGGTAAACGGGGAACGACAGATTAAGCGTGAAAGGCTTAAAGCCTTTCACGCTTAATCTATATCCTTCAGTCTTGATCTTTTTGGCGAAGATATTCGTAAATAGCTTGTACTTTTTCTAAAGGTAGTCCGCTTAATTTAACAGCCATTTCCTCGTCCAGGCCATTGCGGAAACATCTTTCTACTACTACAACTTTTTCTTCAGTCCGTCCTTGGCTGAGTCCTTGACTAATTCCTTGACTAATTCCTTGACTAAGCCCTTGCTTTAGTCCTTTAGCAAGTCCATCGGCTTGGCCTTCTATATAGAAAGCATCTTTTTTTACATCATACGTTATTGGCATATCGCTTATCGTTTTTTTGGTGATCTTTTCAAATTTACGAATTCTTGAGAGTAAAGTCAATTGGTTTAGATATTTCAATAATTCTCCTTCAGATTGACAAACTTCTTTAAGTTTTCTAATGATTAAACGCAGAAAAGCTTCTACTCGTTCCACTTCGAAATGCCCTAAAACAGCTAGTATAATCATTTCAGGCACCTGTGAACTGATCATTTCATTAGGATCAAACTGATGAAGATTAACCAATTCATATCCTTTAAAACTTTCCTCATGCTTAAAATCCGTTGGTACTCTTGCTATTCGTTCATCTAAATTTACGACTACTTGCTTAACCGGTAGCCTAAATTCCTCTAAAATGAGCGCATGATATACGCCCATTCTATAGACCATTGAACTTTTCACCTCGCGTTCAAACTCAATATGTAACATGGCTTCACGCCCGCCTTCAATAGTAACGCGATAAAGAAAATCTACCTCTCGTTCGAATGTAATGGGAATGCGCGCTCCTCAGGTTGATAAGAAATTATTTTTATACCGAGGATTCTTTCGATTAACGGCATAAAAATAGAGGCGGCATTTTCTCGGAATATACGGTCGTAAATATTCCCTTTGGGCTTGTCTTCGTCTTCAGATGATTTTTTCATTGGAATAAATTTTTATAATAAATTTAAACAAATTTATTTAAACAAAAAATTTATTTCAGTATTTTTTTTGGTTCTTTGACATAAATTGTGAAAAAATGGAGTTTAAAAATGATAACCCCTTCAGCCTCCAGGGCATTCAGGTTTTATCATTTTTAAACTCCACACAATTTGTCAAATAACGATTTTTTAAAAAAACAGTTCATTACCTCCGACAGCACAATTTTTCATTGGACGGGGCTGTCCAAAAAGTAGTTCTTTACTTTACCGAATAATCACTTCTTCAATATACTCCTCCCCTAACTGCTCATTAAGAAGATTGCGCAACTTTTGCCGCCCGAGAGTAAGCTCCTGGCGCAACGGAGCTGAAGATAGCGAAATGTACAGCTTTTTTCCTCTCATTTTAAGCTCAGAGGTATAGCCGCTAATGGTAGGCCCCATTAGTTTTTTCCAAATGATCTCCAATTTCGTTTGGTGTAACTTGCCTTTTAGCCTGTACTTTTCAAGAAACCCCTGAAGCGCTTCTTTGAGCGTTACGTCATTGTGCTTTTTCATATTCTTGACATTAATTCCAGCATAAACATGAGTCATCCTAAAATTTCGGGATGACTCATAATTTATACCCAATTAAAGAACTAAAAACTAAGTATTCAATTTCCAATCATACTCACGATAGGTAACCTCAGCATTGGAGTTGATTTCAATTTCGGCATAACGATTCAAAAAGTCAATGATGGTACCAAAATCACCAGAATACCATTCAAATATTTTAGAAATCTCCACTCGACTAGAAGTAAGCCTATTATAATTAGCGTTATTGATGAAATTGCTTGCCTGACGCTCAAAGTTTGCTTCTAAGTTAGCGGCTGTCCAGGCTTTATTAAGGAGTGGCGGGCAAGATTTAGCTGCACAATTTACAGCAAAATGAATGCGCGCATCTTTGAATTGTGGTCTTAAAATATCGTTTTCAATATTATTCAGAGAGTAAGATTCCCCTCCGATTTTTATCCACTTCACATCCCAGGGATTGCCTCCGTGAATATCACGAATACTGGATACTGGATAGTTGTCCAAAATTAACTTTACTGTAAACGCATTATAAGCATTGACCCAATAAGCCATTTGCTCATTCCTTGACCAGCCGGATTGTACTGGATTATTTTGCAATTTCGTCAAATATGCTTCCAGCTTATTTTTATCGCTTTTGAAGCCTTCATAATTAACATTACCACTTGAAGATACATGTATTTTTAATAAAGCCCCCCAATCCGAATGATCGATACCAAATTCAACAGGTTGGTTATCATTAAATTTAACAGTTAATTCTGAAGCAGATGAGAAGGAAAAAAACAGAAAAAGAGCACTAAAAAGTGTTAGGTTCATAATTATTTTGTTTTGAGTATTGCAATGGGTAATTACAAATTTAAAACTGAAGAGGGGTACAGCAAGTTGTGCAGGATATACGTCAAAGGGAATGAGGCCGACAATTTTAACAAAATTATATTAAAATAATTCAAATTACTGCTCACAGGAACTGCCGTCCCATAAGCAGTAATTTGAATTATTTTAATATAATTTTCCTTTGCTCTACAACTTGCCCTTCACTATTTGAAGCCATAAGCCGAAGGAAATATAAACCAGACGAGGTATTATATGCCGGAACCCATTCAAATGAATATTCCCCAGCTGACTGGTTGCCACTAAAAACCTGGTACTGAACGCTACCTAATAAATCAACGACCTCAATTCGAACATCAGCTGATCTTGATAATGAATATTGGATATTCGTTCGATCAACAAATGGAACAGGATAAACGCTCATTGAAGTCAAGCCTACTTTAATAGCTTCATTTACAGATACTATGCAAGACAAGCCCATATTTTCACAATATGTTCTTTGTGGTAAAGTGCAATCCAGGATGTAAGGATTAGGACGATTATCCTGATAAGCAGCTTTTAGAAAGTTTTGAGTCCATTCCAAAGAGTCAACCGGGTCATCAAAATGCCAATTGCAGAGGGTTTCGCGCTGAAGTTCGAAATAAGCCGGATCTGCAGCATTTGCCTGCGATTTATACATTGTATAAAAGTAAAAAACAGCCCTCGCTACATTTCCTTTGTGCTGTTCCTTGGGTTCAAAGCGATTATCTCCAAAGAATGGCATTTCCAGCTTTTCACTGTAAAGATCTCTGTTAGCACTTGGAATAGAAGTATTTACAATGGTTTTATAATACCAAAAATCTGTGTCATTATCGTTAATTTCTGCAAAAGCAGCATTCCCCCTGGCAGAATTTACAAATGCTCGCGTAGGAAAGAGATGATGCATATCACTTCTGGGATTTCCCTCTCCGGCCCCCTTTGATTGTGGATAAGTGTGTTCTGTATTTATTCCATCTGGATCCCCTCCCTTTAACAAGTGGGTAGAAGGATCCACATTGTCGGGCAGGTAAAGAGCATAACCGGAATAAACACAATAAACACTGTCGTTGCGTTTGTATACTTTAGAATACAAAGTATCTCTTGCATCGCCATAGGAAAGTACTGAATTCGGTTTGTATTGTTTAACCAGTTCCAGAAAAAGTTCCTGCCCTTCCAAACCAGGCAGTACAGTTTGCTGGAACTGTGCAGATAAGATAAACGGAATACAACATAATATGATTAAAAGTATAGATTTATGCATTCTAGGTAATTTTTTCAAAATTAATCAATTTCAGGTATTAACGCGCAGCATTTACGGTAAAAGTCATGTAGCGGCAATAAATTATCTTCTTGATAAAAACGAGGATCGTTCAAGCGTTTTTTATAGAAACTATTGAGCCCGTCGCGCTCTTTAAAAAACTTATTCAATGTTCGGCTAACCTTCGCAAAACGCTCAATATCGTGGGCTAAAGGCACATTTTTAGCATCCGTTTTCTTCAAAAAACACTGAAAACCGGAAAAATCGTACAGTGTATATTTGTCAGGATAACGAAATGCCAGGTAAAGCATTGTCATGCGGTAATCATCGTGATAGTGATTGTTCTCTATAGAAGTAGGATTAACTCTTTTATACTCCAAAAGCAGTTCATTACAATAAAAGCGGAATCGATCTACCCGTGTCTCCAGTGCTTTTTCTTCATTAAACAAATCCTTAAACATATTACGAGTAAACGCTGGATCGATTTCAATGAATTTCATCATTAGCTGCTTAGGAAAATAGTTTTCAGCGGTCCATAAGGCACGTGATATAGTACTATTTAAGCTAGCATTATACATAGAAAGGAAGTCAGGGGCCTCAATATCCCAATTTTGAGAAAAAATTTGCAGGCACTCCCATTTGTAAAGCTCAAGTTCACGCTCCCTTTTAGGAAGATTCTTTTCAAAGGCTTTTAACAGGCCTTTTATCTTTTTAACGTTCATAATGAAGGCTATTAACCTAGTGCTTCAGGAACTGATTAATGGGCTTTAATTGCCAAATTACGCTCCATCACAGTTACAAAACAAGTCTATTGCAAAAGGCCCTGTTGAAGGGCATGCTTTCTTGCCGTTGGCAAGAAAGCATGCCCTTCAACAGGGCCTTTTGCAATAGGTTATTAAACAAGAGAATTACCCTCCCAAATAATTCTTAAGTAATTTGCTACGAGAAGTATTGCGAAGTTTGTTGATCGCTTTATCCTTAATTTGTCGAACACGCTCTCTGGTAAGCCCAAATTTTTCTCCAATATCTTCCAAGGACATTGGGTGCTCTACACCGATACCAAAGTAAAGCTTAATGACATCGCACTGTCTTTCGGTAAGCGTACTCAATGAACGCTCAATTTCTCTTCTAAGAGATTCTTTATAGTCCAGTTCCTGATCGGTTTCCGGAGTTGTAGAATTTTCCAATACATCCAGGAGAGAGTTATCTTCTCCTTCTACGAAAGGCGCATCAACAGATACGTGCCGAGCAGCGACCCCAAGGGTTGTTTCCACTTCCTCGGTAGGGATTTCAAGCATATCTGCCAATTCTTCCGGGGAAGGCTCTCTTTCGTATTCCTGCTCCAGTTCCGAAAAAGCTTTATTGATCTTATTCAAGGACCCCACTTTATTAAGAGGAAGGCGTACAATTCTGGATTGCTCTGCCAATGCCTGCAAGATAGATTGGCGAATCCACCAAACCGCATAGGAAATAAATTTAAATCCCCGGGTTTCATCAAAGCGCTGAGCAGCTTTGATAAGTCCCAAATTACCTTCATTGATAAGATCACTCAGAGATAGTCCTTGATTTTGGTATTGTTTAGCAACAGAAACGACAAATCTAAGATTGGCCTTCGTTAACTTTTCTAATGCCTCTTGATCTCCTTGCTTAATGCGTTTGGCCAATTCAACTTCCTCCTCGGGAGTCAATAAATCCACTTTACCAATTTCCTGAAGATATTTTTCAAGAGATTGACTCTCGCGATTCGTAATTGACTTGGTTATCTTAAGTTGTCTCATGTATTAACAATTTAATAGAAATTAACTCTATAATGCTTTATGATTATGGTTCTAATCAAATAATAATATTCAATACGTGAAATGATCGGTTATGGTAGACTATTTTATTTACACGGATGCCAATTCGACTGGAAGAGGAGAAAATTAATGGATAGCAGTGAAAGGGAACAGTGGTAGAATTAACATCCATATTTGCTTAACGCCGTCTTTAAGGTGATTTTACAACAATAGCTGCAAAAATAAGTTTATTTCTCCATCAAGTCAAGATAATAAAGACATTTTGAACAGGCCTTTCCGTTCAAAGCTGCCAGATCACCATTTATAAGCCTTTTTTCAAACGAAAGTTGATTAATAACTTTTAAATTATGGCTTTGATTTACAAAACATTATATCACAATGCTTCTTGTTATTCCATTTCTTTGACATGAATCGTGGAAAATGGAACTTCAAAAAGCAATAGATTTCAACATCATAATAGCTAAAGGACAACACAAAACAATTAAAATAAGTTTTTAAAAGCTTAAAAATTTTTGCAATTCAATCGGATCGCTTTTATTAGACTTGCTCCAGAGTACCAGGCTTAAATGGCAAAATTTGTTTTGTCTTCCCATCAATCTACTTCTTATTGTTTTTACATCTCTTTTTTATTAGATCTTTTTATTTGGATAAATCATTTTTTTAAGTTTTATTGCAAATGGCCTAGGGATCGTGTAATTATGCATACCTCTTTGTCGAAGAAATTACGACATATTTTAAACTACTTAGGATGTATGGAAAGAGTACAAATTAATTTGGAATATTTATTTAAAGCATCACCAAAGATCCTTTATCAATTTCTAACTGCACCCGATTGCTTAATACGCTGGTTCTGTGATGAAGTAGAAATAGACGGTGATAGCTATATCTTCGGATGGCAGGGCACAGAAGAAACTGCAGAATTGATTGACTCCGAGGAGGAAGCATTCCTGAAGTTCCAATGGGAAGAGGCTGAAGAAAATGAATTTCTCGAATATAGAATTTCAAAAGGCCAGGTAACAGGACAAACTACGCTCGTAATCAGTGATTATTGTGACGAAGATGAAATTGATGACCAAAAATCCCTCTGGGAAAGCCAGATGAAATCTCTTCGACACGCAATGGGAGGATAACCTTATTACGATTGCGGTTAACGGCAGTTTGTGAAAAAACTCCATTTTTTAGTCGCCTTAATTGCATAACAGGCTGATTGCCAATTAACATTTTTTCAATTTCAATAGTTTTTTCACAGCCTGACGGGGAACGGGGAACGGGGAACGAGACTAATAGACGGCCTACGGCCTTTGACTTCGTTTACCGTTAACCGTTTCCCGTTAACCGTGATTAATTTAGTGTTAAACTTTTCTTTGAAACGAAAAGTTTTAGATGATTTGTAGTTATAATCATGAAAGATTTACTAGAATTACAAATTATCTAAAATAAATTTATGCTCTCAGAGGAACCGAAGAAAGATAAGAAAAACTTACAGCCTGTTCGTCCATCAAGATGGAGAAAAGGGATTGGCATCTTTTTTAAAATCCTTTTCTTTTCTTTCCTTCTTTTAATTATATCCATCTACATCTTTCTAAACAATGCCTCTATTCAGTCCTGGGCAGCTCAGAAAGCAGCAACCTATCTTTCTAATCAATGGGGAACTACTGTTTCTATCAATCGTTTAAAAATAGATATCTTTCAAAACATTTATCTTAAGGATGTTTATGTTGAAGACTTTAAAGGGGACACGCTGCTTTCCTCCGGAAATTTAAGTATACAGCTTTCCAGCGGACTTTTCAGCCTGCTCAACAATGAACTATACCTCGAAAGCTTATCTCTGGAAAACGCCCGTTTATTCCTGCGCAAAGATAGTGCCTATCACAATATTAATACATTCTTTCGCAATATCTCCTCCCCAAAGGCTAAGGAGGATACCCCAAAAAACATCAATGACTCGCCACGGCCCAAAGCTTTTAAGCTCGCCCTCAAAACAATTCACTTGAAAAACATCCAGTTTCAGGAAGACAACCCCTATTTTGGTAAGCTCATCACTTTAAGGCTTAAGGAGGGACATCTTAAAGTTGATTCCTTAAAACCTTCCGATAAATCATTTGCATTTGAAAGCATTCATTTTTATAAACCCAAAGTACTCGTCAAAGAATACAGAGGTTCCATTGCAGTATGGCCTCCTCCTGTATTACCTGATCCAATAGAAGACGAAAACGCCCCGGTGGTGGTCCAAAAATCTTATATCCCCCTGAGTGTTACAACGGATAAACTCATTTTTGAAGATGGCTTTTTCAAACTGGACAATTACCGCAAAGCTCCGGAAAGACTCTTGCCTGAGGATCAGCTCGAATACAACCACATGGAAGTAAAGGATATCCGGATTGAAGCCCGGAACTTTAAAGTTTCCGATTGGAATTTCGCCGGTAAACTCAATCATATGTCCTTTCAGGAAAAAAGTGGAGTGGTACTGGAAAAGCTTAGCGTAGAGGATGGTATAGTAACCACCAGTGGCTTTGAGTTAAACGGAATCAAGTTAAAAACTGCTGATAGTTACCTGGGAGATACCCTTAAGTTTGATTATAATCAATATGAAGACTTTTTCGACTTCCCCAATAAAGTAAACATGCATGCAAAGTTTAAAGAGGCTTCTCTAGCTTTAAAAGACCTGATGACTTTTGCCCCCCCACTCAGATTAAACAAGTTCTTCGCACAAAACGAAAACGAAAGCCTTCAGATAAATGGCCAGATTGATGGTAAAGTGATTCGACTCGATAGCGACAATCTACGTCTCAGTATTGGCAAAAGAACCTTTGCACAAGGCAGTATAAAGGTTAGGGATATAACCAGCCCTGATCAAAAAAGAATCAACCTAAGTCTCGACAAACTAGTTTCCAATATACCTACTTTAAAGCTGCTGATTCCCAACTTTAATCCTCCGGCAGAGTTAAAAAACCTTGGGCGTCTGGAATTTGAAGGACGTTTTGACTTTCTTTTTCAGGATATTCTCACCCAGGGAACGTTAAAATCTAATATCGGGCAGGCTGAAATGGATATTCAGATCAAAGCCGGAAAAAAAGGAAAAGATAAAGATTTCTCCGGAAAGCTGAATCTGGTAGATTTTGACATAGGCGCACTAATTAACAATCCCGACTTTGGGAAAGTAACACTCTATTCTGAATTACACAACGGAAAAGGTTTAAATACCAAGGAAGTGTATGCTGATCTAATTGCTCAAATCCATTCTCTGACCTTCAAAGAATATACCTATAAAAATGCCTACATAAAGGGAGAAATAAAACGGAACCTCTTTGATGGAAACCTGGATATTGCTGATGGAAACATCGATCTGTCTTTCATCGGGAAAATAAACTTTCAGGATTCTATACCAACCTTTAACTTTAGGGCTAACGTCCAAAAACTGGCTCTAATGGCCCTGAACCTTTCCCGGAAAAATCTGGTGCTCTCCGGAAATGTAGATCTCAACCTCAAAGGGAAAGCCCCCTCCGACATGATTGGACGAGCCACTGTAAGAGACTTTCTGATGATAAATGAAACGGATACCCTGGTATTGGACTCTGTCGTGGCCACTGCAACCCAGTACCGCGATGATTTGAGAATGATTGATTTACATTCTGATATAGCGGAAGGCTATTTAATCGGCCATTATTCTCCCAAGGACATCCCTCCTGCCTTGTTAAATTTAGCCTGGGATAACTTCCCTAACTGGAGTTCAAAACTAGGATTGGAACACCCTCAGACTCCGGTCTTACCCCTTGATTTCGTCTTTAATCTGCGCGTTCATGATACAAAGAACATCACGGATATTTTCAGGACCTCTATCCAGCCTATAAGACAATTATCTTTAAGCGGCTCTTTTGACAACCAGGAAGATTCCATCAAAATATTATTAAAACTTCCAAGCTTTAAGACCGGCAAGCTCAATTTATCTGATATCAACCTTAATGCAAGTGGTTATTCCGGCAATCTAACCATTCATCAATTATCCGCTGATAGTATCTACCTCGACAGTAGTAACCAAATTACCAGATTTGCAAGCAACGGGCACTTAAATAAGGACACTCTGGGTTTCGAGCTATTAGCAGAGAACCTCAACTCTGAGGATAGCATTGTTCACCTCGAGGGAAATGTTGCTCAGATCAAAGATCTGTTTCAATTTTCTTTCTCTCCTGAAAATTTATTCCTCTTTAACCGCCAATGGTCTATTTCGGAAAATAACTACCTCCAGTTTGGTAAGGATTTTTTCGATGCTCGTAATTTCACCTTAAAACACGACCAATACCAAATCTATGCTCAGCCAATCGGTCAAAAAGGGCTGGGGCTATCAGTTCTTGAGCTCGACTGGAACATCATCAATGAACTTACCGGTTTTAAACCGATGCAATTTGACGGTAATTTTGATGTACTTTTAGAAGTGGAAAACTTGTATAAGCTCCTCGATATGTCATTAATAGTAGAATCTCAGGCATTAAAAGTTAACGAAGACGATTGGGGCGCTTTGAGATTGGACATTGACATGGAGAACCTCAAAAAACCCGCTTCTGTCTACCTGTCTTTTACGGGGCCGGAAAATGGCAGGCAATTCATTGCGGAAGGCAGTTATTATCCACCTTTTAAATGGCACAAAGAAAAAAATAAAAACTTACTCAATGCCAGTGTGGTTCTTTCCCTTCTCCCATTGGAATACGCCGAATATTTTATAAGTCAACTCATTTCAGAAACCAAGGGAACCCTGGATGCTGAACTCGATTTGAACGGAAAAATCGACTTTCTAAATATCGGAGGGGAAGTAAGGATCAATAAATTTGGTACAAAAATCAACTTTCTACAAACGCGTTACTTTGTTGATCAGGGCGTCATCAAGGTGAACAATCAACTCTTTGATGCAACAGGCCTGAAAATAACAGATGTTCATGGTAATCCAGGCTATATCACAGGAGGCATTACGCACAACCGGCTCAGGGATTTCGGCCTGGAACTTAACTTGAAAGCGGATAAAATGGAATGCCTAAATACTAAAAAGAAAGATAACAAGCTCTTCTACGGTTATGGAATGGGCGAGGTAGATGTAACTTTTTCAGGCTCTTTCCAACAAACCCAACTTTTAGTAAACGGTACTTCTCTGGGGGGTACCAAAATTGTAATCCCGATATCTGGTGAAGAGGAGGCCTCTCCGGTTACTTTTATCCGGTTTGTAGAAAAAGATCAAAAAATCGATACCTTAGCAAACCCGGAATCTCCAATCATCAAAGGAATGAACCTGGATATGAACCTAAGCATCAATCAAAATGCAGAGATCGAATTGGTCTTCGATGAACAGGCAGGTGATATTATCCGTGGGCGAGGTACCGGAAATATACAATTCGATATCAATCGCTCCGGAGAATTCAACATGTACGGCAATTATCAGGTAGAAACCGGGGAGTATTTGTTTACTTTGTATAACCTGGTCAATAAACCCTTTAAAATCAAGGAAGGAAGCTCAAATACTATTCGATGGACAGGCGATCCCTATAACGCCTATATTCAAATTGATGCGGAATATTCAGGCCTTAACACCCCACTCTACAACTTTCTCATTGAATATTTGGAAAATGTTTCCAGTGACAGTGATGTAAAAAAAGCAGCCTCCAACCCTACTCAAGTCGATCTCATCATGCATCTGGAAGGCCCCTTGCTCAAACCTGAAATCCGATTCGATATCGATTTTCCAGAGTTAACAGGCGAACTGAAAAACTATGCCGACACTAAAATCAATATCCTAAAGCAAGACCCCAACGAATTAAATCGTCAGGTTTTCGGATTGATCGTCATCGGTGCTTTTTTGCCTTCCAACGGAGGGGCTGTTCCGGGCAATGGATATATTGCAGCAACAGGCCTTAACACACTGAGCGAACTTTTATCCAATCAGCTTTCAATTTACTTAACAGAGCTGTTAAGTGAAGTTTTTGATGGTGTAAGCTTTATTTCCGGAGTTGATTTTGACATTGCTTACAATGTCTACAGTAATAATAATTTAAACAATTCTGCTGATCCCGACGCCATTACACGCGGAGGAGGCAGTGAAATACAATTAAGTCAGAAGGTTTTTCTTGATAATGACCGGATTTCCCTAAATTTAGGGGGTAATGTATCCAATACGCAACAAACAGCCTCTCAGGGGGTCCTCTTTGCACCGGATATTGCCATCGAAGTTGTGTTGACACAAGACAGGCGCTACCGCTTTAAGTTCTACAGCCGTTCAGAAACACGATTCGATCAGGGATTACAAACTAAAACCGGCGCAGGTTTGGTCTATCGCCGGGAATTTGATTCTTTTGACGAGCTACTGGGCCATTTAAATAATATAACGAAGCCCTTTAAACGAAAATAACAACTTGAAGATTTCAGATATTTATCGATCAAAACCAGTAGGCATTATTGGCGCGGGAAGCTTCGGCACAGCTGTCGCAAATTTACTCTCCGAAAATGTAGATGTACTGTTATTCACCCGTCAAAATGAAATTGCTAACAAAATTAATCAAACCCATTTCCACTTAAATGTTCCTTTTTCAAAACGTGTAAAAGCCACAACTTCTCTTGAAGCGATTGCCAACGAATGCAACCTGATTTTTCCTGTAGTTCCTTCCGTCAATTTCAGAAGTATGATGCGCGATTTTGCTCCCTATCTGAGGCCTTACCACTTGCTTATTCATGGAACAAAGGGCTTTGACCTTAGCGGAGTAAATGAAAATATTCTTCAGGAAAGCAGCATCACAAGGGACAATGTGCATACGATGAGTGAGGTTATTCGCCAGGAAAGTCAGGTGGTCCGGATTGGTTGTTTGAGTGGCCCCAATTTATCTGCTGAAATTATTGACGGCCAGCCGGCAGCAACCCTCATAGGTAGTCATTTTGATGAAGTTATTGAAGCCGGGAAAGCGGTACTTCAAAGTCAGCGTTTTCATGTTTTTGGATCGCATGATATTTTAGGGGCGGAGCTGGCCGGAGCCTTAAAAAATGCAGTTGCCATCGGATCCGGCATTTTGTATGGATTGGGCCTGGGAAAAAATATACAAGCAGTACTCCTTACAAGAGGGCTTATGGAGATGATTGCTTTTGGCAGAGCTATGGGGTCGGATGGTAAAGCTTTCGTGGGAACAGCAGGAATCGGCGACCTCGTTGCTACCGCAACAAGTATGAAAAGCCGGAATTTCACATTCGGTACCCGAATCGCCAAAGGCGAATCTCTTGAAGAAATTAATCATTCTATGCCTGAACTGGCTGAAGGGGTCCGAACCATTAAAATAATGCGCCAATTAGGCAAATACTACCACCTCAAGGTTCCAATTACCAATATCCTTTACAGTGTGGTATTCGAAGGGCTTGATCCAATGCGGGCAATCCATTACCTTATCAGTTATCCGGATGATGTTGATGTAGACTTTTTGTAAAAAAATGAGTCATCCCGAAAATCCGGGATGACTCATTTTTTCACAAAAAGTCTTTGCATAATCCTGTTAATCAATGCATTATCTACTTTTTTCTTGATAAAAAAGTAGCAAAAAATCAAGGCTGTATTCA
>CAZHZT010000089.1:0-23666 GCA_964537285.1 uncultured Saprospiraceae bacterium | reverse complement strand
GAAAAAAATTACTTCGCAAAATTTGGGTAGCTTATTAATTGCCTAATCCCTTAACTAAAATTACTCCAGTTTACATCTTTATAATTTTCGACGATTATTGCTGTAAATGACATAAAAACTACCGCAAGAAAAGTAGCCACCAGGACTATTATGGAACGTCTCGGTCTGGATTTTACAATAGGTTTTAATCCCTCTTCTACTAAATGAATGGCATTTATTTCTGAAGTATAAACAGCAACAAGTTGTTGGTAAAGTGTTTCCAGCTTACTTCTTCTTTCACTCAGATCTTCAAGTATAGATTCAAGAACAGCTACGAGCCCCATCCCATCATTAAACTGTTTTATCTGGTCTTTCAAAACGATTAATTGTTGTTCCAGGCTCACGATGCGGGCCTGTGATCGTCTTATCGAATCTCTGTAGAGGCCAGGGCTATTTTGATACAGTTCTAATTTAGCTTTTTCACCTGCCAATCTTGAAGTAGATCTGGCACTAATACTGGAATAAACTTCGCTTTGGCTGGTTGTACTGAATATGCCATGCTCTTCGCGAGCATTCATCAAACTGTCAGAAAGCGTCTGAATAATTAAATCCATTTCTCTTATATTGCTTTTATAAGCAATGACGAGGTCTTTTTGGCTGTTTTTTACCAGGCTTTTTCCAATTTCATTTATTTTGTTCCGGGCAGCATTGACCATTCTCCGAGCCAACTCCGGGCTCTTATCCTCCAGAGAAAGTTCGATTGCTTCTCGTTTATTTTTCTTTACCTCATATAATTCTCTGAATTTTTCACGAACTTTATATCTAGCCCTGGAGACAGTTGAGTCGATTTGGTAATGCCTAAACAAGTTAAAGCTATCCACCAGGTAATCTACTATTTCATTGGACTCCGCTATAGTTATTACCCGATCTGTATCAAAATCATCTCCATAAATACGCATCTCTCCGCTTCCCCAACCAAAAACAATGTCTGCCTGGGCCATTTTAGGACTGGCAGAAAAGAAAACGGTAGTAGAGCGATAGTAATTAGGTAGAAAAAGTAATGATATAAGAGCGGTTCCTATAGCTGTGGCTAATGAAACCCAAGCAATTTGCTTTTTCCATTTCCAAACAGCTTGTAATACGCCCAGTAAATTATCTTGTGTGCCCATTAAAAGATTTGAATTATACTTCCAAGGCTGCAAAGTTAATGGAATTAGTAATTCCAAAAAATAAAATTAATCATTCGAGTTTTATGGACAGTGGAGGCGGGGCTTGTAGCTTTTTTGCAAAGAAGTTACAAGATCCGCCTTCCCTTTCCATGGGAATCCGGTAGACTCGTTCTGTGATTAAACCCGTTCTATTATAGTTGCGTATCCTTGCCCCACTCCAACACACATCGTTACTAAGGCATATTTTTTTTGTTGTTTATGTAACTCAATAGCCGCTGATTGCAAAATTCTGGAACCCGTCATCCCCAGAGGATGTCCTATAGCTACCGCACCACCATTAGGATTAATTCTTGGATCATCATCTGAAATTCCCCATTGGCGGGTACAAGCCAGCACTTGTGCAGAAAAAGCTTCGTTGATTTCGATAATTTCCATATCCTTTAATTGCAGATTTGCTTTTTTTAAGGCTTTTTCCGTAGCGTATACAGGCCCGATGCCCATAATTCTTGGTTCCACTCCTGCCGTTGCAGAGGTTACGATTCGAACTAAAGGAGAAAGGTCAAAATTCTTCACGGCCTCATCTGATGCTATAAGCAATGCACCTGCACCATCATTCAAACCGGAGGCGTTCCCTGCAGTTACTGTTCCACCTTTTTCCAACGGCTTAAATGCGGTGCGTAATTTTGCAAGAATTTCAGGTGTCGTCCCTGGTTTCACAAATTCATCTTTATCAAACAGGATTGGATCTGCTTTTCGTTGAGGGATGGCAACCGGAATTATTTCTTCAGATAAGCGGCCGTTATTTTGAGCCTTTGCGGCTTTCATTTGTGACCAATAGGCAAAACGATCCTGATCTTCCCGGGAAATGGAGAACTGCTCTGCCAGGTTTTCAGCGGTTTCCCCCATGGCATGAGTTCCGTACAACTTTTCCATTTTAGGATTGACAAAACGCCAGCCAAAGCTGGAGTCATGCATTTGAGCATCATTTCCAAAAGGCTTTGAAGCTTTGGAGATCACCCAGGGTCCTCGGGTCATATGCTCTACCCCACCCGTAATGAAAAGCTCGCCATTCCCTGTTTGAATTGCTCTATGCGCATGAATAGCAGCTGACATGCCGGAGGCACATAACCTGTTTACCGTTTCCCCTGGTATGGACCAAGGCAGACCTGCCAGGAGTAAAGCCATTCGGGCAATGTTCCGGTTATCTTCCCCAGCCTGATTCGCACAGCCAAAGATAACATCGTCAATAGCACTAGTATCAATACCCGGATTTCTGTCTATAAGAGATTTGATGACATGAGCTGCAAGGTCATCCGTTCGAATAGAAGAAAGCGTTCCTCTGAATTTTCCAATTGGTGTCCTTATCCCGTCAATAATATAAGTTGATTTCATAGTATTTTTTTATAAAAAATTGAAGTAACAATTTAGTCGTTGGCAGTTGGCTAATGGATGCACAACAAGTCTAATAATTACAAAATGAGAAAATAAAGATTATGTTTGATAAAGGCCCTTTTTTTGCCATAACCACTATTTCAGAATAAAATCTATTGAACCTGTTTAAGTAACAGCCAAAAAATAAGTTTTTTCCTACAGAGCATCAACTAAAGGCATCATTTTTGTACACTTAACCAAATATTGCCTAAGCAATTAAAATCATGCATTCTGCGTATTGACCAGATTTTCGACCGGAAAATAAATCAAAGTAAATTTTATTTATAAAAAACTCTATCTTTGCTTAAGTAAGTACAAGTTTTTTTATTCTGGCTTAATTTTTTAACTAAAAAAAAAGAGTTTACCAAATTAATACAGGTTAACTTTTGCTAAACTCCAATTCTACCATGAATAATATCGCTGAGATCATTGAACACTCACAGCTAGCCCCTGATACCAATAACAATGATATTGAACGGCTCTGTCATGAAGCTATTGAACATGGTTTTTATGGAGTTTGTGTTCCTCCTTACTTTGTTAGTAAAGCCAACAGATTACTCAATGATCACGCTGTGAAGATTATCACTGTTATAGGTTTCCCCATGGGCTATTCAAATACAGCTTCTAAAGTGGAGGAAATTAAACGGGCGATTGCTGAGGGAGTAGATGAACTAGATGTTGTGGCAAACTTATCCGCCCTGAAAAGTGGTGAATGGAGTTTCGTTCGCAATGACATTGACAGTGTAACCAGAGCCGTACATCTTAAAGGTAAAAAGATTAAAATTATCTTCGAAACAGGATTACTAACAGATGAAGAGCTAATTCGGCTTTCTGGGATTTGTGAAAAAATAGGTGTTGACTTTGTAAAAACATCTACCGGAATTAATAGCTCCGGAGCAACTCCGGAAATTGTGACCAAACTTAGAGAGATTCTTCCACAAAAAATCGGTATCAAGGCTTCAGGAGGAATCAAAAGTGGAGCGCAAGTAAGTGCGCTTATGAAAGCTGGGGCGTCCAGAATCGGAAGTTCAGCTTCTATTGATCTAATTAAATGATGGTTCTTTGACAGAAATTGCAAGTAGTTTGCCAAAGGACGTAAATGATTAAAAATCGTATGTACTTCAAACTCTGTCTTTTTTCTATACTATTTATATGTTCCGCTGATATTTCTGCGCAGAATATAAGCATCATTGAACCTCCTTTACTGAAAGATTTGTTGGAACGCCATGTCGAGTTGAACAAACAAAGAGAGTTTGTGAAAGGCTGGCGTGTGCAAATTCTTGCCACCACAAACCGGATAGAACTGGAAAAGTCGATGAATAACTTTAACCTCTACTATCCGGAAATACCTGTAAATTGGGTGCACGAGAAGCCATGGTACAAATTGAGAGCGGGAGCTTTTTCTACAAAACTGGAAACAGCCAAATTAATGTTCGAACTTAAAGAACGATATCCTGGCGCTTATCCTACTAAAGATTCCCAAGTCAGACCCAACGAATTAATGTATTAAATTTAAGAATGAGCAAAAGAGACAGAAAAGGTTTAAGAACGATTGACTGGGTAACCGCTTCCTTGTTCTTCGGCTTAATGATCGTGGGCTGGCTTATGATCTTTGCAGTAGGGTTTGATGAAAAAAATGCCGGTGATATTGTAAATAACTATTTACTCAACTTCAAAACCACCATTGGTAAACAAACCCTTTGGATGGGAATTGCCTTTTTATTGCTGCTTATAATTCTGGTCATTGATGTTCGCTTTTGGTACAACTTCTCATACCCCATATACATTGCGGGTTTGCTTCTTTTGCTTGCTGTGCTTTTTTTTGGCGAAGAAATAAAAGGAGCCAAATCGTGGTTTGTTTTTGGAGGCTTTAGTTTTCAGCCTTCAGAAATTGCAAAGATGGCTACGGCTCTCGCTGTGTCCAGTTACCTAAGTGCCTATAATACTGATCTGAAGAATATCTGGTCTCAGGTTACAGCCATTGGCCTTTTTCTTATCCCGATCGGTTTTATTTTAATGCAACCTGATGCCGGTTCAGCCATTGTGTTCATGTCCTTTTTAATTGTGCTGTACAGGGCCGGAATGCCTTCGATATACTACCTTCTTTTGATTGCAGTCATCAGCTTATTCGTTCTGAGTTTCGTTTTTGATCCATTGATAGTAACAATGGCAAGTAGCTTACTTATCAGCCTAATACTAGTTTTCAACCTGAAAAGAAGGTTTTATTGGTTATTGCTTTATTTCTCACTGGCTGCTGCCGTAGTAATTGCTTATTATCAAGGTTTTATTAACGAAGGGGTAATTACCTCTTTTGCATTGCTTCCTTTTCTGCTCTTTGTTCATATTCAACAAAGAAGCGGAAGATTAGCGTTTTCACTACTTATTTCTCTAGGCTTGGGCATTGCTTTTATTTTTTCTACGAATTATGCCTTCGAAAACTTTTTACAGCCACACCAACAAGACCGCCTGAATGTTTGGCTCAGGCCAGACCTTTGCGATCCTCAGGGAGCATTATACAATGTGATTCAATCCAAAATGGCCATTGGTTCCGGAGGGTTTGAGGGAAAAGGCTTTTTGCAAGGTACACTCACAAAACTCAAGTATGTTCCCGAACAAACTACTGATTTCATCTTTTGTACAATCGGTGAAGAACAAGGCTTTATAGGAACATTTGCTATCATTTTACTTTTTATCTTATTAATAATGAGGCTGATTGTTGTTGGTGAAAGGCAGAAAAGCGATTTTGGCAAATACTTCGCTTATTGTGTCGCAGGAATATTTTTCATACATTTCTTTGTCAATATCGGGATGACTATGGGTTTATTGCCTATTATAGGGATACCTCTGCCATTGATCAGTAAAGGAGGCTCTTCTCTAGTAGGATTCACATTATTGGTAGGAATTTTATTAAAAATTGATAGTTCAAGATTCTCCAGCTAAATCATCCTAAAAATAATAGTTCTTTAACCACAACTTTATTTTTTGACTTTTTCTCTATCACATAAAGATACAAGCAGCAAAGCGCGAACGGGAGTAATCAGAACGGAACATGGTTCTATTCAAACCCCCATCTTCATGCCCGTTGGTACATTGGGCTCCGTAAAAGGTGTTCATCAGCACGAATTAACGGATATTATCAATGCCGAAATAATCCTTGGTAATACTTACCATTTGTATTTAAGGCCTGGTACGGATATTATTGAACAAGCCGGCGGATTACATCGGTTTATTAGTTGGGAAAAACCCATTCTTACGGACAGCGGCGGGTATCAGGTTTATTCGCTTAGTAATCAACGAAAAATTACTGAAGAAGGTGTGGTTTTCCGATCTCACATTGATGGTTCTTCTCACACATTCACCCCCGAACGCGCCATTGATATTCAGCGTCAGATAGGAGCTGATATTATAATGGCCTTTGATGAGTGCCCTCCTTACCCATGCGATTATTCTTACGCCAAACAATCCATGGAGCTAACGCATCGTTGGTTAAAAAGGTGTTGTGATCATTTCGATCAAAATGAAGGCCTTTATGGTTATCGACAGATACTGGCTCCAATCGTACAGGGAAGTATTTATAAGGATTTGCGACAAGCTTCCGCCTATTTCATTGCTGAAACAGGCCGGGAAATAAATGCTATTGGAGGGCTTTCTGTCGGAGAACCAGCAGAAGAAATGTACGAAACGGCAGATTTGGTCTGTCAGATTCTCCCTGCTGAAAAACCCAGGTATTTAATGGGTGTTGGAACCCCTGATAATATTCTGGAATGCATTGCATTGGGCGTAGATATGTTTGATTGCGTACTTCCAACCCGTAATGCCAGGCATGGTCTTTTATACACTGCCGATGGAATTATAAATATAAAAAACCTTAAATGGAAGGATGATTTCAGCCCGATTGACGACACAGTAGGCTGCTTCACCGGCAGTCGTTACTCAAAGGCTTATTTGAGGCATTTGATTCATTCCAAGGAATTACTGGGAGCCCAGATTGCCTCCATTCACAATTTAAGTTTCTACCTATGGCTTATTAAACAATCCAGAAAGCATATTGAAAACAATACTTTTGGGCAGTGGAAATCCAAGATGGTGGAAAAATTAAAACAACGATTGTAAAATGCTTAAAAAGCTCGATCAATATATCGTTCAAAAATATCTAACAACCTTTTTCTTTACTGTACTGATCTTCACACTTATTGCTGTCATCATTGATTTCAGTGAAAAAATTGAGGAATTCATTGACAAAGATGTGCCTGTAAAGGAAATTATTTTTGAATACTATCTCAACTGGATCCTGTGGATTAACGGCCTGTTGTTTCCGATGTACTCCATGATTGCCGTTATATTTTTCACCTCCAGAATGGCCTACAATTCCGAAATTATAGCCATACTAAACGCAGGTGTGAGCTTTAGGCGATTAATTAAATCTTACCTCATTGCTGGTATTTTCATTTTTATCCTGCATCTTCTGGGAAATCATTATTTCATACCTCTGGGTAATAAAATCCATTACGATTTCCAGCACAAGTATGTTTGGCAGGAAAATGATGAGGGAAAGAAAAAGTATGTGCACTTCTTCGTTGAACCCCAAAAGAAAGTATATGTAAACTATTATTCAGCTAAAAAAGATACGGTTATTAAGAACCTGAGAATCGAAGGAATCGAAAGTAACAGCATCGCTTACATCATGAAAATAAGTGAGGCGCAATGGATAGGAAGGCCCAACAAGTGGAGTTTCAAAGATTTTGAGTTACGCACTTTCTCCGAAGGAAAAGAAACGATTTCTTTTGGCGAAAAATTAGATACTGTCCTCAACCTGACCCCTGAAGATTTTGTGGAATACAAGAACCAAAAGGATATGATGGACACGCCGGAACTTCAACAGTACATCGCCAATGAAAAAAGAAGAGGAGTAGCCAATGTAAAAAAATATGAAGTAGAAGTACACCGTAGAACAGCAGAACCCTTTACCATCATTATTCTCACTCTGATAGGAGTATCGGTAGCTTCGCGAAAGATGCGGGGAGGGATGGGTTTTCACTTAGCTATTGGCATTGCTTTGGGAGCAATTTATGTATTTTTGTCAAAATTCTCTATAACGTTCGCTGTGAGTCAGCTAATTCCTCCTATCCTGGGCGTTTGGATCCCTAATATTTTATTTGCCGGAATAGCCGTGTACCTTATTGCCAAGGCACAGAAATAATAAATACGAGTCATTCCGGATACGGCGCAAAATTGCCCTTTCGGCCTCCCTCTCAAAGGAGTTTCACGCTGTATCGGAATGACTCATGTTTTTAACAATCATTTCTATGCCTTACCGTGGCATTGTTTGTATTTTTTACCACTTCCACAGGGGCAAGGATCGTTCCGTCCAATTTTTTTACTCTGGCGTTTGAACGTTTCTGGCTTTGCCTTTTCTCCACCTGCTGCAGCGGCAGCTGCCTTCGCAGCATCCGCAGATCGATTGGTTTGCAGCTTCCTCGTATCTGTTTTCTGAGTCTTAGCCTCTTCAATCTTATCGGGATCTTGAAGAATAAGATTACCCTTTGCCAGGTAGGAAGTAACACTTTCATTTACCCGGTAAATCAACTGCTCGAATAGTTCGTAAGCTTCCATTTTATAGACCACCAGTGGGTCTTTTTGCTCAAAAGAAGCTGCCTGAACAGCATCTTTTAACTCATCCATCGAGCGAAGGTGCCCTTTCCATTCATCATCGATAAAGGCAAGGGTTACTGTTTTTTCAATATCCTTTATAATGGATTTCCCCTTGGTCTTTACTGCTTTTTCAAGTTCAGCAGATATAGGCAAAACGTTGCTGGATCCATCTGAAAAAGGAAGTGCGATTCTTTTATATTTATGGCCTTGATTCTTATAAACATCCTGAACAACCGGTAAAAGTATATCAGCAATTCGGTCTGATTTTCTATGATAAAATTCGAAATACTGATCCTGAAATTTATGAACAACTTCGTTTAACGGAGCATCGACAAAATACATTTCATCCATCTCAGGGTCCATACCAAATACCCTTAACGATTCTCTGCGGAACTCAGCAAAGGTCGCATTGGTCTTATAGTCTTCGACCATGGTTTCGGTTAGTGACATGAACATGTTGTTCAAATCCACTTCAAGTCTCTCTCCACTTAAAGCATTAATCCTTTTCTTATAAATAGCTTCTCTTTGGATGTTCATTACATCATCGTACTCCAAAAGTCGCTTACGAATCCCGAAGTTATTTTCCTCCACTTTCTTCTGTGCTCTTTCAATGGATTTGGTCACCATGCTATGTTGAATAACCTCACCATCTTTATGCCCCATCCGATCCATCAACTTGGCAATGCTCTCCGAATGGAATAGGCGCATAAGGTTATCTTCCAGGGACACATAAAACTGAGAGCTTCCCGGATCTCCCTGACGCCCTGAACGACCGCGCAGCTGACGGTCAACTCTTCGAGAATCATGCCGCTCGGTACCGATAATCGCTAAGCCGCCTCGGTCTTTAACTTCTTGAGAAAGCTTGATATCCGTACCACGCCCTGCCATGTTGGTCGCAATGGTCACTTTTCCTGGCTGACCAGCTTCTGCAACAATATCTGCTTCGCGCTTGTGTTGTTTGGCATTCAATACATTGTGATCGATGCCGCGCAACTTCAACATACGGCTTAGCTTCTCAGATACATCAACCGAAGTGGTACCTACAAGAATAGGCCTGCCAGCATTACTCAGTTGCACTACTTCGTCAATAACTGCATTAAACTTTTCTCGGGCTGTTTTGAACACCAAATCTTCTTTATCATCCCGAACGATCGGGCGGTTAGTTGGAATAACAACCACATCCAATTCATAGATTTCCCATAACTCCTTTGCCTCCGTCTCCGCAGTACCGGTCATTCCAGACAATTTGTGATACATCCGGAAATAATTCTGTAAGGTGATCGTGGCATAAGTTTGGGTGATATCTCCGACTTCTACACTCTCCTTAGCTTCCAACGCCTGGTGCAATCCATCAGAATAACGGCGACCTTCCATGATACGGCCGGTTTGTTCATCCACGATTTTTACCTGACCTTCCAGAACGACATATTCTTCATCCTTTTCAAATAAAGTATAAGCTTTTAAAAGCTGACTTACAGAGTGAAGGCGACGGGATTTAATAGAAAAATCCTGTGACAATTTTTCCCTTGCCTCCATTTTCTCCTCATCTGATAGCTCAGATTGTTCGTCAATTTCCTGCATCCCGGTGGCAATGTCAGGCATGATAAAGAAGATAGGATCATCATTGCCTCGTGCAAGGAACTCTGACCCTTTTTCAGTTAAGTCTACTGATCTGGTTTTCTCTTCAATGGTAAAATAGAGCGGTTCATCTACCAGGTGCATATTTTTGGATTGCTCCTGCATGTAAAAGTTCTCTGTTTTTTGCAAAGTAACTTTCACCCCTTCCTGGCTTAAGAATTTTATTAAAGGTCTGTATTTTGGAAGCGCGCGATGAGCTCTGAGCAAAGCCATTCCGCCTTCTCCTTCCTGATAGCCTGTGCTTCCTTCTTTGATCAGTTTTTTGGCTTCCGCAAGATATTCAGTAGCGAGCTTCCTTTGTGTAGCAATAAGTCTTTCCACTTTGGGTTTCAGATCCTGATATTCCTGTGTTTCCATTCCTCCGGAAACAGGACCAGAGATAATCAAGGGCGTTCTGGCATCATCAATAAGAACGGAGTCCACCTCATCAATCATGGCAAAATGGTGCTTCCTTTGTACCATTTCCCCCATGGAACGCACCATATTGTCTCTCAGATAGTCGAAACCGAATTCGTTATTAGTACCATAAGTAATATCGCAACGGTAAGCTTTGATACGGCCACTGGAGTGAGGAGGGTATTTATCAATACAATCAATTGTCAGAAGGAGAAATTCCATGATAGGGCCGATCCACTCAGCATCCCTGGTTGCGAGATAGTTATTAACCGTAATTACGTGAACTCCTAGTCCGGAAAGGCCATTCAGGTAGGCGGGTAAAGTAGCTACAAGCGTTTTACCTTCACCAGTAGCCATCTCGGCAATTTTACCTTCATGGAGCGCCATACCCCCAATCAATTGGACATCATAGTGTATCATTTTCCAGGAAATCTCTCCACCGGCAGCTACCCAACTATTCTGATAAATAGCCTTATCTCCATCAATAGTTATGTAACTTTTTTTAGCAGCCAGATCCCGATCGTGATCGGTTGCCGTAACCTCTATTTTTTCATTTTCAGTGAACCTTTTGGCGGTTTCCTTTACAACAGCAAAAGCTTCCGGAAGGATTTCCTTCAAAATATCTTCGAGATGATTATCTCGTTCTTTGCGAAGCTCATCAATCTGGCGAAAAAGATCTTCTTTTTGAAAAATATCTTCCTCCGCATCTACTTCACTTTGAATTCTTATAATCTCCTCGTCTACTTCAGACAGATATTCCTTAATACGCTCTCTGAATTCAACTGTTTTTTGGCGAAGTTCATCGTGGCTAAGTCCACTCAATCGTCCAAACTCCTCATTTATCTCATCAACGATAGGTGTGTATGCTGCAATATCACGATCGTACTTAGTTCCAAATATTTTCTTAAACGAATTTCCAATAAAATTGAACATTGGTATTTTTTTTATGATGACTTAGGTGCTGGCAACTGTTATACAAGACTTGCTCTGTAGTTACTAAGCAGCTATAGAACAAGTCTAATGAGTCAAAATTAGCTCCTGAAGAAAAATTCTATTCTATAGATTTTAGTTCTTTGACATAAATTGTGGAAAATGGAACTTCAAAATGATAAGCCTTTCAGCCCAAAGGGCATTCAAGGCTTATCATTTTGAAGTTCCACACAATTTGCCAAAGAACGATAGATTTTAAGCACGCGAACAAATATAAGATATCTTTGCTTTGGGTTACTCAACTTATTTACCTTCTCAGATATTATACCAGAGTAAATTAAATACTTTTTACTGTCATAATGGCGCGAAAAGGTACAATTCACTTTATTTTTGGCACTTATTTGCTAAATAATCAGAACTTAAGACATAATGAATACATTTATTAATAAAGAAGCATTCTTAAAAGTTTTCTCAAGGTATTTTTCTTTTATAATCCTGACTGTTTTCCTCGCTTGCAACCAAAGCGAGCAATATCCTCTTAAGGATTATTACTTTCCCGTCGAAACCTTAAAAGAAGGACTTGTTTATGAATACCGGGCAGCAGAAAATAATTCCCTGAGCCCTGAATATTGGTATTATTGTACCTTTCAAACCGATTCCTCTCTATTTTTTACAGGTCAATATTACAATGCTTCTTTCGAAGTAGGGCAGTTTTTCAGGGAAAAAGTAGTTACAAGCGGAACCTTAATGAAAAGCTATATTCTCTACCTGCCGGATACGAGCAATCAGAAAACCAGAGTAGATATCAATATAATCGAACCTAATGTCTTTTCCTTCGAACAAACCGACACGAATACCATTCTATTGTTTAAAACCGAATTTTCTGACCCTGCTGTTCCCGGGCGTACAGCCACGCTGATACGAAACCGGCGTTTTAAAGGTTTTAAGGATTTTACTTTGAATAACAAAAAAATAAATTGCGCCGTTTTTAATATAAAAGAAATTATTTCTACCAACGAAGAAGGTGTTCAAGAACTCACCATAAACGGGCAGGAATACTATGGAAAAAATATGGGCCTCGTTTATTTCGAGAAAAAACAGGAAGACGTCCTCCTAATGAGCTATAAGCTGCATGATCGATACACAATGGAGGAACTGGAAAAAAAGTTTTCAGATAAAATGAAACCAAACAGCGACAAGGAATGAGGTCTATCTAAAAAATAGTTCTTTGCTCCCGACAGGAATATTTTATATTGGATAGACGCCCTTCTTGAGGTTTTTCTTCGAAAAACCTCAAGAAGGGCGTCTATCCAAGCAATATTTCCTTACAAGACCAAAGAACTATTTTTTGTGCAACCCTAAGTTTAGAATTATTAATTGATCGATTTTAAAAAAACTGAATTCGTGGCATTTTCAGCAAAGACTTGTTCTTTACACATTAAACATATATGCTTGTTTGTGTTACTATCGCTCTCTTTGAGTGAAGAGATCAATGCACAAATAGCCCCCCCTGATTTTCTTTGTATAAAAAATGATTCGCTTATATGGGAAATGCCTGTTAACAATTGCGGTCCTTTCATCGCTTATGAAGTCTATTTCAGTACATCACCCGACGGACCCTTCAATCTGTTAGCGACCATTACCGACGAAGCCACTACGGAATTTGTTCATCCGAATTTACTTGGCCAAGCTCGTTATTACTATTTATTAAGCAATTATCAATGCCCGGGCCAGCAACAAATTCCTTCGGATACGCTTAGCAATCTTGCTTTGGATATGGGGCCCATTTCCAGTGTTTCTGTAGAAAACGACTTGGCAATAGTTCGATGGCAAATTAGTAACTCGCCACAAACTATTGGATACATTATTTATCGTGAAACTCCTTTGGGAACCATCCCGGTCGATACTGTTTTTGGCCAAACATCTTATATCGACAGCCTATCATCACCCAATCAAGGCCCTGAAACGTATTTTGTTCTGGCACTCGATCAATGCGGAAATACCAGTTTATTTAATTTACCTCAGAATACCTTATTTCTGGAGGCTTCTGCAGAAGGATGTGAAAGAGCAGCAAAACTAAATTGGCGACTTTATCGCAATTGGGAAGATGGTATTCAAAGCCACGTTATTCTAGTGAGTGAAAATGGAGGAGCTTTTGAAGCTGTTGACACTATAGGCCCGAATGCAGTGTCGTATTCTTTTGAAAGAATTGATGACAAAACTGATTATTGCTTCATTGTACAAGCTATTAGCGGAAACCTGGAAGATATAAGTTTATCAAACAGAGCCTGCTTTACTTCCGATGTGGTTCAGGCTGTGAAAGATTTTTACATCACGAATGTCTCTTTTCAAGGGTTCGATCAGGTAAAAATTGACTGGACCTGGAATGAAAATGCCGAACTTACAAGCGCTTTCTTACTTTCCGGAGCAGATACAACAAGCTTAAGTTCTGCTCTTGATGTTTCTCCCGGGCCACCTCCTCTGTTTACCAACAATTCCGTCTTGATCGAGGCTGGGTCAGCTCAAATTCAAAATTTGTTCTATCGTATTGAGACAACAGATGATTGTGATTTGGTAGATAGGTCTTCTTATGCTTCGAGTGTTTTTATTCAGGGATTTGCTCAAAATAAAGAATCCAACACCCTGAGTTGGACATCCTTTGATCATCCCTTTGCAAATGTAGAAGAATACAGGCTCTTTCGATTCAGAGAAGGATTTCTGCCTGAATTAATCGCCACTTTAGCACCTTCCGACACCAGTTTTATTCACTTTCTTGATGTCACTGATCAATCTAATCAGAGTAGCTGTTATTTTGTTAGGGCTATTGCAACTTTAGAACTTCCTGAGCAAGCACCATTGGAAATAAGTTCCCAATCCAATTTAACTTGTATCGATCAGATCCCCGAGATATTCATTCCGAATGCTTTTACTCCAAGAGGCCGGAACCCTGAGTTCAAGCCTGTTTTTCTCTTCTCTGAATCTGTTACCGATTACACGATGGTGATTTATAGCCGTTGGGGGGAAGAATTATTCATTACAAACGACATTAACGAAGCCTGGCGCGGCAGGAGTATGAATGGCCAGGAAATACCTCAAGGCACTTACCTCTACTTTATATCTTATTCGATACCTACGGGAGAGAGGATCGAGAAGAAAGGAACCGTTCTTTTATTAAGATAAATAGGTGTGTAGGAGCTGTCTTAAAAAAGGATTTTTCTAAAAATAAAACGTTTCTTAGGGCAAAGATCAATTATTAGAACAGCTCCCTTAATCTTTTTTCTCTTTACAAAGTCTTGCAAAACGATTCACATTTAGATATATCCTTGACCTATGGAAGAGTTCTCCGCCAGCTAAAAATAAGACTCCCGCAATAAATAGAAGATTTCTTCCGAACTCTACGCTATCAACTGCATTTTTATAAAAATTTCGAACGAATAAAATTTCTACACATATTACAATAGCTGCCGACAAAAACAGGAAAATGCCTAGAGCCCGCGTGTTCTGAATCAATCTTGGATTATGCCTGCGAAGGCATTTCCTTAGAAATCGCTGATAAATAGGAATATGAGGGTTGATTTTTACTAACTCTTCAAGCACATGTATTGCCTTTTCATCTTCCATCAGCTGATAATAGGCCGCTGCTTTTTTGAAAAGTAAATGCTGAAATACGTCTTCTCCTTCAAAAGCATCAATGTTATAAATTATACAGAATTCGATGGCTTCATCTACTTTAGAGATAAACTTCCTGTAAGCACTAACATAAAAAAGAGACTTCAAATAATAGTTCATCAGCTCGAAGTACTGATCGTCTTCAAGCTGTTCAATCACCTTTTCATGCTCCTCATAGAAGCGAATCATAGTATGATGCTCGCCTTCTTCAATATTCTTGAAGGCTTTATATATCTTGGTTCGATACTTTGGAGGAAAAACTGACATTGTTACTTTTTCTTTACTGCATATAATATTGGCTTACTTGGACTAACATCTATTTCGAAAGCGGCTATCTGAAGATTTAATAAGTATATTCCATCTTTGATAGAATCAGGTACGTAGATCAGTTCACTTATGGTGCAATCAAGCCTTGGGCTTTCCGGATATTTCCAAAAAGCTTTATGGCCAGCGAGAGCACCTTCGTCTTCCTCCCGATCAATAGAAGGTAAGTCGATCAATAAGTGCTTTATTCCCATATCGACCAAGAACTTTATCGCTTGAACATCAACAAAAGGAGGATTCGTTCCCGAGTAGTTCATACTTAGTTTACGATCACTATTCGGAAGAGTTCGGATAATTACTGAGTCAACCTCGCCTTTTTTTACAGAGTCTTCAATTTGGTTTAATTGAATGACTCGATCTCCATTTTCCTGTTTGACGGGATAAACAGATACAAGCCTTGCAAAGTTGAAAAATTTTCTTAAAGTTTTATTAATTGTATAAAATTCCTTTGCAATATGTCCAACGCATTCCGTGTGCGTTCCATTCCCGTGTGGATTTAATTTAACATTTAAAAAGTTCAGCGCACCGCCTTGCCGGGTAGATCCAATAAATGAACCAGCAACAACCGGAGAAGTTTGAAAAGGAGGAGCATAAAAACAATTAACCTGATCAATTGACTCAGTTAGCGGGATAGATATATCAATTGGCTGATCCAAATCTGCTGTGTACAATACTCCATCTTTTTCTATGCTTATCAACATGGTATTATTTCTTGCTTTTGTAAGATTTATGAATTTCTGGAATCTATGCCCCAGGTTAGCTTATTTCGAATCGTTTTCATAAAACTGTAATCATCGAGCTTAGCAAGCTTTACCTTAAAATCACATTTGCGAACCGCCAGCTGATAATCGGAAGTTATGGTTTCAAAGCGAGAATCCAGAGTACATAAAAAGTTGGTTCCCCTGCCCTGGATATCAAAAGAAATGACCGAATTATCCGAAATGACAATAGGTCGTACATTCAGGTTGTGTGGAGCTACCGGAGTAATGACAAAATTTCCTGAGTTTGGGAAGATGATCGGCCCTCCGCAACTTAGGGAATACCCTGTAGATCCGGTAGGAGTAGCTACTATTAATCCATCGGCCCAATAATTGTTAAGATAATCCCCGTTGATATAAGTTTTAATATTGATCATTGAAGAAGTATCCCGTTTTAACAATGTACAATCATTAAGGGCAAACTGCGTTTCTCCAAAAATAGGTTTATTGGACTCTAAAAAAAGTAAGCTTCTTGCCTCAAAAGTAAATGCTCCGCTCTTTAGAGCAAGAACTGCTTCGTTGATCCGCTTTTTTTCAATACTTGCCAGAAAACCTAAGCGCCCCAGGTTTATTCCCAGTATAGGTACCTGGCTATCTCTGATCTCCGTTATAGCGCTCAATATGGTACCGTCCCCGCCTAGTGTTATTACACAATCAATTTTTCTGATTTTCAAATCAATGTACCCTTGAAAGGGAGCCACAACTTGCTTGAAATCAACTTTTCCCTTGATATCATCAAGATACGGCTCATAAACGTACACGAATATCCCCTCTTCATGCAGTACATCAAATAACCTTTGTATGTAAGGCAGATCCTTAATTTTGAAAACTTTGCTGTAAATGACCACCTGCATAGAAAAATCGATTTAAAGCCCTAACTGGAAATGTAAAAATAGCCCATTTTCTCCTAATTCATTAAAACTATATTCCAAACGAACAATTTTATCGCTCATAAATACCCAATTCAGGCCTAAGCCTCCCCCCCATAAAAGCTGATTAGTTAAGGGATCATCCGTAGCATAATAAGGATCGTTTGCATATCCCAGGTCAGAGTTTAAACTAATATATCCTTTTACCGGTATTTTTTTAAAGGCCTTCAATGGAGATAATTTACCCAACTTAAAAGTCTTATCCAACCATTTAAAGTGAATTGAACTTTTCCAATACCCAAAATCCAGGCCATCAATCACATATAATTCATAGCCCCGTAAATAATCCTCGTCATATCCTATGGCTTTATTGTTAAAAAAACCTAGTTGCGTTCTGATCAGCCCAACCTTTACTTTAGCATTATTCTCAATTACCCATCTTTCTGCCAAAGAAATATACTTTTTGTACGCGAACTGAACGGAAGCCCTGTTGGTTTTGTCAAAAATGCCAAACCCTTCTTTTAGGAATGCGAGCGCCAGGTAGTTTCCTTTATGAGGAAAAATAATGAAATCCCGGTTATCCCAATTATACTCATATCGGAGGGAAAAATAACGCTGGAAGTTTGAATTTTGAGGAAAAAAGGCGCTATTCAGTTCCTGAATAACATAATCGGCCACGCTGTTTTCATGAAAAAATACATCCAAAAAATGCCATTCCCTGAGCTTGGGCCGAAAGATAATCCCTCCCCTTAGCCGGAAACGTTTCTGAAGAACATCCGACTCTGCTCTAAAGAACTCAAGTTTATTATCAATGGAATTGTAGGCTACCTCTTTATTGGAAGAATAGAGGATATTGAATTGAAAACCGATTTTCCGATTTCGCTTGAACATTGGCAGGATATATTCTAACTCATATTTTTCAGTATAACCTCCCTGGATCACAATTTTAAGAAAATTGGAAAGACCTGAAAGATTTTTGTGGTAGAAAAAAATTCCGTAATTGATCCTTCGGATGTCGGCGTCAAAATCTTGCCACCAAACATTGAAGTTTCGATCAGCAAATTCAATCGTGGGTATTGGATAAATGAACCAGTCTTCTTTTACCTGAATTGCCAGATTTTTATAAATATTCTGGTGGGTTGAATCCAGGAGCTTTAGCTCTACGAAAGAAAAAAGGCCTGTGTTAAGAATTCGTTTTTCATTGTTCTCAAGTATTTCAGGAAGATCATCGATGAGGAGGCTATCCCCTTGTTTAAAGGTAAGCTCCCGTTCAATAATGTGTGATTTTGTAAGTTTATTACCTTCAAAGGAAAGCTGCCCGATCTTAATGTAATTGCCCTGGCAGGAAACATTAAGAGCTATCAGTAAGAAAAAAACACCTGAGAAAGATCGAATAACAATGGTAATGAATTTTTCCGTTTTATATATTGAGATACCTCATCAAGGATTCGTACCGCTCTTTTAGAGAATCAAAATAGGGCGATTCAAGGAAAGAAGCTTTTACATAATAATTGAAACGCTCGAAAGCGGCGATAATACCATATAATTCAGATTTATTCAGCTTTAAAACAACTTCAATTCGCGTTGAATCTTCCGATGAACGAACCATTGAGGTAAGGATGGCTGCATTTTCAGATTCTACAATACGTGCTATTTCAACCAGTGAATAGTCCATTTTCGACATTTCGAGAATAATTATCCCTCCGGATTCAGCAAAACCGCCCATTTTAGCAAAATAGTGCATTAGATCTTCCTGAGATATCAATCCTTTGTAATTGTTCTCTTCGTCTATAACCGGAATTACAGTCAGATAATATTTACTCATAATGTTGAGTACTTCGAACATATGAGCATTTTCCTGTACAAATGGCTTCAACATGGAGAGTTGATAGGAACCTACCGGTTCTTCAACATCATGATTAAGGATATCATCTTCTGAAATTAAACCCAGTAGTTGCTCATTATTAACGATGGGAAGCTGACGAACAAAAAACTCATTCATTATACTGAGGGCTTCATCTCCTGTATCTGATGTTCTTAGGGGAATAATCTCTTTGGATATTAACTCTGCGGCTATCATTTTTTTCAATCAGTATATTATTTTATTACAGTATAACGTTTGTGAAGCACCTACTAGTTTCGAAAAAGAGGGATTATCTCAATATTTTCTTTTTCTGCAATTGAAACTCCTCATCAGTAATGATCCCTCTTTCTTTGAGATCGCCAAGTTTGCTTAGTTGTTCTAAAATCGTAGGCTGCTCTTTGAGGTCGTCGAGTAAATCCTCTTTGGGGCTTTCAAGTTGAGCCGGTTGAGGCTCTGGTGGTTGAGGCAGCTTATACTTATTTTTCACAAAAGTTTCGAATTCTTCCTGAACTCTGAGGTAAGCCAATGCATCGTGTTGATGGATCCGGTTGAAATCATCGAAGCCTAATTCTACAGCTTTCGCTAAGTGAAAAATGGACCTATTGGCGTTTTCTATCAGAGAGTAAGCACATGCCAGATTGAAGTGAGTAGCTACATCTTCAGAATCAATTTCCAGGGCCTTTTCAAATTCTTCAACAGCTCCTTCGTAATCATAATCTTTATATTTTTGTATACCAGTACGCTTGTGCGGGTTAACTTTTTTTACTGACCTATGCTGCTTCCTAACCGGACGATCAGCGCTTCTTTGTGCTCTCCGGTATTCTTCCCGAAAACGCTCATTCCTCTCCCTTTCACCTTGACGGTTAAAATCTCTGTTGTTTCTCCTTCTTGACCTCAGACTGTCTTTATTGTACTTTTCATCAAATTCACTGTCATCCATTGCGAACAGAACAATAGATTCAATGAATGCCAAGATCATGAGAATCAGCCACAAAAACCGGCCAAATGCAGCGATTGTAAAAGCTGAGAATACAAATAAACCCAATCGAAAAAAACCGGAAGAACTTTTTCCCAAATAAAATTTATGCGTTCCAAAAACACCAAACAAAAAAGCTAAAATGCCTGCAGTGTATTTGCTCTTCATTATCAATATTTATAAACTTCACAGAAAAAATAGTTCTTTGACATAAAGAACTAAAACTCTTAAAAAAGTCTGCTGATAAAAATAGTCCAAATCAAATGAGGAAAAAACTTTAAGCGACAAAAGCTGGTAAAATTTAGAGTACTGTATACGGATACACTGTTTTACAAATCAAACACAGTTACCAACTACTACCGGCAGTTTTCGTTTAAGAATCAAAAATTTTACACGTCAGCACTGTAAAATCATCCGGGTACTCTGCTTCCCCTTTGAATGCATCAATTCGCTTCAGCAATGCTTCATTGAATCGTTGAACATTTAATTTTTCATTCTTAACGGCAAATTCCTCTACAAATTTTTCATCGAAAAACGCTCCACTTTCATTTCGAATATCCGTAAGGCCATCTGTGTAAGCTAAAATAAGCGTTTCACCATCGATCTTTTCAAGGCCTTCTTCTACTTGAGGCAGCTCAGTAAAAGATCCTAATATTGTACAGCCTTTGTCAAGCATGACAACCTCCCCTTCATGAACCATAACAGGAGGATTATGACCGGCATTAACATAGCCAAGCTCTTTCTTTTTACGATCGTATCTAGCGGCAAAAAAAGTGAGGAACCGATCTCCGTTAGTTATCTTATAAACAGAAGTATTGAGATCTCTTACGAAACATTCAAGCGATTCTCTTTTTTGAATTAAAGCATGAAAATATGCTTGGAAATTAGCCATTAACAAAGCCGCTGCCAATCCCTTACCTGAAATATCGGCTATACAAAATACAAATGTATCGTCGTCCAGTTCAATATAATCGAAATAATCGCCGCCTACACTGAGATGAGGCATATAAATGCTTGCCAATTCATAACAATTACTTTTGGGGAGTACACTAGGTACTAACATCTCTTGCATTTGCTTTGCCAGTTCCATTTCCTGGCGCAAACGTTCTTGCTCTAGTTGTTGTTTAAATAAACGCTTATTCTCAATAGCTACCGCAATGATATTCGTGATAGTAGTGATAAATTGTACCTTATTATACATATCTTCATTTTCCTCAAAGCCGCCAAGAAAGGTATAAGCAATCGGAAATGTTTTATGTAAAACTGGTATTACCACATCAAACTCTTTAAAGAACGGATGTTCGTTCTCTTCAAGATTCTTTAAGCGTTCAAACCTTGTAAACTCTTCGCTTATATTAATATCTATTAATGATCTGTCAATCCCGATAGAGGAAGCACAAAACCATATATCGCCTACAGTGACGAATAAAGCCATCTTTTTCACTCCCATCTCCCAACTCAGAAAGGAGGTATACATATTATATAGATCCTTAGCCGAGACATTATTATTGATGGCCTGAGTAATATTCAGCAACCGATTAATTTGTAACTGCTTAAGATGTAGTTCGCGTTCTAGTGATTCTAGTTTAGACATACCCTTCTTTATTTCTTCAAAACTAGACATAAAAATATATTTGGAAAAATTGTTTGACCTTTATTTAAGTTTTACATCAAAAGCGTCTCTCAGAGCATTACCTAATAAGTTAAATGCCAGCACCAAAACCATAATAGACAGAGCAGGAGCCAAAATCAAATAGGGTTTCCCGCTTACAGCATATCCATAGTTTTCATTAAGCATATTTCCCCAGGATGACGTAGGTGGATTAACCCCAAAACCAAGGTAACTCAAACCAGCTTCTATTAATATGGCAGTCGCAAAATTAGCAGAAGCGATCACCATTATAGGTCCGATAATATTTGGCAGCATATGTACGAAGATAATTCGATTATGATTATACCCCAAACTTTTTGCAGCCTCGACAAAGCTGGTTTGCTTTACTTCTATTATCTGACCTCTTACTATCCTTGCTACATCTACCCACATAGTTAATCCAACAGCAAGATACACATTCCCCGCTCCACGTCCTAATGCCATAACGATTGCGAAGACCATTAGTAAAGTAGGAATTGACCAAATGGTATTAACCAATAGCATAATTAAATCATCTATTTTACCACCAAAATATCCAGCCAGCGCGCCTAACAGGATTCCTATAATTAATGAAATACTTACCGCTATGATTCCTACTACAATAGAAATTCGAACACCTATTACCAGGCGACTGTAGATGCACCTGCCAAATTTGTCAGTTCCTAAAGGAAAAACCCTTTTGTAAATTTTGTCTTTTGTAATTAGAGACCTGAGTTCTTGCTGGTTGGTTGCTACTTGAACCTGATTAATATCCTCAATTATAAAAGAATTTCCCTGTTTCGTTATTTTTTCTACTGGATAGATGACATCTGCCAGATGAAAAGCATTTTTCTTCGGATCTGTGAAATCATTAAAAGGTTGAACCACTACCGAGTCTCCTTTAAATTCATAGGATTGAATGGGAATGAGTTGATTTTTCTGAGGTTTTCCAAAAAATATAAATTCAAAGAAGGAAACTTCTTCAACGCGGAAATTTTTCCTCACCCCCAGAACCTCTACAGAGAAACCTGGCGGTTGCAATGCAACTTCCAGTAATTGCTGATTAGCATTCGGGCTTTTATCTAATGAAAATAAATATCCTCCAAGGGCAATCACAATTGCAATAGTGATCACAAAAATTCCAAACTTAGCTGTGGGATAGCCCCATAGTTTTTGGAGTATTATTCTGGTAGGGGAATAAGACTTACTTTTATGGTTAAATTTTTTCATCGGATAACCGTATATTTGAAGGCTACGTCAATTTTGGCGTAATTTCGATCATTTCCAAATGTAAACCCTCTTTATTTACAAGACTTTATTCTGAAATAGTTGATATGACAAAAAAGGTGTATTTATTTTCCACTCTGCGCTTTGTCCTCGCCTCAATAGCTCGGTCTGTCAGGCTGCGACCATTCCTTGATTGGAGTCGGAACCCTTCCTTTTTTGCACATAAAACGATTTCAGAATAAAGTCTGCTATAATCAACCCAAGATGAGTTTTCTTCTACCTATTATAGCGATCATTCCAGGTTTGTTGATAGCATTCCTGATCTACAAGCTCGACAAATATGATAAAGAACCCGTAAAACATCTAATCATTTCTTTTATTCTTGGGTTATTATGTACTTTTCCGGCATTGAAACTAGAAGAATTTGGTTCTAATGCAGGGCTTGACAGAACAGACCACTTCGGGATACTTATTCTTTTTTCTTTTGGAATCGTTGCTTTGAGTGAAGAACTTGTCAAATTCTTAGCTTTAATGCTTTATGCTTACCCAAAGAAAATTTTTGACGAACCCTTGGATGGTATTGTGTACTCTGTCATGATTTCTATGGGTTTTGCAACTATTGAGAACATTTTTTATGCCTGGAGATATGGCTTGGAGACAACCCTTGTCAGAGCATTTACTGCGGTACCTGCCCACGGTGTGTTTGCCGTTATAATGGGCTATTTTGTTGGTCTCGCCAAGTTTAATCCAAGCAGGAAAAATCAATTGCTTTTTTTAGGTCTTTTAGGTGCTGTGCTGGTACATGGAACCTACGATTTTTTTATTATCCAGGAATATTATGAATGGCTGATTCTTTTCGCCACCGTTACTTTATTTATTGGTATTTATTTAGCTTATCAATTAATAGTACTGCATCAACAGAATTCTCCTCATAAAGAGAAGGACAGTGTTTGATATTGAAGAGATGCTCATTTTTTTCTTTGAAAAAAAATGAGCATCTCTTCAATATGAGGGTTCTAGATGATTTCATTTGGTCGAAATCAATTTGAGAAACCCTTAATTAAACAAGAGTCATCCCAAATCTTCGGAATGGCTCATCTTTCGTGAAACCTTTGCAAATTTATGTTAATCAGTGGATTATCTACTTTTTTCTT
>CAZHZT010000088.1:0-23701 GCA_964537285.1 uncultured Saprospiraceae bacterium | reverse complement strand
TCTTTATATGTTTCTAGCCTGGCACTTCAGTGCCGGGGAAAATAACGATCAGGCTTGGGCTTTAGCCCCTTTGCTATTAATGGGCTAAAGCCCCGGCAAATCTTAACATGACACCTGGCGCTGAAGCGCCAGGCAAAGAAAAGGCTTAGGTTGACGATATTGAGGCATAGCTTAGACGGAAGCGTGGTTTTAAATCTGATGCCAAGGGCTAGCCTTCTTCCTTGGATGCTTTTTATGCCAAGCCCCAAACAACCCCAACTCGTTATTTACAGCATCCTGCTCAAACTTATAAGGCTCAAAACCTTCCGGCAGCCAGTCCATCCAATCCTGATATTCAGGATCGTTTGGGTCTTTAAGGATTTGCAACAAGTTGTAGTAGCCTCCGATGCCTCCGCAATCTTCCGGTGGGCAAGCATTTTCACCACCTGTACAAACAGGTAGTGGCAAGGGGGCCTCACTGGTTTCGATCAGTTCAAGGCGATGTATCCAATCATCGCCAAAGTCATAAGAATAATAAAGAACATCCCCCGGGTTCCATTTAAAATCCCGGAGATAGATTTTAGTCTCATCCGCCACCTCCGTAGCATCAATAACGATATCTTGAAGATCCATTCCTATTTGATAACCATTGATATCAAATTCATGCAGATGGCTATTGTTCCAGCCCATCACTATTTGGATCACTTGATGAAAGCGGTCAAATCGGTAGTCGGTATCCACTTTAAATGTTCTCCAGATACGTGGCTGGCTTTCCTCCAGCGAAATATTGAAATGAAGGCTTGTTAATTTTTTGGTGCTTCGTTTTTTAGGAAGCAAGCCTCTCGAAGACAAAAGGGAGGCCTTAAAGGCTTGTGCTCTTGTCCTGAATGTCGGCTGTTCACCAATTTCTAAATACCGGTAGACCTTCCCACCGCATGATTTGCAGATTCCCGTAAAAACCACATCGTAAAGACGAGTAAGATGAATCTTGTAGTTAACCATCTCTCTTGACTCCGAATCTCTGCAGTTGCGACATAAAAAATTAAACCGGGCTATAGCCAGGATTTGCTCAAATTCTTCTTCTACGATAAATTTTAAATCTTTCAGGCTTATTTCGATTTCTGAACTTCTGGGCATCGGTATAATGTTTTGTTCAACTTAATCATTAGACTTGTTCTGTAGATGCTTGATGGGCTTAATTGGCTAACCTGGAGAATGCGGAAAGAGTTCATACTTGTTATGCTTTTTTCTGTAGCTGCTTTCGTTCAAAGGTCATCTCGGAACCTGCCAATTCCAGCTTGATTTGGGTTTTTTACCTGCGGGAAGTTATGTTATATCAGTGGAAAACCTGGAAAAAGGGGTTAGAATGGGTACAAAAGTTAGTAAAAATGTAAATTTCAAAGTAAAAACATCAGCGATTCTCGCTTTGAAAAATAAACGCGCCTACGGCGCGAAATTCCTTTGAGAGGGAGGCCGAAAGGGCTATTTTGCTTCGCAAAATAGCCCTTTCGGCCTCCCTCAAAAGAAAATATCGTCGCGAAGCGGCGTAAATTTGGTTTTGGATTTCCCAAACGAGAATTGCTGTAAAAACATGAGTCATCCCGAATCCTCGGGATGACTCATGTTTTAAGAACTCAGCTTACTTTTTCACCACAGGAATAACCCAATTCTCCCCTTCCGAGCTCAACTCCAAAAAGTACAATGCTTCCGGCAACTCGCTCACTTTAACTTCAAAAGTTGCTGGTGTATTCTTCCAGAAACGAAGCACCTTCCCTTCCATATTTATCAAGCGGATACTTTCAAAACCTGCTTTACCAGAGATGGTAAGCACTTCTGCCATTGGATTTGGGAATACCTGAACATTACCAAAATCCACAGCTTCTTCGGTGTTGCTCAATACCAACTCCAATGGAGTGGCAGGACCACCGTCTGCGTCAATGATGAACAAGCCAAAGGCAGGTTGATCCGGATCAGGATTAAGAATACCTGAAGCCAAAACGATCAGTGCTTTTCCTCCTTGATCCGTCAAATCCAGGTCGTAACCGAAAAGAACCGCACTATTGTCCATCGCATCTGTAAGATTAACTTGATAGTTGATGCCTGCTGGCAAGGTAACATAGATCGGAGAGTAGTTGCTGTATTCCAAATCGTTAACAATCGGAATGATCTGACCTTCAAGGATCGCATCCACGACAGGGCCATTGGTTGCCCCGTGGAAAAAGCGCAGATCGGTTAGGGTATCCACCGCTGCTTCAGAGCGTGCCTCTGAAACGGCTACACCAAAGCTCACGTCAGCGTTTACAGGATTCTCAAATGGAGCTGTGTTGCGCGCTCCATGAGCTACAGCAGTGTACGTTCGACCTACGGCCTGGAAAGTTGTGACATCCAGATCCGCTTCTACGAGTACATCCATAGCACTCCAGGCTGTATCTGCCATTGTAGTACTGTGAGGAGCTACCGCTACCCGATTGATGCCTACTTCAATATCTACGAAAGCCGTTGCTTCTCTAAAGCCAAGGGCTTCTACTTCTTTCTGACCATTTACCCAAATATCTACTTCGCTTAATTCCGGATCTGGTGAATCGTGAATGATCTGGATTTTACCGGGCTGTGGAGGATCCGGAGCAGGCATTGGAATAGCAAGACCTCCAACTTCAGGCATTAAATATAAGTTATAATTTGCATCATCCACACCCGCATCGCCGTCCGCGGTGTAGAAACCAGATGTAAAGATCGTCACGACTTGCTGAGTGAAAGGAATTAGATCTACTTTATGCTCACTGTAAATCGCCGTACCTTCATTATTAGTAACTTGAACGAGAGGATAAGGCAGGGCATCTACCGTTCCACCCAATAAGTCAAAGCCATAAGGCAATCCTTCCGGGAAATCAGCGGTAGCATCACCTGCACCAACGGCGATTAAACGAATGTTCGGTAAGTCTGTGGTGCCGTGGAAAAGAAGCGGCAAGCATTCTGTAGAGCCTACACCTTCATTGCCGGGAACTTCATTCACTTGAATTTTGAACTGAATGGCTTCACCACTATTGAAGGTTTTTTCAAAATTGGCAGTATCTCTCACCCCAGACACCATAGCAATGTAGCGCTTATTCACTTCAAGTGTGAAAGTAGTGGCACTCCACATGAAGTCATTTTGTAAAAATGGAGAAATTGCAATACCGTGGGTTCCAGGAGGAAGATCTGTTAGGTAAGGTGTTCCTGCAAGGTAAGGAATTGGTGTTGTTCCATTGAATTTCACCCAATTACCTAAATTAAATGCATCGATATAAACATCCACGAATTCTAGTGATGGATCTGCTGAGCCATGGATCAACTGAATGGCAGGCGGGAGTAAAATATTACCATCCAAAGAAAGGTCAAAACTGATGTCTGAACTGGTTGAATTGGCTTGGTGAATTTCAACTGCAATGATGTTTTCACCAGCCACCAAATTGTTAGCAATTTGGAAAGCGAAGTAGGTATCTTCTTCGGAGCCGCCAATAGCGTTGCTCGCTGTTGTTAAATAATCAATATTACCGGCAGGCATATTCGTACGAATGACCTCTTCTCCATTTATGTAAACGACTGCTCCGTCATCGCGTAAAACACGAAGCGTAAGCGAATCAAATACACCCGGATCGGCAACGGTAACTGTTTTACGGAAGTAGTAAGTAATAAATTTATTGTTAGGATCACCTCCAAATTCAAGTGTACTGGCTTCATCGCCATCGCCATAACCCAACTGGCCCTGACCAAAATCCCAGGCAGAATCATCGTAATTCAATTCAATCCAATTAGTACCTAAATCCATACCACTGTCATTGAATTTCCAAAGCGCACTCTCATTAATCGGAAAAGCTTCTACAGGGAACTCTGTGACGTCATAATTGATAATCAGGCGAGCAGGCATATTGGCTCCGTTATTAAAAGAAATGGCATTTCTCTTACCTGTTCCTGTGACGATAAAAGTCATGGCGTTTCCTGAAGCCCAACCACCTTGATTAAGAATTTCTTCAACGATGGTCGTCAAATCCGGTGTAGCCTGATCGGGGCCAGCCTCACCAACTTGATCCCATGCAGGGATATTATCCCAGTTCACTGCCGCAGAAGTAGTTGTTCTATTGGAAATATCAAATAAGGTATTGGTGAAGTTAGTAGAATTTTCAGTCAATTCTCCATTAATTACCAAAGAGGTAGCAACGTCGTCGGTCTCATCCGTAGTGAACTGGATGTAAGCACTGTTAATGGTTGCGCCCTGCGGGATGTTGATATTATTGAAACGCAAACCAATGATTTGCTCTGTACCTTCCATGGTCATTTCCAAATCGGAGCTGGTAAGATTCATGGCTCCGCTAGGAATGGCCTCTTCTGCATCATCCGCGCCATCGAGAATGGTAAATTCAACGGTATACGGCACTTGAGCCATGAGAGATGTGAGTACTCCCAAGCATAAAATTAAGAGTGTAAATAGTTTTTTCATATTTGTTTAGGTGTTTAAAATGAATAATGATCTGAAGGTTGGAAATGGGCTAAGCCCATTTCCAACCTTCAGATCATTATTCATTTTTTTTGTAAAAAAAATAAGCTTATTGCTTTATGAAGCGTTTAACCTGGAAAAGATTTTCTGCTCCTTTCTCCCAAACTTTTAAGTAATAATGGCCATCCGCTAAATTGCTAAGATCCAATATATTGGATTGTGTCAGGAAGTTCCCGGAATCCATAACCTGGCCTGTGTTGGAAAGGACTTGATATCTCATTTCCTGTGTGTCTTTAAAAATAACTCTTAGACTATTTTGTGCCGGGTTCGGGAAAAAACTGTTGATGAAACTAGGACCAGGAGACGCAACTGGCTCTACATTTCCTACTGAAGGATTGTAAAGTGGATTTGGGCGTTTAATGACCACCCGGTCACCATTAACGGTTTCCCAAATATCCATACCTTCAGGAAGTTCGAAGCGGTTGTTGTCATCAACAGGTGCTACAGGGTCGCTGGTAGCTGATTTGATGGTGTATACTACCATCGAATCGAGGTTTACGTGAACCCATTTTACTTGCGTGAAGCTACCTTTTTCGCGGGTCCAGGTATATTCTACATTAGCCTGGCGAACCAGTCCCCAGGAACCTTCGCCGGCATAAACAGTGCCGTCTACGTCATCTCTGATAAAACCACCATCGCTGTTAGGGTCGTTGGATGGTTTTAC
The DNA here is from genome assembly GCA_964537285.1 of uncultured Saprospiraceae bacterium. Lineage (GTDB taxonomy): Bacteria > Bacteroidota > Bacteroidia > Chitinophagales > Saprospiraceae > CAZHZT01. The sequence goes on along the minus strand of CAZHZT010000088.1, from coordinate 18,524 downwards.
CGGCCAGCTGTTACGTGCTACGTGCGTATCACATTCGATGATCAATTGAAGAGCATATTGGAAGAAAAGTGGCGCCCATTGCGTGTATTGTGAAAAACGATAAGGCTTGGAAGCAGTATGCGGAGCAATAGTGTTGTGGTATTGAGCTAGCTTCCAGGCAGTAGCAGCATTGTTATCTTCTAGATCCTGAGCTAACCAACTCGTTTGGGCACCTGCTACAGAGATCATACTGTTTAATGTGTAAAAACGAATCAAGGAGCCACCGAAGTTGATTGCGTAGTAGACATCATCATACAGGCAGTCGAATAAGTTCACCACGTCTCCATTCGTATGCTCGTGGTTGCCACGTGTAGGCAGGATTGGCGTCATACGACCATCGTCGCCAATGGTGTACTGCCAGTCATCAAACCATGTTTGCCATTGGCCATCTGTATTTTTATCGGTATAATCTCCTCCGAAAGCTACAAAGTCAGGGCGTAAGGCTTTTACCATTTTGTTGGATTCGATCCGAGGGTCGTGTGGAGTCGTTTCAGAACCTGAGCGGCGAGAATCTCCACCCGCAATAAAAGAGATCGGCTCATAAGGAGAATCGGATAAGGTTTCGAACCAAAAACGATCGCTCACCCCTTCACTATCCACGATAACGAAGTAATATCTCGTATCAGGCGTAAGGTTTTTTAAGCGAACGAAGTAGTTGTTCATAGATTTGTGGATTACAGTGCGATCTGGCAGCTGAAAATTAGCATAAGACTCATAGTCTGTCCCATGATCTTCTACATCGAAAAACAATGCTACACTGTGGCCGGAAATTTGGTTCCAACCAATCGTCATAGTCGTTGCAGGATCATCTGTAACGACAGCTCTGTATTTATCATTGGCTCCGAAGGAAGCTGTTGATAAGAAAGCAATAAATAAAGGTACTAGGTAAAAACGGTTCATAAAAATTATTTTTTTTGATTTTTAAATTTAACAATATGATGTAAATGCTAGATTGTGTTTGGTTTAAATTTAGGTTAATTCTTATGGCCGTGGAAAATTATTGTAACATATTTTGTTCTTTTTTACAGAATTAGAATTGGCTGTGCGCTGTTTCGCAATTGCCAGTCAGAGTGCTTAGCTTAGAAATTTCACTTTTTATGCGAACAATCAACCTAATCCTCTTATTCGCTGCGGCATGCGTACTCTTCGGTCGTGGCTATCAACATTTATTCTTTGAAGCTCCTTACCGGGCATTTTTCCTGGATGAAAATCATTTCAAATGGGCCGTGGATTTGTTTACGAGTCGTAGTTGGTTTGATTACGTTACTGATATAGATACGGACAGGGCCATTAGTTTATACGGCAAAGCGGTCGGTTTATTCTTGTGGGCTACAATAATCAGTTTTTTCTTATTTGAAACCCGTTTCTGGCGTATTCCTGTTCTATTATCGTTCCTTTCAACGGTTTTATTGGCATTTATGGCATATAGTTATTATCTGGATAAAGGATTCCAGGCCGCGCAACTCATGGAATATACCTCGCAAGTGCTTATTCCTGCACTATACGCCATTTTTAAAAGAGATTATTTTAAAGAGAGGCTAGTTTGGGTGATAAAGCTTATAGTGGGTGTTACCTTTGCCGGGCATGGTCTTTATGCGTTGGGGGTTTATCCCATTCCCGGGCACTTTGTGCACATGGTGATCACGAATCTTCATATTTCCAATTCGCAGGCCGTAAGCTTTCTTTACTTTGCTGGCGTGATGGATTTTGTACTTGCAATAGGCTTGTTTTTGCCCAAGGTGGATAAGTTCTTCTTATGGTATGCTTTTGTTTGGGGGCTGTTAACGGCATTAGCCCGCTTGACCACTTATATTACACCCGGTTCTCTTTTCTGGATGAGCGTTCATCAGATGAGTTTTGAGTTTTTGATCCGCGCACCGCATTTTTTATTGCCTTTGTGTGGGATTGTTTATGGTAGAATTCGAAAGACTTGAGGAAAAGGTAGAAGGCATTTCATTTGGTCGCTGTTCTTAAGAAGGTGTTTTCCTTAGAGAGACGCACGCTACCGCGTGCGTCTCTCTAAGGAAAACACCTTCTTAAGAACAGCGACCAAATGAAATGCCTTCAAGAGGGACTATTCTGCTGGCCAAATATTATTTTTCTAAATTAAGGAAAATGCTATATTTGTTGTTCTACAATATTATAAATGACTGACTTCTTCCATACTTAGGTTAAAAAATTACAACAAAAACAGGTTATGAAACATCTTATACTAATCTTAACGGCTACTTTAATGATAAGCATGAGCGGCTTTGCTCAAAAAAATGTGCTGCTAAAAATTCACCATAAATTAGGTGACCAGGATTTCGCTATGGAAGCCGGAGCTAAAAATAATCTGGACGAAGACTTCAATGTAACGCGCTTACAATACTACATTTCTGAAATTGCCATTTTCGATGAAAACGGCGCTGAAATGACTGTCTCTGATTTGTGGGTTTTGGCAGATGCAGAAGAGGAAACCAGCGCGAAACTAGGCGGATTTGATATCGAAAGAGTTGAGAAAATAAGCTTCCATATAGGAGTAGATTCTGCGCATAATCACTTGGATCCCACTACTTATCCGGCTTTACATCCTTTAGCTCCACAGTATCCGTCAATGCATTGGGGGTGGGTTTCGGGATATCGTTTTGTGGCTTTTGAAGGATATGGCAGCAGTAATTATAATCAGCCAATTGAGTTTCATGGCCTGGGTAATAAGAACTATTTTAAAACAGAAGTAGAGGTTTCTGCGGAGGCTATCGGTAATTCAATCACCATCCATCTGGATGCTGATTACACAAGAGCAGTTGAGGATATCAGCGTTAAGGCCGGAGCTATTGTGCATGGAGAAAGCGGGGATGCTAAAAAGTGTTTGGAGAATTTCAGGGATTATGTTTTCAGTGAATCAACAGCGCTTACCTCAACGGTAAATTTAGAGGAAGCAAATGATTTTTCCATCTTCCCTAATCCTACTTATAGCGGTCATTTCACCATTGCCTTGAATGCTTCAGAAAGTTCACTTTATGAATTGTCCATAACAGATGTAACGGGCAAGCAGGTGGCTTACTTCAACGCTTTAGGTAGCAATACGACCATTGATACACAACTCAGAGAAACAGGCTTATATTTCATTAATTTAATTAAAGATGGTCAGCCTGTTAGCACAAAAAAACTGATTTGTAAATAAAAAGAATATCGTTCATTGACAGAAATTATGAAGAGGCTCTATTTCATGCTAGTAATTCTTGCAATCATTTCTTGTAGGGAAGAGAATGAAATAGAGCCACTTTACATGCCGGCCTTGATGGAAATTCCGGAAGGATTCCCTGAATTGGATGTTCCGGAAGATAATGCATTTTCGACCGCGCGCTGGGAGTTGGGTAAAAGGTTGTTTTTTGAAAAAGCATTGTCTTTAGATAGTACTATAAGCTGTGCTTCCTGCCATGAACCAGCATTGGCTTTCAGCGATGATCTGGCCTTCAGCCTTGGGGTGGAAAACCGTTCTGGTACACGAAATGCTCCAACTTTGGCTAATGTAGCTTACCATCCCTATTTTACCCGGGAAGGCGGCGTTCCTACCCTGGAGATGCAGGTATTAGTACCTATTCAGGAACATAATGAATTTGATTTTAACATTGTGCTCCTTGCTGAGCGGTTAAAACAGGATTCTGCTTACCTAAAAATGAGCTACGATGCCTATGGCCGCGAGGTAGATCCTTTCGTGATTACCCGCGCATTGGCTTGCTTTGAACGAAGCCTGTTAAGTGGATATAGCCCCTATGATCAGTTTGTAAATTACAATAAGGAAAGGGCCTTAACGGATGCTGAAATCAACGGTATGGAGCTGTTCTTTAGTGATCGGACCGATTGTGCTCAATGTCATAGTGGTTTTAATTTCTCTAACTATGCTTTTGAAAACAATGGTTTATATGAAAAATATGAAGATGAAGGAAGATTTAGACTTACCAGAGAAGAATCTGACAGAGCATTATTCAAAGTGCCCAGCTTGAGAAATATCGAACTAACAGCTCCTTACATGCACGATGGCTCCTTGACTACATTGGAGGAAGTGTTGGAACATTATCGTTCTGGTGGAGAGGATCATCCCCATAAAAGTCCATTGATTCGCCTCTTGGATTTGTCGGACTCCGAAGTAAGCGATCTGATACTATTTTTAAAATCACTTACTGATAATCATTTTGTCAGTAATCCCTTATTTAAAGAATAGCATGAAAAAAATAAAATACTTCCTGATTCCTATACTTGCGGCTTTAGTAATTATTGCTTGCAATGATGAAGAAGATACGGTAATCACCAGTGAGCCCGTCACATTCGACGAAACTCCCTATATATTTGAATATGGAGCTTTGCCAGAACCTGAGCTTCCAACCGATAACCTGTTGACTGAACAGGGCATTCAACTCGGAAGAATGCTGTTTTATGAGCCCATGCTTTCCAACGATGGCACACAATCCTGTGCAAGTTGCCACAACCAACCTGACGGATTCTCTGATGCGGAACGGTTTTCCATTGGTGTTGAAGGGCTTCCGGGCAAACGTCAGGCAATGCCGGTATTCAATATGGCATGGCACAGCAATGAATTCTTTTGGGACGGACGCGCTCAATTATTGCGTGACCAATCCCTTAAGCCCATTCAGGATCCATTGGAAATGAATGAAACTTTGGAAAATGTCATTGCTAAGCTGAGTAATAGTCAAATGTACAAAGATCAATTCATGAGGGCCTTTGGTTCGGAGGAAATCACCGCGGAAAAGATGGCATTAGCAATGGAGCAATTCATGCTTAGCATCGTTTCTTACAGTTCAAAATACGACAAGTACCTTGCTGGTGAAGCTGAACTAACAGCGAGCGAAGAACGCGGTATGATCCTTTTTGAAATGGAATATAATCCTTTCTTTCCTGAGTTTTCAGGCGCCGACTGTGCGCACTGCCACGGCGGGGCTAAGTTTGAAAATGATGAGTACATGAACAATGGCCTTGATACCGATGCGGAATTTACTGATCTGGGTCGTGAAGAGGTGACCAATGATCCTGCTGACAGGGCCAAGTTTAAAGTTCCTTCCTTGAGAAATATAGCTGTTACTGCGCCATACATGCATGATGGTCGCTTTCAAACACTGGAAGAAGTAATAGACCATTACGATTCGGGCATTAAAGAATCTTCTACTGCAGATCCTACAGTATTAAATACCAAAGAAACCGGCTTGTTCCTTACCCCACAAGATAAAGAAGATTTAATTAACTTCATGAAAACCCTGACGGATGAAAGGTTTTTAAATGAAGATGCTTATAAGTCGCCGTTTTAAAAGTATTTTAATGTATAATATATAGAAACATGAGTCATCCCGAATTTTCGGAATGACTCATGTTTCTCTGTATTGTTCCCTCCTAAAGCACATAAAATTCAAACAATTTCTCCAGCACTTCCTCCGGATCATCACATAAACCCGGATGAATTCTGGAGCTTTGAATAATGGTACTTCTGTAGGCACTCAGCCAGCGAAAACGGTAAGATAATTCACACTGACCAATGGGGCCGCCTTTTAGGCCGCCTGTACAGACTAATTCCCAGGCCTTTAGATATTCGCGAATGAGGGGCAGATCGATATCATTTGAAAAAGCCGTTAGCCGTTTTTCATCGATATGGTATTTAATGCCTAAATACTTTTTTCGTTTAGAAAAAACAATTACGCCGACGTTGAGAAATTCTTCTCTTTCTACCTTCGGCACAATTCTGATAACTGAATATTCATAGATCACTTTACCTTGCATCTGCAGCTTCTTTTGCCAGGGTTTCCAGGTTTTCTATTTTCGCTTGAAGAATTTCAATATAGGCCTTGCGTTTTTCTTCAGGAGATAAAACAGGCTCGCTTTCTTCATCTGTCAGCCATTCTTCCGGAATGGTTGAAATAATGCTTTCGATGGTCGCTATATCGAGTGATTGTTGCATTTCCTGCATTGCATCTTCCAAGTGCCTGGCTCGTTCCAGAAGAACGTGTTCTTTTACTTTAGGAAAAGTACGATTGAGATGTGCTTTCCAGTTTTTCCAATTGTGATGAAAGTATAGGCTGGCACCATGATCGATTAACCACAATTCATTATTCCAGTTCAATAGATTCGTGTTTTTGGGTGTCCGGTCAATATTGCTGATAAGGGCGTCGAGCAATACCACTTTTGAGGCTGACAAAGCATCTGCTTCCGATACGAGGGGGTCAAAGGTAATGGCACCGGAGAGGTATTCCAGCCCTAAATTAAGCCCTACACTGAATTTAAGTAAATCCTGTATTTCCTCGTCGGGTTCTGTTTTGCTAAATCGATCATCGAGGTTCATGAAAACGAGTTCGGGTACTTTCAAACCTATGGCTCTTGCCAACTCTCCACCTATCAGTTCTGCAACCAATGCTTTTTTCCCCTGCCCTGCTCCCCTGAATTTAATTACGTAAAGTTTATCATCATCGGCTCTGACCAAAGCAGGAAGCGAGCCTCCTTCGCGGAAGGGAGTTAGGTATTGAACGACTTCTACGGTGCGTATACTGATTCTATTCATGGAAGCAAAGTTAACTATTTTTTTTGCGGTTAACGGGAAACGGGAAACGGTTAACGGGGAACGGCAAACGGGAAACGGGAAACGTTTTTAACGTTTTGGCCTTTGGCCAAAACGTTCCTAGCCGTTCGCCGTTAACCGTTAACCGTTAACCGTTCCCCGTTTACCGTTTGTCGTTTTCCTTCTTTTTTGAATAAAAGGTGGTGAGCTAATAAGGGAAGAATTTTCCCCCTACCTCACTAATGTCACATCTCCCTCAAACAAGACCACCTTACCATTAATGAATTCTATCTCTGCAAACCAAACAAAGACCTGTGGGTTCATATAGGCGCCTCGAAACAAGCCATCCCAGCCGCTAACCGGGTCATTAGGATTGAAGTTATAATATTCATGAACGCTTTCGCCCCAGCGATCAAACACCAAAAAACTGCGGATTTTCTCAACAGCTTCTGAACGTGCATAAATCATAAAAAGATCATTTACACCATCTCCATTCGGGGAAAAAGCATTTGGGACATAAACATCCGGGCGCTCATCCACACGAACTCTTATGGTTGCCGAAACAGGGCATCCATTGCCATTTTCGATGCTTAACTTGTAATCTGTAGTGATTAAGGGAGAAGCAACAGGATCCAGGCAATCATTACAACTAAGGGTTTCAGAATTTGTCCATGCTAAAAAAGTAATCTCTGATTCCGGAAAATTGACCTGTGCTTCAATTTGATAAGTTTCTCCCAAGAGAAGTTCTGCGGCGGCTTCTAGTACCAACTGAATTTCTTCTGTTTGTTCAATATTAATTTCAATTGGGGAGGTCTCGCATCCATTTGCGTCTCGCCCATATACCGTGTACAAACCTGGCTCCAAATCATTGAATTGCTGCCCATTAAAATAATTTACGCCACCATCAATGGAAAATTCATATGGAGGTGTTCCTCCATCAATACTGGTAATTTGGATCGAACCAAGCTCCCCAAAGCATGGAGGATTGGCAGGTTCTGCAGCTAAGTTTCGAGGAAAATCCTGGAAAACTTCAACAGAATCGCTGGCTTCGCAGCCATTGTTAAGATTGAGGATATTCAATGAATATATTCCTGCCGAGCTCACTTGCGGGTTCAATGTGTTACTGCCGGAATTAATGGCGCCATTCGTAGTTGACCAGAGTATCTGTATTTCATTAGAACTTAAATTCACTGACCCGTTAAGCGGCAATTGATCTTCGAAACAGGGAAGAGTGAAAGGATTTCCTGCATCTACCTGTGGCTGGTTAATATCTTGCGTGACTAATACATCGGCAGATTCTCCACAACCATTGTCCTGATTGGTAATTAATAGGAAATAGGTTCCTGCTTGATCAACTACCGGAGTTAAAGTATTTTGACCTGTAACGAAATTACCGTCAACTGTACTCCATTCAATTGAAAATACGGCTCCCTGACTGGAAGCCGTGGCATCTAGCTGAACTTCCTTGATGTCGCAGTTCAACTCGGCAGGTGGGGCAATGCTTGCATTGGGATAAATTAGGTTTAGCCCCACGCTTACTTCATCAGAATTGGTACAACCGTTTTCATTATCCGTAACGACCAGTAAGTAATTACCTGCCTGATCAATAATGGGGTTTAAGGTATTCGCACCAACTACAATGTTTCCATCCATCGTAGACCACTGGTAAGAAAGATTGGTACTATTCCCTGAAGCGTTGCCCATGAGCTCTTGCGAGGTCATCACACAAGTTAAGTCTTCGGCATTACCAGCATCAACGTCGGGCTCTATGATGTTTTGGTTAACAACAACACTATCTGAAGTTTCGCAACCATTTTGATTGTTATGGATATTTAATACATAAGTTCCCGGTTCATTAATCTCAGGATTTAAGGTGCCGGCTCCTGAAATAATATTTCCATTTAATGTAGTCCATGTATATTCTAAGAAAGGCCCTGTGGAAGAAGCTGATGCGTCCAGCATTTGTTCAGTAAGCACACAAGTCATTATTTCTGGTTCAGCGATTAAGACCTCAGGGAACTCTGTGATATCTTGAACTTCGACTTGAGCTATATGAGTACATCCGTTTTGAGTATTCGTAACCAACAATTCATAAGTTCCAGCACTGTCAACGGTCGGATTTAGGGTAGAGCCGCCGGAAAGGATATTTCCATTCTGGGTTGTCCAGCTATAGATAAATTCAAAGCCTGTACTAGAGCCCACTCCAGTAAGCTGTAAGCTGGTGTTGAAGCAGCTCAAAGAGTCATCTGCATTTGCTATTGCTATTGGAGATTCTATATCTTCGTCAACTTCAATGGAATCCATAGAAGTACAACCATTTTCAGAATTTAATACGTTGAATGTGTAAATTCCTGGAGCATCAATCTCAGGATTCAAGCTGTTTTCACCATTAATAATGTTACCATTAGAAGTTTCCCAGAAGTATTCTAAAGCAGTTCCCTGAACAGTTGTAGTACCTTGCAAAATAATTGTTGTGTCATTGCAAGTCAGTATCCCCGGGCTTGTCGCTATGGCTCCTGGTTCCACAATGTCTTGAAAAATGGTCACCTGGTCAGTACTGCTACAGCCATTAATGGTATTCGTTACAAACAAATCGTAATCACCGACAGCATTAATATTTGGTGTAAGACTGGTTTCTCCAGATGAAATAACTCCATTGTCTGTAGTCCACAGGTAAGTATAAATTGTTCCCTGAGAAGAAGCAGATCCATTTAGAGATATTTCAGGTTGATAGCAATTCAGGGTGTCTGCCGCCCCGGCATTAGCTATTGGAGGAGTAATATTTTGAAGTACTAAAAGCGAATCTGATTCAGTGCAGGCGTTTTCAATGTTTTCGACAGTGAGCACATACCATCCGGGAGCACTCACAATCGGGGATGAGGAATTGCCACCTGAACCAATGATGCCATTTTGAGTTACCCATGCGTATTCAAAATTTTCATTTCCGATTACGATTGCCTGAAGACCTATCTCATTAACTGAACAACTTAAAGTATCCGGGATATCAAAACTAAAATCAGGAGTAGAAATGTCTTGATCCACGGAAACTGTTGCGGTATCCGAACAACCATTTATCAGGTTGACAATACTCACTGAATATATTCCGGGAGTATCGATTACAGGCATGGCCGTTGTATCACCAGATACGATATTACCATTGACGGTATTCCAGCTTAACTCATAAGGATCTGTAATATTGTTAGCCTGAGCTTCCAAATTGATGGTCGTAACATCGCAAGTCAGTAGTTCTGGAGCAATAATACTCAACTGAGGAGAAAGAGTATCTGGAACTATATCAATACTGGCGCTTGCTTTGCAATTGTTCACGGTATCTGTCAACAAAAGTTCATAAGTCCCTCCCTGATCAATTGAAGGCATCAAAGTTTCTGTTCCTGCCACAAAGTTTCCATCGTTTGTACTCCATTCATAAATGATTTGGGCGCTTTGTGATGAGGTCGATCCATTTAATAAAATAGATGGATTTTCACAATCCAGGGTTTCAAAAACTTCAACTATGCTTACTGGCGGCACAGTATCTTGTGCTACAAAAACGGTAACAGAGTCTGTACAAGCATTTTGACTATTGGTTAATAGTAACTGGTAGGTTCCAGGTACATTTACAGTAGGAGAAGGGGTATCTTCACCAGCAAGGAAATTGCCATCCTGAGTTGTCCAAGTATAAATAATATCAGATCCAATACTAGATCCTTCAGATGATAGCACCAATTCAGAAACTTCACAATTTAGAAAGCCAGGAGCGCTTGCAATAGCAAGCGGAACAGAAACATCTTCCGTCACGAGAATACTATCACTTGAACTACATCCATTTTCTACGTTGGTAATTTCCAGTATATAAATACCTGGCTGATTTACTATTGGTGTGGGATTGGTCTCTCCTTGCACGATATTTCCGACACTGGTTGTCCATTGATAATCGAATTCAGAGCCGCTACTTGAAGAGGAAGCGTTGATATTAACACTTAGGGTTTCACAGTTTAGAGTGTCTGTCGGGGCTATTATCGCCACAGGTTTTAATGTGTCTAGCTGAATACTTACCGAATCCAAAGCTGTGCAGCCATTGTCTAAGCTCGTCACTTGGAGGAGATATACCCCTGAATCATCAATAAGAGGTTCCAAACTGTTTACGCCATTTAGAATATTTCCGTTCTGTGTAGTCCAATTGTATAAAAAGTTGGCTCCTTGGGATGAAGTTGACCCATCCAAAATAATTTGAGTAACAACACAATTAAGCGTGTCTGAAGGTCCTGCTTCCGCAAGTGGAGCAATGACATCTTCTTGAATAAAAACACTATCTGTAAAGGAGCAATTATCTGCATAAGTAGCTGTGAAAAAGTACCATCCGGGTAAAGTCGCATTTACTTCTAAGGTGTTGGAGGAAATAGAGCCAGGCCCTGTCCACGAGTAAACACCAGGTTCAGAGGATGTTGCAACAAGAACGATAACGGTATCTGTACAAGTGAGCGTTCCTCCTATACCTGCATCTACATTTTGAGAACAGCTGGAACAAGTCAAAGGAGGCTGGACGTTAATGGAGGTAACACAGGTGGGGGTAATATTATCGACCAGGTCAAGTGTCAAAATCCCATCTGTTATTAAGAATGGGCCGTAGGTGTCCGGATTTAAATAAGCTCCTGAGATCAACCCATTTGTTGCTTGCCATCCGCTCGCTGTGTTTTCCCCCTCGACGGTCAGGTCAAAATAGAACAGGTCGTCCAAAGTGTCATTGCCTGTTCCATTGTCATCACAGATGATATTGCTAACAGTTGCTTCGATGGTACACTGTTGGTCGCAGGTATTAAGAGGCTGAGTAAGCTCTATTACATTGCAATCTGTTCTCTCTAGATCCTGAATAAAAACCTCTACAGTATTTCCATTTGCTGGCAATGTAAACGAAACACCAATGCCATAAGAAAATATTCCCAGCGAAGTATTATCTACAAATAGCTCATAAAGTTCTTGTGAGCCAGAGTTAATAGCTGAAGCTACCAGGTAAAACTCATAGAAGTCATCCGATGGATCAGTCAATGTTCCATTGTCATTACAAGCATATTCCAAAGTGTCTATGGCAAGTACACAAACGTCAGAACATGTCTCAGGGGGATCTACTTGTAATGTGAAGATACATCCTGGCGTCACATCATCCTCCAAATCCAGGTTAATAGTGCCTCCGGAAATGGGGAGCGGTCCAAATGTCAACAAGGTGTCGTAAGTTCCTGAAAGGGAACCATCTGTAGATTGCCAGTTGCTTCCGGTATTTTGACCGTTCAATTCTAATTCAAAAAAGAAATTATCATCTGTAGGGTCAGTATTGGTTCCATTGTCATCACAAATAATATTGCTGGTGCTGCCGCTGAGAATACAGGGTTCGTCGCAAGGCTCTAAGGGGCCTATATTTTGTGAATTGAAACAAGAGGTTTTAGTGACATCTGTTATTTCAATCAATACAACATTGCCATTGGCAGGGAGGTTAATTGAGTGCAGTTCATCATATGAAAAGATTCCTTGAGAAATACTACCTGCAAACAGCTTAAAACTGTCAACCACTCCGGGGTTGATTGCCGAAGCCATGAAGATTACTTCATAAAAATCATCTGCAGGATTAGTGATTGTTCCATTTGTGCTACAATTTGCAGAAAGGGAATCAAAACTAATGATGCAGTCTGTTGAACAAGGATTCAATGCACTTAAAACCTGAGTGGTTTGACAATCAGAGCTTTCACTATCAATGACCAGCACCTCCACTTCACTTCCATCTGCAGCTAATGTAAAGGTGTACAAGCTATCGTATTCAAAAACATATGTCGGCATTCCATTGAGAAGCACCTCATAGGTACCTGTGGAAGCCCCGTTTAAAGCGGACACATCTAAATTAATCGTATAAAAGTCGTCGAGGGGATCAGTTGTGGTGCCATTATTGTCACATATACTTGTGAATTGCTCAATACTGATCAGGCAATCAGGGGAGCAAGCGTTTAGCGGACCGGATGCCTGCTCAATGGAACATCCTGTAGAATCATCGACAAATGTAAAATTTAGATTCTGACCCAAAGCAGGGAAAATCAAGGAGTCCAATTGATTATAATTATAAGAACCAATTACATTCCCTCCTTCTTCTATGCTAAAGGTGCCTGTATTGGCTTTGTTATTTTCTGCCAAAAAGAAGATCGTGTAAAAATCGTCCGAACCATCGCTGCTGCTGCCATTATCGTTGCAAATACCCTCGAATTCAGTTAGTTGCAGTTCCACCCCTTCTAAAATAGAAAAGTTTTCTGTAATTTGACAAGAGGCTGCGCTTTCTACGTAAAGGGTATAATCTCCAGAAGCTAGATTATTAAAGAAAGTATCTTGCGTCCAAATCAAAGTGTCGAAACTAAATACATTCCCGGTATCTGAAAGGATATTCAATGCTCCACTGCTATCATTCAAGCAGATTTCGTTCATGATTTCCAAACTAACTTCTGGAAAAGGATTAATGATTAGGTCTAATTCAACAATCGAATTACAGTTCAAAGCATTTGTGACTACTACGAAGATCGTTTGTTGCGGGGATATCGTATTGGTAAAGTTAACAGGCAGCTCATTTACTTCATTTTGAGCATCTGGCAGGTTTTCATAGTAATTAAAGCTTAATCCTGGATCAGTATTTATTTGGGTTTCTGCTAACGATAGATCGAAGGTTTCAATACCGTCACCATTTTCATCACAAAGTTCCAAAGTCGCATTTGAGCCATTTGGATTAGAGTTTATTGTAAATTGTACCGGAGTTAAAATAGAACTAGCACAATCCGTTAACGTATCCAAGGCTTCTACAAAATAGGTGTAAATGCCAGGTGTTGAATCCACCGGGGTGTAACTAAGGCTTCCTGAAAGTAATAGATTCCCTCCCGAAGCAGCGCCGTACCAATTAGCTGTTTGATCAGAGCTGACACTTACCGATAATTCAGGAATAAGGCCGCCTTCACAAATAATCGCATTTCCGTTATTTACAGGGGGATCAATAGTTGGGCAATCACAGTCCGGAGGAGTAATAGACAGATCCTGAAAGCAGGTAAAGTTGGTGGGATTGCTGATGATCAATACTAATGTTTGATCAATCGGGATGTCTGTAATGCTAACTTGCCCATTTCCGAGGTCATTAAGAGTGCCTCCTTGGTTAACAATAGAAAAACCATTCGAATTGATCAAAACTTCATAAAAATCAGGATCAGCGGTGCAGGAAATAGCCAATACATCGACCATGATCTCAGGTAGTAACTCAAGTGTAACGGTCGCTACATCGGGTGGGCAAACGCTTGTCCCAGGGACCTCATAATCAAATTCGTAGATTCCGGGGGGGATGTTACTCATGTCCACATTATACGGATTGGAGAGATCTGCTCCGGTATTGTCAACATCTATCCAGGTCCCTGTTTGAACGGGGTTTCCCTGGAGAAAACTGAACAGGTCTACGCTAAAGGATGCGTTAAAACAAATATCACTGAAGCCATCTATACCAGCAAATGGCAGATCCTCGATGAGAAGGAAAAATAGTTCTTCATCTGTACAGCCAGAGGCATTAGTTGCCAGGATATAGTAGGGCGTAGAAATAAAAGGATTGACCACAGGCGAAGGCAACTGATTGGCAGCCGTAGCAGGGGTGTTACTATGAAAAGTAATCGTTGGATTCGTATTGTTCAAGTCAGTGACCGCAATAGTAGAAAGGTCGAAGCCGTCTCCCTGACAGATCAGTTCCTGAATGGGTGCAATATTGAGATCCGGAGCTTGATTTTCAGTAATGACTTGCGTATGTGTAATCGTATTGCCATTGCAAGGGCTGCTGTAAGACCAGTTATAAGTGGTAATCAAGCCATTCATTTGAACAGTAGGGAATGCGATGCCTACGTTGGCGCAGTTCCCGGTTTCATTGTTTGAATATACCAAATCAACAGGAGGAGGAACTGCTTCTCCACAATTGATCGTCAGGTCGGGGGGCGGATTCAAAAAGATAGGATCCGCGGCAGGATTGACCTGGATGGTTTGAGAATGGGTGATGGTGCGCAAACAAGCATCCGTGTAATTCCATGTGTAGGTAATTGTTCCACCACAAGCATCGTAGATACCCGTCTCCAGAGCAGGAACGGAGCCCGATATTTCGCAAGTACCTGTTTCTCCATTGGTAAAACTAAGACTAGTAGGAATAGAAGCAACATCAGCGCAATTGACGGTTATGGGGCCCGGAGGACTTATAAACGATGGTTGTGGAGCTGGCAGAACGGTGATGTTCTGCTGGTGGAAGAGACTATTACCACAAGCATCTGTAAATTGCCATATAAATGCGAGATTTCCCCCGCATTCATTGAAACTTCCGGTTTGAACTGCCGGAATAGAGCCAGAAATCTGGCATGCCCCCACAGCATTATTATCATAAAGTAAATTAGGTGCATTTGCAGGCACAGCATCACAATTAACAGTTAGGTCTGTAGGAAGTGTACTGGTAAAAACAGGAGGAGGTGCAGGAAGTACTGTAATATTTTGAACATGGGAAATAGTATTGTTACATTGATCTGTAAATGTCCATGTGTTTGTTAGAAAGCCACCGCAAGGGTTAACATTTCCTGATTGAACAGGAGTTACTGTCCCCTCAATCAAACAACCTCCAGATTCGTTGTTGCTATAATTCAAGTTTGGTGGTGCAGTAGGGGCGTTATTACAATCCACGGTTATATCAGATGGTGGACTTATAAACGAAGGCGGAGTGGCTGGAATAACCGTAATGTCTTGCTGGTAGGATATTGGATTCCCACAAGGGTCGGTCGTTTGCCAGACGAAACTAAACGTACCGCCACAAATATTTGGGCTTCCAACTTGCGTTGGCGCAACCGTGCCGGAAATTAGGCAGGCACCAACGCCATTGTTGGTATAGTTTAAATCAGGCGCATTTGCAAGTGTAGGTATATTGTCACAATTCACCGTTATATCAGCAGGTGGATTCACAAAACTTGGAGTTGGTACAGGCGTTACGGTAATGTTTTGATTATGTACAATTGTATTATTACAAGGATCCGTAAATGTCCATGTATACGTAATGCTTCCACCGCAAAGGTCTGCGCTTCCCGATTGGGTGGGGGCCACTGAGCCTGTTAATAGGCAACTTCCCGATTCATTGTTTGTGTAATCCAAGTTCGGTGCTCCGGCAGGAATATTATCACAATCTACAGTCATATCGCCGGGAGGGTTTAAAAACACTGGTGGGCTGGGAGGAGTGACGATGATATTCTGTGTATGGGTAATAGTGTTATTACACACATCCGTGAAAGTCCATGTATATGTAATAGTGCCGCCGCAATTATCTGCTGAGCCAGACTGGGTGGGCGCTACCGTGCCTTCAACCAGACAACTTCCCGATTCACCATTCGTGTAGCTTAAATCGGGAGCTCCGGTAGGGATATTATCGCAACTTACAGTCATGTTAGCTGGGGGATTCAGAAATACAGGCGGATTCGCAGGTGTTACCGTAATATTTTGTGTGTGCGTAATGGTGTTATTGCACGCATCGGTTACCGTCCATGTATAGGTAAGAGTTCCGCCACATATATCTGCGCTACCAGATACTGTTGGAGAAACCGTACCGGCGATCAAACAGGCTCCTGTTTCATTATTAGTATAATTCAAATCAGGAGCTCCGCTAGGAATATTGTCACAACTGACGGTAAGACTAGCCGGAGGGTTTACAAAAGCTGGAGGAGGAACCGGCGTAACCGTTATATTTTGAGTGTGTACAATGGTATTATTGCAAACATCAGTGAATTCCCAGGTATAGGTGATGGTACCTCCACATAAATCCGCACTTCCTGATTGAACTGGCGAAACAAAACCTGTCACTAAACAACTTCCCGATTCATTATTAGTGTATTCCAAGTCAGGAGCTCCGGCAGGAATATTAGCACAGTCAACAGTAATATCGGCGGGAGGGTTGATGAATTGAGGGGGATTGGCAGGCGTAACGGTCACATTTTGTGTATGAGAAATGACGTTATTGCACAAGTCTGTAAATTCCCAGGTATAGCTAATGGTACCGCCGCAAATGTCTGCACTGCCTGACTCGACTGGGGTGACACTTCCTTCAATAAGGCAAGCTCCGGCAGCATTGTTAGTATAATCTAAGTTCGGCCCACTGGCAGGAATACTACTACAATCTACCGTAATATCCGCAGGAGGATTGATAAATGCGGGTGGAGGAGCCGGGTTAACCGTGATGGTTTGAAGGTGAGAGGCTTCATTCCCGCAAGCATCGGTATAGTCCCATCGATAAGTTATGGTCCCTCCGGAACACACATCAGCGGAGCCATTCTCCAGGCCCGGAGCCATTCCGGTGCCATCACAGTTATCGTTCCATGTAAGATCTGTTAGTGGCGGGACAAGATCAACACAATCAAAAGTTTCATTGGCAGGGGCATTGGGGAATGTTGGAGGCTGGTTATCTTCAAAACTCAAAGGCTGATTTTCTAAATCACAACACTCGGCGGCACAATCAATATTATTTACATTATCACCTACCACTGGGATAGTACCAATAGCAGGAATATAATTGTAACTATAGACGAGGAAGTTATCACAATTGGGAGAAGTAAAGGTGCCTGTAGCCGCATTGATTACTTCGATGATTTGTCCGTTTTGATCGGTGATTAAAATAGCTTGTGCATTTTCGGGGTTCATATTATAGCCCGTTACAGAAATATTGGCTATCTCATTCGGACAAAGAGGGGAAGGCATGACCGATAATGATCCTGCATCGGAATCATATACGGTTATGGTCGTACACAAGGGAGCCGGCGGATCCGATTCCGGCACACAAGGATCATTGGAAGCATCAATACACAATTCAAAAGTACCGGAAGAAGGCCAGGTATAATTAAAGCTATTGGTAGGTGTTGATTCAATCAAGACACCATCTACATACCAATGATAAGTTGCGGCACCGTCGAGGTCTTCTACGGAATATGTTTCAGGATTACCAGCGCAAGGAGTCGCTTCACCCGTTACGGGCAATGTCCAGGGAGCGATTTCTTCATTTCCGCATACCCCAATAACATCAATGGTTACGTCACAATACGAACCAAAACAGCCATCGACAAGAAAATAATATACATCGCCAATATTCAAGCCAGTGAGCACTAATGTTTTATTGTTAGTATTGCAATCTGCCGGAGCTACGTTGCAGGCTACTGCGGTATTAAAAGAGCAATCCTCATAGATTGCAATTTGAACACCGATGGAACCGCCCACAGGAGTACAATTATTAAAGGCACATTCCAATGTTAAATCGGTACACCATGCTGTAAAAGCAAACCAGGTTGGGTTATTCGGCACAGAGCCCGGTGTGTTTGGGCAGAGTGGTGTTGGTCCATCTTGCGGGTGCTGGAAATTCGACATGGAAAACATATAACCATCTAATTCGTCTACGGTACACAACACCGGAGCTGTTGAGCATTGGCATTCAGGCTCAGAACCCGTATTACATTGTGAAAAAGAAAGTTGAGGAGCTAGAAAAAAAGCAATTAGAAGAAGGAGGTAGAAGCGTGCCATTTGCCAGGAATTATGAATTAAAAATATGAAACCCACAAGTTTACATTATAGAATGCAAAACAATCCCCAGTATATAATAATGTTTTGAGCAATTTAGGTGAGAATTAGAAATAAAATCGAGTTATTTGGTTTAAATGTCGGGAAATAACATTAGAATTATCAGGCTATAGGGCTGAGAATCTATTGATTTGAAGGGGGGGTACTTTTCAGTGGCTATCTACAGCTCCAATTCTTTAAGCCTGTGGAAGCCTAGAATTGGCCCGCCCAAAAGAACAGAAAAAGCCAAAAGTTGGATAGAAAAAAGGGTAGTGGGTAGAATCCGTTGATGGATTTATCTAACAAGCTTTACAACTTA
>CAZHZT010000087.1:0-23840 GCA_964537285.1 uncultured Saprospiraceae bacterium | reverse complement strand
TAGAAATCACGATTCTAAACGGCAGTGGCGATTATACAATAGATTGGTCGGAGGATCAATTTGATGGCTCGACGGTATTAACGGATCTGGAAGCGGGCATCTACACGGTCACGATCACCGATAATCAAACGACCTGCGAGCTCATAGAGAGCTTCACGATCGAAGAAGAGAACCCATTAGAGATTGAAGCGGAGGTGACGGGCGTGAGCTGCGATGGCAATACCTTCGGCAGCATAGAAATCACGATTCTAAACGGCAGTGGCGATTATACAATAGATTGGTCGGAGGATCAATTTGATGGCTCGACGGTATTAACGGATCTGGAAGCGGGCATCTACACGGTCACGATCACCGATAACCAAACGACCTGCGAGCTTATAGAAAGCTTCACGATCGAAGAAGAGAATCCATTAGAAATTGAAGCGGAAGTAACGGGCGTGAGCTGCGATGGCAATACCTTAGGCAGTATCACGATCATGATCTTAAACGGCAGCGGCGATTATACGATAGATTGGTCGGAGGATCAATTTGATGGCTCGACGGTATTAACAGATTTAGAAGCGGGCATCTACACGGTCACCGTTACGGATAATCAAACGACCTGCGAGATTATAGAAAGTTTCACGATCGAAGAAGAGAATCCACTGGAAATTGAAGCGGAGGTAACGGGCGTGAGCTGCGATGGCAATACCTTCGGCAGCATAGAAATCACGATCTTAAACGGCAGTGGCGATTATACCATAGATTGGTCAGAAGATCAATTTGATGGCTCGACGGTATTAACAGATCTGGAAGCGGGCACTTACACGGTTACGATCACCGATAACCAAACGACCTGCGAGCTTATAGAGAGCTTCACGATCGAAGAAGAGAACCCATTAGAGATTGAAGCGGAGGTGACGGGCGTGAGCTGCGATGGCAATACCTTAGGCAGCATAGAAATCACGATTCTAAACGGCAGTGGCGATTATACCATAGATTGGTCGGAGGATCAATTTGATGGCTCGACGATACTGACGGATCTGGAAGCGGGAACTTACACAGTCACCGTTACGGATAACCAAACAACCTGCGAGCTTATAGAAAGTTTCACGATCGAAGAAGAGAATCCATTAGAAATTGAAGCGGAGGTAACGGGCGTGAGCTGCGATGGCAATACCTTAGGGGGCATAGAAATCACGATTCTAAACGGCAGTGGCGATTATACGATAGATTGGTCGGAGGATCAATTTGATGGCTCGACGATACTGACGGATCTGGAAGCGGGAACTTACACAGTCACCGTTACGGATAACCAAACAACCTGCGAGCTTATAGAAAGTTTCACGATCGAAGAAGAGAATCCACTGGAGATTGAAGCAATCGTTACAAATACTTCTTGCGATACCAGTGTTCTTGGAACCATTACAATCCAGATCCTTGGAGGAAGCGGCCAATACATCATAGATTGGTCGGACGATCAGTACGATGGGGATACGCTTCTGACAGGGCTTGAGTTGGGTACATACAGCGTTACCGTAACTGATACCGTGACCAATTGCATCATCATGGAAACTTATGAAATCGATCAGGATAATCCTTTGGAAATTCAGGCTGTCATTACGAATGTTGCTTGTGACAGTAGTTCGCTTGGTAGTATATCCATATCTATACTCGGGGGCAGTGGCGATTATACCATAGATTGGTCGGATGATCAATATGATGGAGATACCTTGTTGGTGGACCTACCGACGGGTACATACGCTGTTACAGTTATTGATAATCAAACAGATTGCTTCATTGTCGAAAGTTTCGAAGTAGAACAAGTAGAGCCATTAGAAATTGATGCCGATGTGGTAAACATAAATTGTGATAGCAGTACCTTAGGCAGTATTTCCATTTCTATTTTAAATGGTAGTGGTGACTACACTATCGACTGGTCGGATGATCAGTATGATGGGGATACACTTCTGGTGGATCTTTCAGTTGGAACTTACACTGTTACAATCACTGACAATCAAACTGGTTGCGAAACCACAGAAAGTTATGAAATCGTCGAACCTGAACCGCTAATGATCAATGCTGAGGTAACAGGAGTTGCTTGTGACGACACTTCATTAGGTACAATTAGTGTCTCAATATTAACGGGTAGCGGCGATTACACCATTGATTGGTCAGATAACCAGTATGATGGAGATACATTATTGGTGGATTTGATGGAAGGTATTTACGTTGTGACTATAACGGATAATATTACAAACTGTGTGCTCGTAGATAGTTTCGAAATCGAGGAAGATAATACTCTTGAAATTGATGCAGATGTCATGGGAATTGCTTGCGATAGTAGTAGCTTAGGCAGTATTACTATCCAAATTTTGGGGGGTAGCGGTGATTATACCATCGATTGGAATGATGATCAGTATGATGGAGATACAAGCTTGGTCAATGTTGGGACTGGAGTTTATATCGTAACAGTTATCGATGACCAAACCTCATGCGTTGCTACAGATACATTTGAGATAACCGAAAATAATCCACTGGAACTTGATGCCGAAATAACGAATGCAGCCTGCGACAGCAGCGATCTGGGTAGTATCATAATCAATATTTCCGGAGGTAGTGGAGAGTATTTAATAGATTGGTCAGATGATCAGTACGATGGCTTAGATTCCCTTATAGATATCAACGTAGGGGTTTATATTGTCGATGTACTCGATACCATCCTTCAATGTAGTATTTCTGATACGTTTGAAATTGATATTGAAAATCCTCTGGTTACTGATATTATTGTTACAGAAGCTTCTTGTAATGGAGATTCTTTAGGCTCTATCCTGGTGGACGTACTGGAAGGTAGCGGAAGTTATTCTTATGAATGGGACCCGGACTCATTGGGTAATGATGCTTTTGTAGATAGCTTGCTGGCAGGCACTTATATAGTGACGGTTACTGACGATGCAACCGGTTGTACAAAGGTGGATACCGTCATCGTTCCTGAAATTAATGATTTGGAATTGGCCTTCACCGTGAATCCTGTGCCTTGTAACGGGGACTCTATCGGAACTATTTTAGTATCGGTTGATGGCGGATCTGGCCAATATACATTTAACTGGAGCCCACCAGTTGGTGATGGCGCTTTTGTCGATAGTTTAGGGCTTGGTATTTACGCTGTAACTGTTACGGATATCGTTTCTTCTTGTTCTGTTTCGGATTCGGTCGAGGTACAGGAAGATAATAACCTGGTAATTGAAGGCGTGGTTACTAATCTGGCATGCGATTCCAGTAACCTGGGCAGCATTGATCTGGAAATCCTCGGAGGAACGGAACCATATATCATTACTTGGAATGATTCAACTTTAAATGGTCTCGAAAATCCTGATAGCCTTGGCATTGGAATTTATACTGTAACAGTTGTAGATGCTAGCGCTTGTTCCGCTACAGATACTTTCGAAATCACTCTGGATAATGATTTAGTGCTTACTTTAGAAGCTGATGAAATCCCTTGCGATACTATGAACGCAGGAAGTATTGATCTTACTATAGAAGGAGGAATGCCTCCTTATATCATCGAATGGAGTGATGCAACTTTAAATGGCATTGAAGACCCCACTGGTTTGATGGCAGGCACTTACGCTGTAACAGTAACGGATTCTAAGCAATGTTCTGCGATAGATAGTATAACTCTTGTTCAGGAAGAAGGCATCGAAATTACGGCGGTAGTAACGGGCATCCCTTGTGATAGCATGGCCCTGGGGAGCATCGATCTTACCATTACCGGAGGTACACCTCCTTATAACATTGACTGGTCGGATGATCAGTATGATGGTATGGAAGACCTCAGTGATCTGGGCGCAGGAGATTATGCAGTGACCGTTACGGATGCAAATGGTTGCTCGGACGAGGGCGTGTTTACAGTAGATGTTGATAGTCCTGTAGAGATTGAATTTGGTGTAACCGATGCACTTTGCCGCGGAGTAAACAATGGCGCAATTGATTTAACTATCATTGGTGCTGTTTCGCCATTTACGATCGATTGGAACATTGATTCCCTGGATGGAATTGAAGATCCATTTGGATTGGCTAATGGTACTTATTCTGTCACAGTTACTGACTCTGTGAACTGTTCGGCAACTGTAGATATTGAAATTGATGTCGATACGATTGTCGAAATTGAAGCGACTATTGAAAATATTGATTGTAATGGGGATGGAGATGGAAGCATTGAGGTAACTATCATCGGTGGTGATGCTCCTTACACTATTTATTGGAATATCGATTCGTTGAGTAATGCTACTATGCAGGATTCTTTATCCGGAGGTATTTACACAGTTACGGCCATTGACACGAATGGTTGTTTTACGCAATCTGATTTTGCAGTACTTGAACCAGAGGCATTGAGCCTTGATTTGATTGCTCAGAATGTTAGTTGCCCCGGTGAAGCCGACGGTTATCTGGAAGTCCTTATTCAAGGAGGTACAGCGCCTTATTCTATTGATTGGAATACGGGAGATTCAACTGCAACAATTGATTCCTTAGTGGAAGGAACTTATGCTGTATTAGTCGTAGATTCTCTGGGATGTAGCGATTCTACTTCAATAGAGATTAATTCTAACCCACTGCCAGAAGCTGACTTCCGTTTTGACTTCAATAAGTGTTTTGATGATAGTACTTCTATCTTTTTCATTGACGAAACGATAGATACTTCGGGTGTAATCGACACCTGGGAGTGGGTATTTAACAATCAGGATACCGTTCAGGCGCAAAATGCGGTTTATGTCGTAACGGAAGATATGGACTTATTGGTACAGTTGACTGTAACGACTGATAGCGGTTGCGTTTCTATGGCTTTTGATACGATAAAAGTGGATGTAATTGAACTTAACTTGCAAGATACCATATTGTGTAAAGGTGATTCGGTCGGCTTGAATCCTGGCGGCTCACCCGATTTTGATTATTTCTGGTTCCCTACAGAATTGTTTGAGGATAACACAGTTCCTAATCCAATTGTAAGTCCGGACTCAACGACCCTTTATTCTTTATTTGTTACAAATATTAGTGGTGATACTTGTGAAATTATTGAGGAAGTGACGGTTATTATTCCACCGGATATTGAAATCGAACTTCCGAATGATACCATAATCTGTGTAGATTCTATTACGCTGGAACCTACTATTTCAAATGGAGCCTTCTTCGCCTGGTTTGATGAAAACGGAATGGTCTTAGGATTTGAAGATGCTATTACTGTTGCACCAGAAGATACGTCTACTTACTTCTTATCTGTATTGGATGCAAACTTCTGTTTCGCATCGGATTCTGTTAACATTATAGGAGGAAAAATTGATGCTGAACTATCTGGCGATCAGGTTCTATGTCTTGGAAATGATCCAATTTTGGAGGTAACCAATCTCGACTCGAATGATATTTTAATTTACAATTGGACACCAGATACCTTATTGAGTATGGATAGCATCGCCAACCCTGTTTTCCTTGGGGATACTTTAGGTGTTTATCCTTACTCTGTAAATGTGATTAACCAATACGGATGTACCTGGGAGGATTCTTTGACCATTACTTACATTGACTCCTCCTCTACCGCTGACTTCCTGGTCTTCGGGCAGTGCGAGCCCTTTACAATGACTTTCTTCAATCCAAATGCTCCTTTCTATGAACTGTATTATGGGGTAGGAGATAGTTCTACGATTGATACTCTGTCGACCTTTACCTACCCGGATACGGGGACGTATACGGTGATTTTGGTTGCTTCCGATAGTACTTTTGATGGTTGTCAGGACACAATTTTCAAAGATATTCAAGTGTTTGAAGCGCCTTTTTTCAATATAGGCTTTGACTGGCATTTTGAAGAATGTGGTGAGGATGCTGTTGTTTCTTTTGTGGATAAATCCACGCACTCCCAAACGGATATTATTCGCTGGCAGTGGGTGTTTGGCAATAACCCTACAGACACCTTATTCGGACCTACACAGGAAATTCAAATCGATTCTACCAGCGAGCTGGAAGTGACCTTAATCGTAACAACTCGTTTGGGATGCCGCGATTCAAGGGTCGATACCATAACAATTGAATTGATCGATGTTGAACTTTCTGATACTTTGACGATCTGCCCTGGCGATTCCATACAGTTCGATTTGGATCCAGCTGCAAATGACTATACTTATAATTGGTCGCCTTCGGATTTCTTATCTGATCCGACTGTTCAGAATCCGGTTGCCTTCCCTCCGGCTACTACTACGTATTCCGTCACGATTACCGACACTTCACCAGATACTTGTGAAATTGTTCGGAATGTAATAGTGGAGGTGCTTCCTCCATTACCGATTTCAGTAACTGATGCTGTGCTTCAATGTACAGATGAGGAGGTCAATATATCGGCAAGTTCGCCCGGAGATTCCGATTATATTTGGTCGAATGAGCCGACTTTTGATACCATAATTGGTACTACTCCTGAAATTTCTGTTGGTCCTGGTATCTATTACGTGATGAGCACTGATAGTATAAGTGGTTGTAGCGCTATGGACTCTGTGATTATATCTAACCTTGCCTTCGATGTAGTTATCGAAGGGGATTCACTCTTGTGTTTGGATGAAGAAGGACTGCTGGTTGCAACACCATCTGATACCATCCCGCCGGTTAACTATAATTGGACATCTACCTACGGTGGTTTCTCTGGTAGCCAGGATTCCTTCGCTTTTGTAAGTCCGCCTTCGGATGCCGTTTATTATGTAGAAGCTGACAATGGGGTATGTACTGCTGTGGATTCCTTCTTTGTGGAGGTAGATGATTTTGGTTTCTTTATTGATTTGTTCGCTGATCCGGATACGATTAAAGTAGGTGAGATCTCTATTTTAGGGGCTGATGTGCCTGGAGGTGGCGATTATACTTACAGCTGGTCACCGGATATTGATTTAAGTCATCCGGATTCCTCTTTTACAGAGGCCAGTCCACAAGAAACTACAGAATATACAGTGACGGTATTAAATAATGAAACGGGTTGTGCTGCTTTCAGAGATACGGTGATTACGGTACTTGATGCTATTTGCGGGCCTCCGAATATTTTCCTGCCGAATGCATTTACACCTAATGATGATGGCGTAAATGACGTATTGTATCTAAGAGCAATCGATGTGACAGATGTATACCTGGCTATCTACAATCGTTGGGGGCAGTTAGTCTTCGAAACAACTCGCCTGGATCAAGGTTGGGATGGTACATTTAAAGGCCGTAAGCTTCCACCAGATGCTTTTGCATACTACTTTAGAGTCGTTTGTGGAGGTGGGGAAGAATATTTCCAGAAAGGAAATGTGTCAATATTGAAGTAATTGTTTGATAAAAACACAAAAAATAATGGGCCTGGTGCATTGCACCAGGCCCATTATTTTTTGTATTTTCTTTCAATGAAGGCAACGAAATAAAATTAATCCGTATCTTATATGTAAAAAATGCCCCTTATATGAGAATACGTCCCATGATCCGGTTAATTGCTGCTATTTTATTTGGCAGCTTAACAAGTTTAACGTCATTAGATGCTCAAACTTCTCCCTGCGCTGTTTTTGGCCCTACAAATGTTTGCTTGGGCACCGAAGCTGAATATTACATCCCACCGGACTCTTTGGGGGGGTATTTTATCGAATTCTGGGAAATAAATGAGATCGGTGGAAATACGTCCTGTGCTCCTGATGGAGTAAGCAGTCAGGAAGTATTGCTGGTGTATTGGAATTGTCCCGGAGTATTTGAATTGACTATTTTCGGCGTAGGGCCAAATGGCATTATTGTAATTTGTACAACAACGGTAACGGTAACGGATACATATTCTATTCCCATTAACTCAACAGCAGCCCTAACCTGCCCGGCTAATTCTCTGAATGGCGGCCCGCCTCCGGGTATGTGTGAAAAAACCTGTGCTTACAGCACGGTTACCTATTCTGTGCCTGCTTCTGCCCTAAATGATCCGACAGATGTGGTCGACTGGGAAGTGACAGGGGCTGAGGATTATACTGTTGATGGAAATAGTGTGACGGTAAGCTGGGGGGAACCGGGTAGTGGTTCTATATCTGCTTTTGTAGTAGGCGATTACGTTCAGTCTGGGAATTTAGCCATAGATTGTCAACTGAGTTGGCTCTTAGAAAATGGTATGATCCCTTTTGAATCGGTAGGCGTAAATGTAAATATTATTGGAAACCTTCCGGAAGGGGGAATTCTCGAGGTG
Source organism: uncultured Saprospiraceae bacterium (assembly GCA_964537285.1). Lineage (GTDB taxonomy): Bacteria > Bacteroidota > Bacteroidia > Chitinophagales > Saprospiraceae > CAZHZT01. Next base: position 15,640 of record CAZHZT010000087.1, on the reverse strand, counting down.
TTCAATCCTGGAGGAAACCTGGTTAATGTAAGTACAGTGCAGCCTTATGCTAGCACCTACTTTCTGGATGAAAGCAATGGCTTTACCACTTTGGGCGTATACAATATTACAGTTACCAATAATGCTGATCCTAACCAAACAGCGCAATGTCAAATATTGATAAGCCCTGATAATAGTTCAGGATGTGGATACGCTATGCAAATGGCGAATCAAGATGCCAGTACTTGTTTTGAATGTGATGGCTCCCTTGCGGTTAATTCCTGGTTTTATCACCCTGACATTAACGTTCCTTCGCCTTTCTCCTATGTCTGGTCAGGTGGAAGTACTTCTAATACTCTGGATAATCTTTGTCCGGGTTTCTATTCTGTTACTATAACAGATGCCGAAGGATGTTCTACTGCGCTTGCCGGGGTTGTTGGTTGTCCTCCACTTTGCAGCGGATTCTCGGAAATTTGTGTTGATATTATAGAAAACCCTACCGCCGATTTTACATCTACTCCTGCCCCCAACAGTGGAGAGATAGAAATTTGTAAAGGCCAAACGGTTTTTTTTAATAATGAGTCCTTCGATGCCGATAGCTATATCTGGAATTTTGGAGGCGAAGGAGCAAGTGATGAGGAAAATCCTAGCCATACATTTTACAATGCAGGTACTTTTGAAGTAGGCCTTGTGGCTAAAAATGAGTGCCTTTGTTCGGATACCACCTGGTTAACAGTAAACGTCTTGGATGCGGAAAGCCCGCAAATCAATTGTGTAGGTACTATTTGTGCGAATGAAACGGTAACCTATTCCACGGATGCTGATTGTGGAGACTTTATCTGGACTGTTAGCTCTGAAGGTGTGGTGCTGGAAGGCGGAGGATTGCAAGATAATTTTGTCACGATCCAATGGGATGAAGGACCGGAAGGAAGCATTACTTTAGAGGTGGCCAATTGCAATACCTCAGCCATTTGCCTTGATCCGGTCATCGAGAATATACCAATCATTTCGGATGCTGTAGAAATTGAGGGTGAAGAAGAAGTTTGTAAAGGAACAACAACAATTTATTCGCTTCCGGATTACGGGGGAGCAGAGTTCGTATGGTCCGTATCAGCCTTTGGAACTATAATTGAAGGCCAGAATACCAATAACTTAACGGTTTTTTGGACAGATGAACTCATCCCAATCCAACAACAGTGGGTGGCCGTTGAATTTACCAATTGCTATCTTGAATGTGGAGGCCAAGATACGCTTTACGTAGATATTTTACCTGAGTTCTTCATTGAAGCCCCTGTGGAGGCTTGTGCAGGTAGCTCCGATAACATAAAAGCAAAAGACTTTTCAGGGCAAAATATTAATTGTGATTGGGAAATTTATGCGCCGGATGGAAGCCTGCAAAATAGTTTCACAGGACAAACGAATATTCTGGTACAATGGACCTCCGGCCCTGGAAATTATCGAATAAAAGCAATTGCCTCGAATCCTGAAAGTTTCTGTAAAGATACCTACACTACTTTTGTAGAAATCAAAGAAAACCCTTTGCTGGTCAACGGCATCATTGGTGCCGACACTATTTGCCCGGGAATAACATATACTTACGAAGCTGTTTCCAGCCAAGCTAATGTTGATTTTGCCTGGAATATTAATGGGGCCAATCAGCCTTCTTATCAGGAAGGGGAAAAAATAAATATAAGCTGGGGAAACAGCCCGCCTTATACAATAGAGGCCTTCCAAATCACTGATGATGCATTACGGTGTAGGTCTGAAGTTACGACCAAAGAAGTATTTACCTTTAATGAGATAACTATTGAAGGAAAAACATCCGTGTGTAAAGAAGAAATCAGTACTTATTCTACCAATAGCTATCAGTCGGTAGGCTATGTGTGGAGTATTCAACCTTCGGATGCAGGCACAATTATTAGTGGTGAAGGAACTTCTGATGTGGAGGTGCTTTGGCATCAAGCAGGTTTAGCTACCCTTAGTGTCGAGGCCTGCGGAGTCACTTCTCAACAAATGATCACTGTCAATGCTCCGCCTGAACCTGTTACCGACCATCCTGCCGCGATTTGTCCGGGTACAACGGTCAATGTTACTACGACTTCTGCTTTTAACACCTACCTTTGGACGGATACTTTAGGTAACCTTATCTCTAATACGGCTACAGCAGTTTTATCTGAAGGCTTTTATCGCCTGGAAGTTACAGATGACAATGGTTGCGTAGGAGATACGATCTTTAAGATCGATGTACACCCAAATTCAACCGTAACCATAGATGTGCCGATCTATTTAGGCTTATGCCCCGGTGGCCCAATGGCAACCATTACAGCCTTAACTTCAGAAGGTGGCTTTGATTATCAATGGTTCTTTAATGGAAATCCCGTAGTTAGCAACCAACCCAATTATTCCACGAACCAGACGGGAATTTATCAGGTGATTGTTACGGATCAAAATGCTTGTACCGGCAATTCCAATCTGTTGAATTTGGCGGATTGTGAAAGCATCGGAGGGGTTTGTCAGGCAGGGATATGCGTCGGTGGAGGTTTTCCCTCTCCGGATGGTTGTAATGCCGGAGGTTTCCCGAATTTTGAAATTGATCCTACCTTGGATTGTAATACCCATGATTTTATCAATACATCCACCAATGCGATTCCCGGAACTTTTTATTGGGAGTTTGGTGATCCGGCAAGCGGTGCCGCAAATACATCAACTCTGGAGAATCCTTCTCATACTTATTCTGCAGGCCCTGGGTTTTATCCCATTCTTATGATTGCTGCTTTCCCTGATTTAGATAATCCGGGAGCATCTTGTCCTCTTGGGATATTGAAAAACGATACCATTCCGGCAGAGGTCGACTTTGAAACAGGAACTGGCTGCCCGGGAGCCCCTATTGCATTCAAGGATAACTCCAGCTTTATGCCCCAGTTTGCTGTTCTTAACTGGAACTGGGACTTTGGAGACCCGGCGAGTGGCAGTGCTAATTTTTCTACAGATGTCAATCCCAGTCATGTTTATGCTAATCCAGGAAATTATAATGTTACCCTTACCATTACTGTAAGTAACGGATGCGAACTCTCGATCACAAAAACTGTGAATATAAAGGATTATCCAGGGGTAAGTTTTAATTTACCTAATGAAAACTGTGAAAATACATCTTTAACCTTCAATGCCATTACTTCTGGCAATGTGGTATCCTTAGAATGGGATTTCGGAGACCCTGCGAGTGGAGCCGCAAATGCTTCTACTTTAGCCAATACATATCATGCCTTTGAAACACCTGGAAATTATACCATCTCTTTAACAGCAAGTAATATCTATGGTTGTGAAAGCAGCTTTAGCGATCAGTTAGATGTGCAGCCTAATAATTTAGGAGGGATGATTACGGCGATGCCAGCATCGCCGATATGCGAAGGCGATACTAGTTTGCTTACTGCGCCTTCGGGAGCTGTTTACTGGGATTGGTCTACTTCAGACACGACGCTGGCTATCCAGGTTTTTGAGGAGGGCGTTTATGAAGTTACCATTTCTGACGATCGAGGCTGTACTTATGTACCTGCTCCAATGACAATGGAAGTAACGGCAGCTCCAAGTGCAGTCATCCAAGCCATTGAGTATAACGATTATGGACTTCCAGCTAATGTGATCACGAATGCGTACGCGGTTTGCGAAGGAGAGGATGTTTATCTGGAAGTAATTGGAGCTGGAACCAATTATTCCTATGAATGGAGTACGGGCGTATTTACTGAAGAAATTTCTTTTACAGAAGAAAGAGGGAATTTGCTTTCTCAGGGTACGCATGTTTTCACCGTTACAGTGACGGATGAGAATACGGGTTGTACTTATGAAGCCGGGCCATTTGTAGTGAACGTACATCCAAATCCGGTAATGCCACTAATTAGTTCAAACCCTCCATATCCTATTTGTGAAGGAACCTTGGCGACCTTTAGCGTGAATGATCCGGATACAGCACTTACTTATTTTTGGAGCAATGGGGCCGTTGGTGAAAATATCATGGCTAGTCTGGCTGATCTTTACAGTGTTACGGCAGTAAATATCTTTGGTTGTACAAATGAAAGCAATAAACTAGGTATAGTCGAAGGGCCGGATATCAGGAAAATACCACAAGGTTGTTTTGAACGGTGTAACCCAGATACCATTTGTTTGCCGAATATGTTTGATGTGACAGATTATCAATGGTATCTGGACGGAAACCCTGTGCCTGCTCCGGATGGAAATATAGCTAATTACGTGGCTACGGAAAGTGGCTCCTACTACCTTGAATTGACCAACTGGCTAGGCTGCGTAGCCACTTCTGACCCTTTTGATTTGACCCTTTTCGATGCCTTTGGTTCTTTGACCGGGCAGATCTATGATGATATAAATAAAAATGGCATCATCGACGGAGGGGATACCTTAATGAGTGGTATACCTGTGATACTTGTTCAAAACGGCCTTCCCATAGATACTTCCTTGACCAATGATAATGGCATCTATGTTTTCTTAAATATCCCTTCACTGGATTATGAGCTTGTAATTGATACCTTAAACCTTCCTATGGATTATTTTGCGGTGTTTAATAATTTACAGGCCGTTTTAAGCGGATGTGATGATGAAAATAGTGCAGACGGGCTGTTGGCACAGGGATGTTCAGCTTCTTTTTCAAGTGTTGAATTATCGGCATGTCCCGGGGAACAAGCTATTTATGATGCTACTTCGATTCCTGCCGGAACTACACAAGATTTCATTTTCCTGAAAGCAGATGGCTGCGATTCTATTGTCACTGTGAGTGTTTTAGCTTTACCTCAAGATAGTATGGGGCTTGAGCTGGTTACTTGTGAAAATGAGCCAATTGAATACAATGGTCAATTTTACAATGCCGGAGACGAAGCAGAGCTTACCTTTGTGAATCAGTTTGGTTGCGACTCAATCATCTCCCTTAAAGTGGAAGCTTCTCCAACTTACGCACAAAGCCTTTCATTTGGTGCTTGCGAAGGAGAAACCTATGATTATTTTGGAACACTTATCGCTCCGGGAGAGCAAATGCAATTTACGTACAACAGTCAATTTGATTGTGATTCGGTGGTGGAAATTAGCGTTTATGCTTTACAAAAGGACAGCATGAGCATGAGTTTCAATGCTTGTGAAGGAGAAAGCATTACTTATAATGGTACCCAAGTACCGGCTGGCGAAACCCAAGATTTTACTTTTTCCAATCTGGATGGCTGCGATTCGATAGTTACGGTTATGGTAGAATCATTTTCTCCCGTAATGGAGGCCATGCAATTGGAAGCTTGCGAAGGAGAGGACGTAATCATCAACGGCATTTCAATTCCAGCCGGGAATAGTTTTGACTTTATTTATCCGGATATTATTGGAGGGGTATGTGATTCCATTTTTACGGTAGTTGTGGAAGAACTCCCCCGGGACAGTAATGGTTTGGTATTCACAAGTTGTGATAATATTCCTGTTATTTACGATGGAGTCTCCTTAATGCCTGGCAGCCAAACTGATTTCAACTACACAAATTTATTCGGTTGTGATTCCATTATGACAATTATTGTAGTAGCCCTTCCCACACATGAAGAATCAGTTATTTTACCTGCTTGTGAAAATGGCTCCGTGATTTACAATGGAGATGAACTATTCCCTGGCGATGAAGCAACTTATAACTTTGTGAATAATTTCGGGTGTGATTCCACGGTCCATGTTTCCGTAGTAGGTGCTCAAACTGATAATACTTCTTTGGTGGTACAAGGTTGTGAGGGAGGAAGTATTATTTACAATGGAGAAGAAGTATTGGTTGGAACGGAAGAAGCATTTACGCTCACCAATCAAGCTGGCTGCGATTCTGTTGTGACCGTTTTCGCAGTTCCTCTTGATAATGAAATCACGTTAATAGAGTTATTCGCTTGTGAAAATGGAACTGTAACTTACTTGTCAGATACCCTAAGTCCGGGGGCGGATCAGGAGTATGTCTTTACAGATCAGAATGGCTGTGATTCTATTGTACGGGTAAATGTAAGTTCTCTTCCTGCCTTTGATTTTGAAGTAACTGTAGATGGCCCTTCTTGCTGGAATAAACCAACCGGTGTATTGAGTATTGATACTGTTTTAGGTGGAACACCTCCATATGCCTACTCTTTTGGCGAAGTTTCGCTGGGTAATACTCCTTCCATCAACAATATTGCAGCCGGAAGTTACCTGATTGGAGTAATAGATTCTAACGGTTGCCGCTATGATCAGGAAGTAAGGGTCGATGCTATTCCCGCTATTCAAGTAGATTTTAGCAATCTGGATTTTCCTTGCGAGAGGGGCTTAATGACGATTGACCCCATTGTTGTTCCTTTTAACAAGCAAGGACTGGATATCGTATGGCCAGACGGAAGTGACGAATCAACCTTGGAAATTACGCAACCAGGTGTCTATCCGCTTTCTGTAAGCAATGAATGTGAAACCGTTCAGGGGCAAATTTTTGTCGGTTTAGGTCGGGATTCTCTGGAATCTTTGATTTACATACCAAATGTATTTTCCCCTAATGGTGACGGGATGAATAATCATTTCGAGCTACAAGCTGTTAGCGGAGTAGAGGTGCTGAATTTTGAAATAGAAGTTTTTGACCGCTGGGGAAATTTACATTTCCGATCTACCAATATCGAAGATTCCTGGAATGGTACTATGAACGAGAAAGCATTGAAGCCGGGGGTTTTTGTCTGGTATTTAAGACTAAAGGCTCGTTATTGTGGGATGGAGTATGAGGTGTTTGATAAAGGGGATGTGACGGTGGTGAGGTAAATGTAATGCCTAAGGGAAGAGAAGCCGTGGAAATAAATAATAGGTGAAATGTTTTGTTAAAAAAAATTAAATTTTTATGTTAGATATAAAAGATATTAGGCACGACCTCATCAATATAATCATGAAAATTGATGATGTCGAAAAGTTGAATTCAATTTATAATGAATTAGATAGGGAGAGCAAAATAGAAAAAGAGTCTTCTTTATCTGTAGAGAATGCTCTAACGTCCATTCGATCAAAAGTTTCTTTAGATGAAATCGTCGAAGAACAAGGGATTGACCAAATTACTTATTCCCAAATTCGGAAAATTTCAGGAGATATTGAGTGGGAGCATAGCATAGAAGAATTATTGAAAGGACTTGATTAATCGGTTTGCTTTTAACTTTAGGAATGGATTGCTTACTTGATACCAATATTATTGTGATTTATAGTCGGGACAATAATTTATCAAAAAAACTAGAGGAAAAATACAAGTTATTCAGTGGTAATAATAGATTGTTTGTTTCTGTTGTTACGCTTGGCGAGATAGATGCATTTGTTAAAAAGTTTGGATTAGGGAATAAAAGGAAAGCGAAAATCCTTGAAATCCTTCAAGGGGTAAATAAAATTGGACTAAATTTTCAAGAAGTTATATCGCGTTTTGGAGATATAGATTGCTTTTAGCCAAGGTAAATTTCCAAATAAGCAGCCCATGTTCTCGTCCAGGAATATGGGGAAAAATGATGTTTGGATAGCTGCAACGGCAAGTATCTTTAATTTAAAGCTCTTTACCTCCGATAAGGATTTTGATCACTTAAAAGATGGCTTTATTGATTTGGAGTACGTCGATCTAAATCGTTTTATTTAGGAAAGTGATTTTTTTACCTAGAACCTGTTCCTTTCTTTTATCCTATCGTTATTGGAGTGTAAACAATTCCTAATCCAATACCAACAAGTATGGCAACCAAGAATTTCTGGGAGAGTTCTGTACTCTACTCATCGCTACTCTTTATTTCCTTTTTTACAACTTTTATCCATTTGGGAAATGCGCAAGAACCTATTGTAATTAATCCTAAATTAAGCGAAGCAACGCTTTACCTGAAAGGTTGCGAAATGAAATTTGAAGAAAGTTTAAGCCTGCAAAAGGGAGAACAAATCCTGAAAATTTCTTTTCCGGAAAAAAATAATAATCTTATTTACAGATCCTTAAGGATTGATGGTGAAGGTATTCGCGTTACCAATGTTCGCGAAAAGAATGATCTCATTCCTTCAAAAGTGGATAACTCTAAAGAAATTGCTTCCCTGAAAGATTCCATAAAGCAGCTGCAAAAGGCTTTGGATTGGAAAGCACAGGAACTGCAAGTGTTTCAACAAGAAAGAAAGATCCTGGACGATAACAGCAAGCTTACAGGCCAGGAAGAACGCTTTGCTGTTGATGAATTGAGTAAATTTACCAGCTTTTACAGAACCAAACAATTTGAAATTCGCAACCTGGAAGTAGAAAATAAAGAAGCACAAGCTATTCTAAAACGAAAAATTTCTGCTCTGAATAGCAAGATTTCAAAGCTTCAGAATGCGCAAAAATCCAGCCGGAAACGCAGTTTGTTGGTTAATGTAAGGACTGAAAATAGCGTTAAGGGGCAATTAAAAGTGTCATTTTACTCGTCGGGAGCTTCTTGGTCGCCGGTCTACACTTTCGAAGCTCCAGGGAAAGATAAACCGCTCCGCATCAAAATGGAAGCAGAAATTTATCAACAGACTTACATGAATTGGGATAGCATTCCGTTGGTTTTTTCCAATGCTAAACCCGCAGATGATCAACGCTTACCTAGGTTAGAGCCGATTTTTGCCTCTTATCTTCCTGATACGGATACCATTGTAACTTTTGATCCGGAAACTTATGAAGAAAAGATAGGAATTATCAGAAATTCTATGGATTATGAGTCGTTGATTGCCGAAATGGATGGCCAGAACTATTTTTCATATCGGGTAGAAAGACCCCAGACTATTCCTCATGGTAGCAGTAATCTTTTTCTCTTTATAAAAGAATTGGAGCTGCCCGCCATTTATGAATATGTGGTGTATGCTTCGCTAAGCAATAAAGTATACCTTGTTAGTAAAGTAAGCCAATTCAGTTCTCATAATTTACTTCCGGGCAAGGTTATTCTTTATTCTGAGGGACAATATATGGGGGAATCTTTTTTAGATGACTTGGTTTTTAATGATCAAATGGAGGTTTCACTAGGAGAAGTACCGGGTATTTTACTTGAAAGGGATGCCAGAACGTTCACAAGTCCGAAAGTACTCTCTGGTAATGAGGTAAAAGATTATAAGGTTACGCTTACTGCAAAAAACAATAAAAGCTTCCCGCTTACCCTTCGTGTCACTGATCAAATCCCTGTATCTATGCAAAAAGGAATTGAGCTTAAATTAGATAAAGCCGATGGGGCGACTGTCAATGAAACGGATGGTTATCTCCACTGGGAGATTCCCCTAAAACCCGGACAATCAAAAGAGTGGCATTTTTCCTACGAAATGAAGTATCCTGAGAAAGAGTTTGTGGTGATTAAGCGAAGGTAAAATCTAGAAATTCCTTTCATCATATTTCCAGGTTTCAGAGTACTTAACTTGGAAATATGGTGAAAGTGTTTGTCATAAGTCCGTGTCAATTTCTCCAAATATTTCCGTGGCTTTGGTAATCTCTGACTCCATATCATGGATAGTTATTGATTTTATGATATCTCCTTCTTTGACAAATTGTGTGGAACTTCGAAATGATAACCCTTGAATGCCCTTGTGGTTGAAAGGCTTATCATTTTGAAGTTCCATTTTCCACAATTTATGTCAAAGAACTAAAAAAACTAAGAATTCAATTGTTTCACAAACCACCCCCTCTCCGTCAACACCTCTTCTTCCTCTACCTCTTTCCTTATTTTCTCCGTCTCTTTCTGATCAAACGGATTCCGGTTTACCAGTTTTTGCATATATCGAATAATATTCTGGAAGTTTCCGCGGTGATAGCCCATCATTTTCTTTCTCTGGAGAAAGGTACGTAGCGCATCAATTTGAGATTGGAGCAAATCGAGCTCGTCAGTTTCGTAGTAAATTTTGAGCTGAATGACCCGGGCAGATAATTGGAATAACAGGTCTGGATAATTAATGAAATTCAAAAGTTTAAGGGCTTCATCATAGCGTTTTTGTTCATAGTACAAGCGCATACGGCAAAAATCATACATCTCTTGCCTGTGCGTTCGTTCCAGTACTTTTTGATATTCATCCAGAAACTGTTCTGCCCAATCGTATTCATTGGCGCTGAGCGCCATGATAAAGCAATTGTAATAAGTGTAGCGCGAAAGTTTTCCTGATCGCAAAAGCAACCCTTTTAGAAGACCGTGTTTGAAGAGTTTTAATCCTGGCTCGGCAAATCCCTTTTTGCTGGTATTGAGCTGTCGAATACAATAGTTAATCGTCATGAGGAAAAGGTCGCGCATTTCTTCGGTCGGAAGAATATCATCATGCTGTAAAAGCAGATCGGTTAACAGATTGAAATAAGTGGTTCCATCTGATGTGGAGAGCATTCGGTAACAGTTATAGTACAAGCTGACAGCGGTTTCATCCAGTAGTTTAGAAGTTTCCAAATCGCTCAGCAACGAAGGTAGTAGGCCAATCTCATAATCCTGGGGATTAAGGGTGCTGTGCGCAATGGTTAGACAGGCATAACGCAGCTTTCGGATGACATAAGTGACGTCGAGTGTATCAGAAAGCTGTTGTAAATGGTGGTCTCCGAGGCGCTTTTCTTTAGAGGCGAAGTAGAACTCCTCCAAAGAAATTTTATAGGATAATTCAAAATAATCAGCTCCACGGTGGGGCTGTTTGAGTTGTTCCTTTTGAGCAATTTTAATGGCTTTCCGGCCGGCATCCGCAAGCTGCCGTTCTCGAAATGCTTTGGAGAGCCAAATTTTTTGCAAGCTGTGCTCTTTGTCAAAAGATTGCTGAATGAGATAGGTTTCCAGTAGCTTCTGTAGTATGCTGCAGGTCTTGTGCCAGCGGTTTTTTTCAAATGCTTCGCCAGGATAGAGCTGTTCGTAGGTTTTTTCCATCCCCGGCCACCCCTGGCCTTTTCTAATCGCGTCATCAGCTATTTCAAAGAGTTGCAGTACATCTTTCCTTTTGTTGAAATATGGAGAAGCAATGAGTTGATGGATCCTGTTTCGCTCTGTGACAGAAAAGAGGCGAAGGAAATGATAGAATTGTGGGGTGGTTTTAGGCATGATGTAGTGTTGTGTGTAGCAAAAGTATATTGGGCTTGTTTAACTATTTTTTTCAGTAAAAAATTATAAGAGTAAGATAAACAGTTTTTTATAAAAAATAGTTTTTCAGAAAAATAAAAATATGTTATTGAAACTCTCTTCTATCTCCCTCACCTTTGTAATGTGTTCAGTATTCAATAAACAACGAAATAGTCCCTATGAAAAAGTTGCTTTTATATTTTTTTCTAAACGTCCTAATTATTTTTAATTTTTCAAATATAGGTCAAACACAAGAATGGATCAAACGCTATCCCGAGTCGGGGCACGGCTGGTCCAGCGATATGGTCATTACTCCTGATGGAGGGTTTCTTTTGGCCGGAACCACTGTGGTAGATAGTTTAGTTCCTTCAAATCCCTCAATAATTATAAAAACAGACAGTGAAGGGAATAAAGAATGGCAGAAAATATTACCTGTTGATCAAGCTATTCGCAAAGTTTCATGCGCCGAAACAAATAGTAATAAGTATCTGGCAGCTGGTTTATTTTTCACAGACTTTCCTTTTAATTTTGTAGCGTATATCCAGGTTATGGATTCAGTGGGAAACGTCCAGTGGGAATATTACGGACAGAATGCTTCTAAACAAATGATCACAGATATTATCCCAACCTCTGATGGAGGCATTTTGGCATGTGGAACAGAAAGTATTGAATTACCAAACAACGCTGAAACGTCTTTTGCATTTTTACTTAAGTTTGATGCACAAGCAAACTTATCCTGGCAGTACAACTGGTCTGATTCGAACTATGAAGAGTCGGGAGCGTCCAGAGTTCATGTTCATTCAGATGGAAACTACATCCTGCTTGGTCAATGCATTTCAGATGAGGACATGGTCGAGGACGGTGATATTTTCTGGGCAAAAATAGATACCTCCGGTAATTTGATTCAAAATGAAATCTTTTACACGCCAGATCAAAGTAATACGGTAGCAGATTTTGAAACGGATAGCCTGGGAAACTATTGGATTGTAGGAAAATATAAAGAATTGGTCAATGGGCCAACTTTAGCAGGTATTTACAAAGTAAGTCCTGACGGTCAATTATTATCCTCAAATTATTACGACGATTACTCCATTTGGTATGCTACCGGAATTACCCTTACCCCGGATGGAGGTGCCGTAGTCAATTCCGTCAATTTTAATGGAGGTGGAAGTGGCGACTGGATTACATTCAAAGTAGACGGGCAGCTTAATTCAGTTTGGACAAACTCTTTCGAGTGGCTTGGTGAAGGCACTAAAAGAGGAGTAGCCATAGAAAGTCTGCCAAATGGTGGCTTTGCCATCCTCGGGAATCAGTATATGGTAGAGCCTGAACTAAACAAAATGGTTTTATTAAAAACAGACTCTTTTGCCAATGTTTTTTCCCAAAATCTGGCTGGACAAGTTGTTTACGATGAAAATACTAATTGTCTGATTGACTCTCCTGAAAGGCCTCTGAAAAACCGTATGATTAAAATAATTGGTAACGATCAAATATTATATGCGTCTACAGATGAAAATGGTTTCTACAAAATGCCTATCGATACAGGGGAATACGTCCTTCAGTTGATTGGCAACTCTGCTTACTGGGGGGAGTGCTCCGGTCCAATCAATCTGAATATTGGGCCGGGAAGTGATACGATCATCGTAGATTATCCCTTGCAAGCCAACATTAGCTGTCCAAATTTGGAAGTGGATGTATCTACTCCATTTTTAAGACGTTGCTTCCCCAATATTTACTATGTTAAATATTGCAATACGGGAACAACGCCTGCTGCAAACACTTACTTGGAAGCGACCTTTGATCCCTTTATTACCGTAGATAGTAGTGAAGTACCCTGGATAGATGTCCAGGGAGCAACATATACGTTTTTACTGGATTCCGTTGATATGGAGGAATGTGGCCATTTCAAGATATATACCACACTGGAATGTGACACTTCTATTATGGGTTTTACGCACTGTGTGGAAGCACATATTTATCCGGATACTATCTGTTTGCCGCCTGATACTTCTTGGAGTGGTGCGATTATAGATGTAAAAGCGGAATGTACCGGCGATTCTGCTCATTTCTACATCATAAATAGTGGAATGGGGGATATGACGGATTACCTCAACTTTATTGTTGTTGAAGATTCTTTGATGGTCAAGCCGATAGCTGATAGCTTTTTGTTGAATAGCCAGGATACCTTTTTCATTGTCTTGCCGGCTACAGGAGGAACCTACTACCTGGGAGCGGAGCAAGCACCTGGCCACCCCTTGGGTGATTTCCCGTCTTTAACTTTGGAAGGCAGTGGAACGGATAGCCTCGGCAATGTAAGCCTCGGCTTTGTCAATCAGTTTTCTCAGAACGATGCAAGTCCCTTTATTTCTGTTGATTGTCAGGAAAATATTGGCTCTTGGGATCCCAATGATAAAGCAGGTTTTCCTAAAGGATACGGGGCGGAACATTTTATAGAAAAGAATACAGACATCGAATACCGCATCAGGTTTCAAAATACCGGAACGGATACAGCTTTTCGGGTAGAGATTCGCGACACCTTATCTAACTATCTCGACTTGGGAAGCATTCAACTAGGGGCAAGTAGTCATGATTATGTATTTAGATTAGAAAAAGACGGCTCTCTTGCCTTTATTTTTGATGATATTATGCTCCCGGATAGTAATATAAATGAACCGGCTTCGCATGGTTTTGTAAACTTCCGTATACGTCAGTTGCCGGATAATCCCATTGGCACGGAGATTTTTAATCAGGCAGCCATTTATTTTGATTTTAATCCTCCAGTGATTACTAACGAAACCGTTCATCGTGTCGGAGAAAACTTTTTAGAAGTTCAGGTAGTATCTACAAAGGAATTAGGGGCAACAGAAAATGTTTTAAAGGTCTATCCTAATCCCTTTAAACAATCAGCCATATTGAAATGGGAGGGTAGCAACCCCTTGCAAAATGCAAGTTTTATTCTTTTTGATGCATTGGGCAGAGAAGTCCGTAGAGAAGTGTTCCATGGTCATCAATGGCGGCTGGACAGAGGAAGTCTTCAGCAGGGTCTTTATTTCTTTGTAATAGAACACAAGGGAAGGGTCGTGGCCAATGGCAAATTGGTTACTGATTAAATAGATTAACAGAGCTGTAAGGCCTCCAACTTGGGCTTGGCCATCTGCTTTTTAAATAATATTACAAATTAGTTCTTTGACAGAAATTGTGAAAAAATGGAACTTCAAAATGGTAACCCCTTCAGCCACAAAGGTATTCGAGGGTTATCATTTTGAAGTTCCACACAATTTGTCAAAGGACGACAAACTTAATTGCTATGAAAAAATATTATTTCCTCCAATCCTTTTGGATCGTTCTCTTAAGTATTTGCTTTAATCTCCTCGTTGCTCAAGACTGGATACACTATTACCCTGGACTAATGAAGAGCAACGCCTTCGATATGGTGCTTACCCCCGACGGTGGGTTCTTAATGGCCGGCGAGTACTATCCTTCTGGGGAAGATGTAGGCATCATCGTTCGTGCTGACCCGGAAGGAGAACAGTTATGGGTCGTAGAGCAGGAACCCAATGTATACTTGAGATCAGTATATGCTCATGACGACGGAACTTACCTCGCAGCAGGTATTAAAGCAACATCTGGTGGTTATGTGCAATTGACAGATACAGTGGGGAACCCACAATGGGCATTCACGGACACATTGAAGGCTACAGATTTCCTTGATGTTATCCGAACTTCAGATGGCGGGGTGCTTGCATGTGGCGTAGAAAGTTATTACGAATCGCCGGAATGTGCGAGCTGTAAGACCGCGGTGATCGCCAAACTGGATTCATTGGGTAATCCGCTCTGGACTACACACTGGTATTCAACAGGATTGAGTTTTTCATATGCCAGAGGCGTTTATGAAAATGCTGATGGAGAATATATAATCATCGGAGATTGCCGCACCGATGTTAACGGCGATTCGCAGCAAAATGCCTTCTGGGCCAGATTAGACACGGCGGGGAATATTTTGCAATCAGAAATTTATGCTTTTCCGGAAGATACGGATGAAATAACCAGCTTTGATGTAGATAATCAAGGAAACCTTTGGTTAACCGGACAGAGTAACTCATTGATAAATAATGGCTGGGCACCTTCCGTATATAAAATTGACTCCAATGGACAATTACTGTTCCGGGAAACCATCACAAATTATCCCTATTGGAGGGGAGAAGGAATCGTGGCTACCCCTGATAGTGGAGCTATAGTAACCGGAAGATTAATGGTTCTGGGTAATGTGACCTGGGTTAATTTTAAATTGAACCAAAATCAGGTACTCGAATGGATGGATCCTCTTTATTGGCTGGGAGCAGGGACCTCTGGTGGGGTAAGTATCGAATTGCTACCCGATGATCACTACGCTATTTTTGGATCATCCGAAGAGTTTCCTTCTTTCTTTAGTATGACCCTTTTAAAAACAGACTCTTTTGGCAATGTCTATTCGTGAGGTATTAAGGGGAATGTGTTTAGTGATTTTAACAACAATTGCTCCCTCGATACCAGTGAACATTTGTTTTCGAATTTTAAAACCATACAAAAAAAATTAAGAGCAGTTCTTTGAAAATTGGAAGGAA
>CAZHZT010000086.1:0-23880 GCA_964537285.1 uncultured Saprospiraceae bacterium | reverse complement strand
TTGCCACCAAAATAATCGCTTCTAAAGCTATCAAGGATTTAGTTCCTGAAGCACAGTTGCTCTAAAATTATTTTGTAATATTGAACTTCACTGCGCGGTATCCTTCTTCTGTTTCAACAGCTAAGAAGTATAAGCCACTAGCCAAAGCGGAAACATCAAGAGTGATATTTTCTCTTTGAACGCCATTGTATTCATAAGCGTTTACTAAGCGGCTCTGGAAGTCGAACATACGTATTTGCACGTTGTTAGGACCATCAAGGTTCAATTGAACATTGATTTCATTGTTTGCAATCGTTGGGTATACCGTTAACTTGTTATCAGCAAGTTCTGTGATATTTTCTGTATTTACGAAGTTATCCATTTGAAGACGGATCACAGCATTGATACCAGAAGTAAAACCACCCATGAATAAACGAGGAGGGTTCGCATCTCCATCTGAACCGAATACTGTTGTACCAATGTAAGGCAGATTAGCAGCTCCTGCAGTAGTGAAGTCAGGAGAAATACCTGAACCATTATTAGAACCGTCATATTGAACAGACAGTAAATACTGACCATTTGGATTAAGTGTTGCAGGACCATCAAATTCTACAGTGATCAACTGATCTGCCTGATAATCTGATTCTAGCTGATAAGAAGCGAAAGCGATAACCGTGAAGTCATCATAAGAGGAAGTACCACCTGGAATCACCCCATCACCATCAGGATCTGCATCATAGAGCAAAATCTGGAATTCATCATCAGCAGGTGTTCCAGAAGCAAATTCTTCAGGATTGTGAATAGCGAATGTAGCGTAAGTTGCAGTACCACCATTAGGGCCAGCCAAGTAAACAGAACCCATGTGGAATTGAAGACCTGCATTCAAGAAACCAGCATCTGTTTCAGAAGCACCACCAGCGTTTGCCAAGTCGCCATTGTCAAGAGCATAAGTAGCATCAGTGATTACAAAGCGATGTTCTAAAACATCATCTGTAAGTGCTTCGGCAGAATAGGTCATCACATACTCTCCTAAGTCAGAAGGAATATAGTCATCAAACTGAATCACGGTATCAGCTGATGGCGGAATGTCGAGTGTTTGAGTTAGAACAGTAGTTGTTCCACCGGGTTCAAGTACTTCTACTTTACATTCTACTCCGGTAGCGACATTCATTGTGTCACGGTTAACCACATTCATTTGGATTTCATCCAAAGGAAGAATCTGAGATTGTGGTGTGTGGTAGCTGTAAGGGCCTAATTCATTGTAAATAGTAGGCAATAAGAATGAAGCGTTCACTGTGTTTCCAGAAGCAATTTCATCAGCAATGAAAGAGCAAGTTTGGAAGCTTAGGAAAATCCCTGGGATAACTACTGCTGTTGCAGAGTCACCACCTAACATCCCTACAAGTTCTGTAGGATTAGCCTCATTGTTGTTGCAAATGATAAACCCGATGGCTCCCCCTTCCTGAGCGTTGTAAGCTTTAAGGCTGAAGTTACAAGCACCACGACGGATCAAAGCGATCTTTCCTGTAAGGTCATTTGTAGCTGTGCTGCTGCACATTAGTGAATCTACATCGTCATAGGCCCAGGCTAAATCAGCCGTAACGGTTTCTGTAACCATCGCACCCCAGTCCGTTGAACCTGACCAGTCATAGTCTGCTGCGATACCAGATGGAGAATTCACGCGGAAGATGAAGTTTTGTTCATCTGTCTGAGCGTTAAGTGTTCCAAAAATGTTTAGAACGAAAGCGAGTGAAAGAATTGTTAAAATGTAATTCTTCTGCATAGTAAAACTGTTTTTGTAAGAGAATCAAATTATGAAAACGTAAAATAAGTAAAATCCTTTTATAATTAATAATGCGTAAAATAAGATTTGGTTCTGCTACCGAATGCAAAACTAAACTAATTACAAAAATATGGATTTTGAAATTAATATTTTAGTGTTTTGGCAATTCTAATTGTTGTTTAAATGGTAATTTGTTTTTATTACAAGACGTAGGTCGGGTGCATTTCCACTTTGTCGCTGTTCTTTAGAAGGTGTTTTCTTTTAGAGAGAGGCACGCGGTAGCGTGCCTCTCTCTAAAAATAATCTTTTCTCTTGCCGGCAGCGACAAAATAAAATGCACCCTTTTAATAGGGATCTACGTCTATATTGACTCTCACTTGTGAACAACCTTCCTTTTTTTGCATAATTCCTGTAGCTTGTTGCAGCTGAGCCTTGGCAAAACCTAATAGCCGGGCTTTTTTAGGTAGCTTTAGCATCAATTGCATTAAAAAAAGACCTCTCAGTCTGGGCACTACAGGTACACTTGGTCCAATAATGTAAGGTTTTAATGCAGGATCAAGGGCATTATGGTAGTAAGAGATGGCCTTATTGACTATTTCGGGTCTTTTGTGTTTCAGGGTGATTACGATAAGCCTTACAAAAGGAGGGTACTGAAAGTCTCTTCGCTCATTGACTTCACGCTGAAAAAACTGAATAAACTGATTTTTAGTTGCTTCTTTAATAACAGGATGCGAAGTATTAAACGCCTGAATGACTACTTTACCCCGGCCGCTTCTGCGCCCGGCTCGCCCGGCTACCTGAGTAATAAGTTGAAAGCCGCGTTCGCTGGAGCGGAAATCCGGGAATTGCAATAAATGATCTGCGCTAAGAATACCTACGATTCCGACATTGTCAAAATCCAGGCCTTTGGTCACCATTTGAGTACCTACCAGAATGTCAATTTTGCGTTCTTCAAAATCATTAAGGAGTTTGGCGTGTGCATGTTTGCCTTTGACCGTGTCAAAATCCATGCGGGCAATTTTGGCTTCCGGGAAATAAATAGCCAGGTCATCTTCAATTTTCTCGGTGCCAAAGCCTTGCAGAAAGAGTTGCTGATTGCCGCAGGCCGGGCATTCTTTGGGGACTCCTGCATTATAGCCACAATAATGGCAACGCATGCGGTTTATATGCTTGTGATAAGTAAGGCTAAGGTCGCAATTGATACATTCTTGATGCCAGTTGCAAACGGGGCAATTGATGGAAGGAGCATAACCTCTTCTGTTTTGAAATAAAATAGCTTGCTCTTCGCGTTCCAAAGCGGCAGTAAGCTCTTCCAGGAGTTTGGAGGTAAAATGTACCTGCATTTTACGCTGTTTATACTCTTCTTTTTTATCGGCAATAATCATTTCGGGGAGTTCCACGCCCCCAAAGCGCTCTGGCATCTTTACCAGGCCATATTTGTGGTTTAATGCGTTGTGATAAGATTCCAGAGAAGGGGTGGCAGTGCCTAGTAATACTTTAGCATTAATGGTTTTAGCTAAGAATATAGCGGCATCGCGGGCGTGATACCTGGGAGCGGGGTCAAATTGTTTAAAAGAAGGATCGTGTTCTTCATCAATAATGATGAGCTTAAGTTTGGCAAAAGGAAGAAACAAACCAGAACGGGCGGACATCACGATGCCTTTGCCCGATAGTACCTTTTGCCAAACCTCTACCCGTTCATGGCTTCCCATGCGAGAGTGGTACACCACAATGTCATCGCCAAAAATGCGCTGCAGGCGGCTAACCAATTGCGTAGTTAAGGCAATTTCCGGGAGGAGATAGAGTACTTGTTCTCCACGGGCCAAGGTTTCCTGAATAAGTTCAATGTAGATCCGGGTTTTGCCACTTCCCGTTACGCCGTGGAGCAATACGGTTTGTTTTTCTTTAAAAAAGGCATGTATTTCATCCAGAGCGTTTTCTTGTTGGGAAGATAAAGAAGGGGCATCGATCAATGTGTTTTCATAGGCACCTAGTCGACTGATTTCCAGTTCATATTGTTCCAGGATGCCTTTTTTTTCCATTTTTTTGACAATACTATTATCAATCTTGGCCTTTTTATAAAGAAGTTGTTTGCGTACATGCTCTTCATTTCTGGCGAGTTGAAGAAAAGCCATTAAGGTTTCGACCTGGCGTGTTGCCCGGCTAAGTTTATCAAAGGCTTCTTCGAGCATTTCCGGTTGAGAGCGGTAAGGCTCTTGCAAACGAACACAGCTGACTTTTTTGGGTTTATAGGCCGCTTTGAGTTCTTCTTTTAAAAAAATGAGTTTTTTTTCAAGGAGCCTGTTAACAATTGAGTAAACCGTTTTTTGCTCCAGAATTTTAGAAATGTCAGCAAGGCTGAGCTCTTCGTTATGCTCCAGCGCTTCGGCAATGAGCAGTTCTTTGCCATTGAGCAGGTCGTAGTAGTCTTCAAAAAAAGGACTGGGGACAATGATGGTTTCACTGGAAAGCTTCAAACCCGCAGGAAGGGCCGCGGCCATGATTTCTCCCATGGTACAGGCATAATAAGCTGCTAACCACTCCCAGAACTTGATTTGAGTTGGATGTATGATCGGCTCCTGGTCTATAACTGAAAGGATGGCTTTGGGTTTATAGCCTTCAGGCCCTTCATCGGAGACCCCGATCACCAGAGCAGCATATAATTTATTCTTACCGAAATTTACTTCTACTCGTTTACCAACGCTAATCTTGCCCTCTAATTCGGGAGGAATCAGATAAGTGTAATTCTTTGGAAGTGCAAGGGGAAGGAGTACGCTCGCGTATTTCCCTGGTTTATATACGGTATGTTGTGATTGTTTTGGATGCAAATCAGGATCTATTCTTTTTACTTAAACCAACCTGAATACATGATATAATTATTCGCAATGCGCTCTATGGTGTCTTTAAAGGTCTCTTCACTTAAAGCTTTTACTTTTTTAGCGGGCACACCTGCATAGATATGCCCGGATTCCAGGCGGCTATTTTCTAAAACAACGGCGCCCGCTGCGATGAGCACATTAGACTCTACAACAGCATGATCCATAACGATGGCCCCCATGCCTACCAGTACATTATCATGTAATGTGCAACCATGTACAATTGCTCTGTGGCCGATGGACACATTATTTCCTATATTCGTTGGAGCTTTTTGGTAAGTACAATGTATAACGGCACCATCCTGGACATTTATCTTATTGCCCATTTTTATATAATGCACATCACCACGAACTACTGCCTGAAACCAGATGCTGCATTGGTCTCCCATGCTTACATCTCCTACTATCGTTGCATTTTCAGCGATATAACAATCTGCCCCAAAACTTGGGCTGATACCGTTAACAGGTAGTATTAAAGCCATTTTAAAATTTTTTACAAATATAAACAAAAAGGGGAAAAAGTATATCTTTTTCGCCTTTTTGTTTATATTTCATGTTTTAAACATGAAATATCCTGAATTTTTTGGATGACTCATGTTTTAAAGAGGTTCTAGATGATTTCATTTGGTCGAAATTAATTTGGGAAGTCCTTAAATCAGGCCGTTAGGCCTGCTTCATGTTCTTAAAATGTTTACCAAATGAAATCATCTAGAACCTTTCAAAAAGCTAAATTGAATAAGGCCGGTCCTAATACATTGATTTACAGCTTCTATTATTAATTATTTTGACAACATGAAGTTCCTTAAAATTCGGGATGACTCATGTTTCTATTTCTTCACAGGTGTAACGGAGTATCCCTGTTTTCTCAAGAGCGGAATAACACCGTTGGGGCCCCCGAGGTGCCCTGCGCCTACAGCGAAGAAAGTAGGTTTTTTCATCATCATTTTCTCCATGATTGGAATCCAGTTGGAGTTGCGCTTATTAAGAAGAATTTCTTCGTACTTGCCAAGGCCTGATGCGTCCTCATCAATACTGCTTTGCATGGCATCAATGTTCTGGCTTTTGTATAGCTCAATCATTTTACCCAGTTCATCCTCGCCTTCATCAGAGCTTTTTAAGGTTTGTACCAGCATTTGTGCCTGGGCTTTATAAGGGATACTGTCAAAAATACTGATTTGGAAATCGATTGTTTCCAGGCCAAAGGTCTCCTTGTTCTTTGCTTCAGCCATTTTAGCAAATTCAATTTCGTAGGACTTCATGGAGCCCATGTCAAAACTTCCGGGCTGCACGTCCGTGGAGGCAAAAACCGAAAGGAAAAGGGGCTTCATCTTTTCAAACATGGAGAAATAAAAGCCCCCCATGCCCATTTTATCGAATTCGGATTTAACGAAATTATAATCTTCCTGGCTCAACAGGCTGGCAAGCGTTTTGCCTTCAGGCATCATAATTTTAAACATCATGGAAAAGATGGCTGTCATATCGTTCATCTCGTCCATATCAATTTCAAATGTAACTTGTTCTGTTTTGTCAAATGACTCTTCTGTACCTTCGGGTAAGAAAAAGTTTTCTGCATCAATGATGTGGATGGTACCGTACAGGTAGGATGGTTTGGGTAATCCTTCTTTGTTGATTTCCCATAGCAAGGCATTTTCCAGTTTGCCTTTTGTTGCTGTTTCGTTGCTTACAACTATTTGCCCTTCGGTATTTTGGCTAAATAAGTTACCTACGAAAACAAAAAATAATAATAAGGTCCAAATAAAATTCTTCATTTCTTGTTTGAATATGTTGTTTTTAACAATCTTGGTTTGAAAATGAACACAAAAAATGTGAGATGGTTCTATAGAGGATATTTAATTGTAGCGTATCTCTACAATTAAATATCTTTCTACCACCAATGGATCACGCCATCACTAACGGTGAAAGGCCTTTCTTGTTTAAACGTACAATTGGGGCAATGAAGTCTCAATAAAGCATTTTGGGGAATGTTATTAAATGTTAAAAAGGAATCAGAGGCTTTTGTTTCAGCGAATAAATGCCATTTTTCATCCCAATAAAATAGCTGGTAGTTTTCTCCCAAAAGGATGCTATGGCGATCCTGGCCGGGCATGAAGCGGATTTTGCCCACCTTCCTGGGCTTTCCAAGGTCCAGCCCTACCCATTTGTCGGGTTCGTATTCGTCATAAACAATACTAAAACCATCCGTTCCGTCGAATGCCCATTCGGGCTTAAATGTAGTTCCTAAAGGGGAGCCGGTTAAGCGTTCATTGGTAATCGCATCATAAAACTCTAATTCACCTAATCGGAAAATTTGCTCTTTTTGAGTTTTTAACCGAAAAAATCGAAAAGCCTGTGGATCAGGGATTTGCATTTCAATCCAAAATTGAGTGTAAGGGGTTTGATCGGAATCGAAAGGGGCCGTAGCAAGCAGAATTTGGTTATTTATCGAATCAGAATGTAAGGATAAAAGATGGGTTGATTCGGAGAAGTCAGGGGTGTTCGAGCCTTCAATTGTAGCATTATTAAGGCCGTCGGCAAAATTATTCAGGATTTTCATTTTGACTGGGTATTTCCGGGAGACCTTAATGGTTTGAGTATTTTCATGATCAGGTTTCAAAGAATGTATTTCTCCATCAAAACCTAAAGAAACAGGGGCTCCTGCTGGCGAATACTTGTGGTTGTGGTAGTATGTAGGTAAATAGGTAACTCCTACGCCCATATTATTAAAGGTAGCGTTACCGTTTTCATCAATTACCGCCCCAGCAATAGGATTCCATCGGTTATTATTAAATACCGTAAGATAAACCACTCGCATAGATGGATTTAGATTGGTAATTTGTATATCCTGTACATTTGAATATATGGAAGTAACGTCTCTTAAATACAGATCATTTACTACCGGAGGCACATCTTTTGGAAAAACGCCCACTTCTGTTGCTGCCAAGGCAAAGCAATTTTCATCCGGAATCAGGATCTTACGATAAACCTTGCCCATTAGTTTTTTCCTGCTCCCATGCTGACTGCCAGGATTGGGTCTGGATTCTGCTCCCTGGAAAGAAAGTGAGCTATCTCCGGGAAAAATTATTGCATTCCAGAAATGGCCATTATTGCTTGTTGGCCAGGAAGGAAGCACTTCAATGGATATTGGAAGTCCTAATGATCGCCCCATATAGGCCCCAATGCTGGCCATTTCCTGGCAGTCTCCTCTTTTACTTCTACACATTTGGCTAATGCTTTGCTGGTGTGGAAATGCTATGTATTCAGAATAATTAAACCAGCTGGTTAATTCGCAATTGTAAGCGACAACCGCTTAAAATAGGCTGGAAGTATAAAAGGAGTCTTCCAAAACCCAGGAGTAATAAGCTTTGAGGTCACTACGCCATAACTCGGGCGTTTCATCATCGTTTTTATAGGGTAGAATGAAATTACAAAAGTCTTTAAAGCTCACCTGATTACTCCACGGAGCATTTTGCCAGGCATCAAAAGCTTCTTCAATATGGGTGATGAGGAAGGCGGCATCAAGAGACTTGATATCCTGATGCGTTACTAAATCGCTTGATCTGGGGCCACCAATTTTTTGCTGAATGGAGTCTTTAAAGACTTTCATTTCCTTTATCTTCAGTTGGCTGATTTTTGGGAAAAAAGCTTCGTATTGCTCAATCCAGTCACTAGTATAGTGGATGCGATCTTCTACATAGGCTATTAGAGCTTTAGCTGCTTTTTGCTTTTGTTTGTCGTTGGCAAAATACTGTACTACTTTCTCAAGTTCCGGGCGGTTTTCATCTGCTTGCATGAGGCTTTTTTGGTAACGGACTTCAATGATGTCCGGGGCTTGTTTGCAGGAGAAAAAGAATAGAATTAAGAGATAAGGAAAGATAAATTTGATAGCAATTTTCATTTTTTTCTTCTAAGCGCTTGGATTGGTTTGCTTGGATGCTCGGATTGCAAATCCTCGCGAGCATCCGGCAGCGCTCGCGAGCACACGGCAGCGCTCGCGAGGATTTGCAATCCGAGCATCCTAAACGCCAGCCTTAGTTTTCCATAAAATTCGCAACAAAACTAACATCACTACAAAGATCCCCCCGGCAATTATCGCAGGTACCCACTGCCCGAACAAAAAGTAACCCATCCCAAACAAAGCGCTATACACTAAAAATACGCCCGTAAACATGGCGCCCAACTCCCGGGGGAGTTGTCCTGTAGTAATTTCATTCTTTTCAATCCGGCCACTTTTGATTCCCTGTGCGATAACTCTTTTCCAACCAAAACTATGCGGACGAATTTTTTTATAAAAATTGATTAACGTATCCATTCCGGAAACAGGGGTAAGAAAAGTAACTCCCAACCAGGTAACTGTAGTGATAACTACTCCTGTAACCAGCTTTTCATGAGAAGCCAATTCATCTCCTATCACAAACTCCATGATTAGGGCGATTAAAAAAGAAATGATCATTGCAGCGATTTCACTGTAAGCATTTATGCGCCACCAAAACCATCTTAAAATAAAGATTAAGCCTGTGCCGGCACCAATTTGTAGTAAAATATTAAATGCCTGAAGTGCATTCTCTAAATACAAAGCAAATAATGCTGAAAAAACCATTAAGATTACTGTAGTAATTCGACCTACATTTACCAAAGCTCTTTCGGAAACTTCTGAGTGTTCACTTACTAAAAAACGTTTGTAAAAGTCATTTACAATGTAAGACGATCCCCAATTCAGATGTGTAGAAATCGTAGACATATAGGCCGCGATCAGAGAGGCAATCACCAGTCCCAGCAAGCCTGCAGGAAGCAGCGTTAACATAGCCGGATACGCCAAATCATCATTAACGACCGATTGATCGACCTCTGGAAAAGCTTTTGAAAGCACTTCCAGGTCCGGAAAAACGATCAAGGAAGCCAAAGCGATCAAAATCCATGGCCAGGGGCGGAGGGCATAATGTGCAATATTGAAAAATAAGGTCGCTCCTACGGCATGTTGTTCATTCTTGGCGGATAGCATCCTTTGGGCCACATAGCCGCCCCCTCCTGGTTCAGCACCAGGATACCAAACACTCCACCATTGCACAGCAAGTGGTATTATAATCAACGGGACATAAATATTAGGATCTTCAAAAATTGGGAAAAAAGACAGCTTGTCCTGCACATTCGGGTGCGCTAATAATTGGTTCAATCCTCCAACTCTGGGATGCTGAGTTATGGAAACAGCTGCCCATATGGTACCGATCATAGCTAAAAGAAACTGAAAAAAGTCGGTTAGGATAACTCCGCGAAGGCCACCAAGAGAGGTATATACAACGGTAACCACAGAGGCAATTAGTACGGTTTGGACTGGGCTCAACCCAAGCAGGACCCCTCCAATTTTAATGGCAGCCAGCGTTACCGCTGCCATGATCATTACATTAAAAAACAAACCAAGGTATATAGCACGGAAACCTCGTAGAAAAGAGGCTGCTGCTCCATCATACCTTAATTCGTAGAATTCCAGATCCGTCATTACGCCCGAGCGACGCCATAATCGGGCGTAAACAAAAACTGTCAGCATACCCGTAAGCAAAAAGGCCCACCATACCCAATTCCCGGCAATGCCATTTTTGCGTACAATATCGGTTACAAGGGTAGGGGTGTCGGCGGCAAAAGTTGTGGCGACCATCGACACGCCCAGTAACCACCACGGCATGTTACGACCAGAGAGAAAGTATTCAGTAGTGCTTTTCCCGGCTCTTCTTGCAGAGAGTAAACCGATTACTAAGGAGAGAACAAAAAAAACAATAATAAAGCTCCAGTCGAGCATTTGTAAGTTCATAGTGTGCTAGTTGGTCATATGATAGAAAATACTCCTCCCGAGCCAAACGAATTACTTATGAGACAGCCTCTTCTATCATATTATTGGATAACAATTTCATCTATAAAAAGCCAAGCGTCATTATCTGCCCCTTGTTTTCCTTCCGGAATGATTCCAAAGTTTTGCACTTCAATTTTTAAGTATCGGACAGAAATATCATTCAAAGGTAAAGAAAGCTCCGCAATTTTTTCGGTTGAGTTTATCGAGTCACTTTGGGACAATCGTTCGAATTGCTGTCCGTCCTGGGAGCCTGATATGCTAATGCTTTTTGGTAAGTAGATCCATTGACCTTCTCCATTGAAGAAACGAAAAATTGCTTTTTGAAGCTTTTGGCTTGCTCCCAGGTCGATATCAATTTGTACATCATCCCCCCAGAAACCCAGCCACTCGGCATCGCCATAGCGCTCATTGCTGCCCAATACTCCATTTATCAAGGCTCCTTTGCCCCCGCTGGAATACTTTTCGTGCGGCATAGGGCTTAGCTCGATGGACTTACCGGTAGCTAAATGCCATTGGATATTTTTTTCGAATAACCGCCCTTGCTTATTCCCTTGAATGACCTTTGCCTTGAGTTCCGTACTTTTTTCTAGTAAAATAGGCTTTTGGTAAAGTAGTTTTCCCGGGCTAGGAGAAGTCCCGTCTAATGTGTAATAAATGGGGGCTTGAGAAGCGGGAGCACTAAGACTTACTTCAATCTTACCATTCTGGGGTTGAATGCTCGCCTGCAAATCATAGATATGAACTGCAGCATTGACATTCAATTTTTCCAGGCGTAGATAATGCTTTTCGAGTCGTTGAATAAAATCCTGATAATTCTTGTTTTCAGGTTCTGACCAGACCACTTCGGCTAAGGCACACATTCTGGGCAAGGCATTGTATTCAACATTTGCCGGTGTTTTGAGGTATTCGGTCCATACATTTCCCTGGGCACCCAGGATGAATTCAGCCTCTTCAGGAGAAAGTTCTGCAGGAACAGGGTCAAAACTGTAAACTTTATCAAGGGGCAAATAGCCTCCAATAGCCAGCGGTTCATCGGGATGATCTGATTGATAATAGTCAAAATAGCAATGCGAAGTTGGTGTCATGATGGCCGGATGGCCCGATTTTGCTGCCTTGATAGCACCTTCCTTTCCTCGCCAGGACATGACGGTAGCTTCTTTCGCCAGTCCTCCTTCCAGTATTTCGTCCCAGCCGATGATCTGGCGGCCATTTTTATTTAAAAAGTCACTGATTCGCTGTATAAAATAGTTTTGCAGTTCGTGTTCGTCCTTAAGATTTTTTTCTTTGATTAGTTTTTGACAATATGCACTATTCTTCCAGCGCGATTTGGGGCATTCATCACCGCCAATATGGATGTAGGGGCTGGGAAAAAGCTCCATTACTTCTTTCAATACGTTTTCCAGAAATTCAAAAGTCTCCTCTTTAGGACAATAAACATCCTCAAATATGCCCCATTTGGTGGCTGTTTCAAATGGTCCATCTGTGCAAGCCAGTTCTGGGTATGCAGCAAGTACAGCGACTGAATGCCCGGGCATTTCGATTTCGGGAATGATGGTGATAAAGCGTTCACGGGCATACTGAATGACTTCTTTAATCTCTTCTTTAGTGTAGAAGCCACCATAGCGCTGCCCGTCAAACTGATGCGGCTGATCACTGTAATGACCGATAAGGGTCTCTTTTCTATAGGAGGAGATTTCATTTAATTTGGGGTATTTCTCAATTTCAATTCGCCAGCCCTGATCGTCGGTAAGGTGCCAGTGGAAGCGGTTGAGTTTGTGTGTAGCCAGGAGGTCGATGTATTTTTTTATAAAAGAAACCGGAAAGAAGTGCCTGCTGACATCCAGGTGCATGCCGCGATAGGGGAAGCGAGGAGCATCAATGATTTCCATGCAAGGAAGACTCCAATTTACGGATTTTGGTGCTTTCTTTGAGGAAAAAGCATCTGCCGGAAATAATTGCAGCAGACTTTGAATGCCATAAAAAGCACCTGCCGGGCTATGGGCTTCGATGGTAATGCTTACCTCATCAATATTTAGCCGATAGCCTTCGGGTTTAATTTCAGATGCTTCTGGTCCTAGCTTTTTGATCAAAATACAAGGATCCTCTTCTGATTTGGGCTTGAGGAATTGGAAGGGAATGCCTGTTGAAGGGCGGAGTTGATCAATGATGTATTTTACCAGGCCTTGCCATTCTGGCTTGAGGGAGGTAGACCAAACTTTGGTGGGGTTTTGGAGTTGGTAGGTACCGGGTTTGGGGGTGATTTGGTCGGGTTTGGGGATGATGGCTATTTGATCAGGGGAGAATGACTGCTGTGGAGCGTCTTTTTGGCAACCGATGAGGAAGAGGGAGAAAAGGAGTAGGGAGATTCGATTAAGCATTTAGCTAGATTTTTAATTTCTTTAACAATAGCCGATCGCCGTAGGCGGGTGGCCTGCAGGCGGTAGCCCGAAGCTGTGGGCTACCGCTTACTATCCAAAGGCCAAATTACAATAATCGAAGCAAAATAATTTCGTAATTTTTAAGATTTTGAATGCGGTGGGGTTTAGAAAGGCTTGGTGGGATTGGTATTTGAGTTGTAAAAAGCTGGGAGAATTCCACTGCTGCCGGGGAGCGTCGAAGACGCTCCCCGGCAGCAGTGGAATATTTATAATGACTTAAAAATACACCTCCTGTGCAGTGCGAAACGTATTTGCGTGCGCTTCAATGATATGCGATAACTTCCTGGAATATCCTCCGCCCATGCTGATTGCAACAGGGATGTTATTCTTTTTACATCTTTCCAGGACCATCTCGTCTCGTCTTTTGCAACCGTCGAGCGTAAGCGAAAGCCTTCCCAACTTATCCGATTCGATGACATCCACACCGGATAGGTAAAAAATAATATCGGGTTGAACTTCATCGATCAATCTCGGCAGCGTATTTTCAAGGAGGTTCAGGTAATAATCGTCCTTCGTTCCGTCAGGCAAGCCAATATCAAGGTTGGAAGGTACCTTTCGGAGGGGGTAGTTTTTCTCACCATGCATGCTAAATGTGAAAACGCGTTCATCTTCCCTGAAAATAAAAGCGGTACCATTTCCTTGGTGCACATCCAAATCGACAACCAGGATTTTTTTAACTAATTTTTTGTCCAACAAATAATTGGAAGCAATGGAAATATCATTTAAAACACAAAACCCTTCCCCTCTATCTGGGAAAGAGTGGTGGGTACCGCCCGCAACATTCATGGCTACGCCGTATTGCATAGCAAATATAGCGCAATCAATCGTGCCTTGTGCAATATGCCTTCCACGCTGAATGAGTTTGTCTGAAATGGGGAACCCAATTGCCCGGGCTTCTTTATAGCTCAGCTTTCCATGTTTGAGTTTATCCCAGTATTCTCTTTCATGAGTAAGCAGTATCGTAGGTTCCTCTAAAGGTTCAGGATGGAAAAAATTGTCCTCGCTAACAGTACCCTCATAAAGCAATTGCTCCGGGATCAACTCATATTTGATCATCGGGAAGCGATGCCCTTCCGGGAGTTCGTATTTATAAATCGGCGAATAAGCAATCTTCAACATCAAAAAAAAATAATAAAATGGCACAAAAAGCATTTCGCAGAAATGCAAAAAAGCCGCGCTGGCGGCGACATACCTTAGCCTATGGCGCCAGCCATAGGCTAAGAATAAAAAGATAAACGGTTGAATAAAAAATTAGTTGAGAAAGATCATTGACCAGAGTTTTGCGGGGGCTTTTTAATCACTCGAAAACCTATGGCTTGCGCCATAGGCTAAGGTATATCGCCGCTAGCGCGGCTTTTTGAGGTATTCCTCAAAAACTAAATCCACTGGTTCCCAAAGTTCGATCTTATTCCCTTCGGGGTCAAGGACATGTACAAATTTCCCATAATCATAGCTTTCAATCTCGTCCAGGACTTGTACCCCAGCCGCTTTCAGGTTTTCTACAAGTTGTTCAATGTTGCTTACCCGGTAATTGATCATAAACTCCTTTTTCGAAGGTTCCATGTATTTTGAATCCTTTGGGAAAGTGCTCCATTGTAAATGCCCAACCTTATCGGGATCATTTAATGGGCGAAACTGAAACATATGCCCGTACTGATCTGTTTCGAATCGGAAATGAGTAGAGTACCATTTTTTAAGTGTTTCGGGATCTTCGCATTTGAAAAAAATGCCGCCGATTCCAGTGATTTTAGCTTCGTCTGACATAGGTAAAATGTCTTCTTTCTCCATTTGTCTTAATTATTGAGCGTTTAACGAATGGCCGTCAACAATTAATGGGTTATAGAGAAATAGGGTGGTTGCAAATTTAAATAATATGAGCAATGTACAAACCAAAAGCCGGATTGCCCAGGCTTTAAGCTTTAATTTTTCTATGGGGGTGAAAAGTTGGTTGATTTTGATCCTGCTGAGCTTTATCTGGGGAAGCTCTTTTATTTTGATAAAAAAAAGTCTGGTGGCCTTTTCGCCTGTTCAGGTGGCTTGTTTGCGTATTTCTATTTCCGCAATAGCATTTTTACCTTTCTTTCTGGGGCGTTTGCGGCAGATTGATTGGAGTAAATTGCGCTATTATATCATTGTAGGTTTAGCGGGTAGTGGTTTCCCGGCCTTTTTGTTTGCCTTTGCGCAAACACAGATCAATAGCGTGATGGCTGGTATTTTAAACTCTTTGACTCCTTTATTTACATTGGTCTTGGGTATGATGTTATTCGGCTCTCAATTGATTTGGAGCAAAGTGCTCGGTGTGTTGGTCGGTTTGGTCGGAGCTGCTTTACTGATTCTGTTAGGACATGAACAAGGAATAGAAGGAAAATTCCTGTATTCCTTCTTGGTGATATTGGCTACTATTTGTTATGCTACGAGTGTAAACACCGTAGGTACTTATCTAAAAAAAGTTGATTCCATAACATTGAGTGCGGTTACTTTTTGCTTAATTGGCTTGCCGGCATTGATATATTTACTTTCAACAGATTTTCTTGCAGTTATGCAAAGTGGTGCAGCAGCCTGGACTTCTCTTGGGTATGTGAGCATATTAGCTTTGATGGGGACCGTTATTGCTTCTGTGGTCTTTTTCTACCTTGTCCACATGACCAATGCACTTTTTGCTTCTATGATTGCATATTTAATACCTATTGTGGCTTTTTTATGGGGGCTCGCAGATGGAGAACACATACAATGGTTTCATTTCGCAGGGATGGCATTAATCCTTTCGGGAATTTATGTTTCGAGAAAATAATACTTTAGTTTCCTTTTTTTAAAACCATATTTTTTCCTTACTTTTACGGCAAATTATTTCTTCCCAAACCGATTTTAAGTAGAGATTGCAGCGTTCGAGATCACCTCAAGCGCAAGAGGGCTATTTAAAATACTACAGGCCAGTCATTTATTTAGATTCATCACATATTTATTTTTTGAAATAAACGAACTTTATTATGAAGTCAACTTTATTTACATTAGTTGCTCTTGTAGGCATGCTTTTGTCTACTACAGCATTCGCTCAAGTTATTACTGATCCGGTTGGTAAGTATAGCAGCCCGATTGGTGCTGAAATCAGTGCTTTCGATCCAGGTTCTGGCTACCTTTTCACTGTAAACGGTAGTGAATTTATTCAGATTTTGAGCCTTGCTGATCCTGCAAACCCTTCTTTGGTAACAACTGTAAACATCGAATCTCTTGGTTTGGGTGCTGGTGCGAACAGCTGTGCAAGCAAAAACGGATACTTCGCTGTTGCTATCGAGAATGACAATTCTCAGGCTAATGGTGTTTGTGCATTCTTCTCTCCTGACGGTTCTCTTATCAGCAGCGTTCCTGCCGGTGCGCTTCCTGACATGGTGACTTTCTCTCCGGATGGAAACTATGCTTTGGTAGCTAACGAAGGTGAGCCAAATGATGATTACACAGTAGATCCAGAAGGTTCTGTTACTATCATTGATGTTTCTGGTGGTGCAGCAGCTGCAGCAGCTACTCAGGTAAGTCTTGCTGGTTTCAATGGTGCTTCTCTTGATGCAAGCATTCGTATCTTCGGCCCTGGTGCTACAGTAGCTCAGGATTTAGAGCCAGAATATATTGCTGTTACTGCGGATTCTAAAACAGCTTATGTTGCTTGTCAGGAAAACAATTGCTTTGCAGTAATTGATATCCCTTCTGCTACAGCTACTGATCTTCTTGGTCTTGGTTTCAAAGATCACAGCCTTCCGGGAAATCAATTGGATGCTTCTAACGAAGATGGTGGTATTAACATCCAGAACTGGCCTGTATTCGGTATTTATCAGCCAGATGCAATTGACTATTTCACGGCTAATGGTCAAGGTTACATCATCACTGCTAACGAAGGTGATGCAAGAGAATATGAAGGGAATCCTGGTTTCGTTGATGAAGATCGTATCAAAGACGTAGTTTTGGATCCTGTTGCGTTCCCTAACGCTGCTGATCTTCAGAAAGAAGAAAATCTTGGTCGTTTGAAATTGACTTTATCTATTGGTGATACAGATAATGATGGTGATTATGACGAGTTGTACTGCTTCGGTGGTCGTTCTTTCTCTATCTATGATCTAGCTGGTAACCAAGTATTTGATAGCGGTGATGATTTCGAAAAATTCATTGCAGCTAACGAACCTGCTTCTTTTGTCGATAACCGTAGTGATGATAAAGGCCCTGAGCCAGAATCAATCACTGTATTCAACGATAATGGCAAAAAAATTGCAATCATCGGTTGTGAACGTTCCAGCGGCTTGTTCTTCTATGACGTAAGTGTTCCTTCAAACGCTAAAAACCTGGGATACTTACCTTTCCCTGGTGGTGGTGTTAGCCCTGAAGGTTTGCTTGTAATTGATGCTGAAGACAGCCCGAATGGCGAGCGTCTTTTGGTGATCTCCAATGAAGTTTCTAACGATGTAGTTATCTTGTCTCTTGATAGCTCAAACGTTGCGGCTGTACCAACTATGGGTGAGTGGGCATTGTTCCTTTTCGGTTTGTTGGTATTGAACTTGGTTGTTGTTACTGTTTATAATAAGCGTCGTCAGTTGGCTGCTTAATTTTCTATAAGAAAGAAGAAATAAATAAAAAAGCCCATTCGGCAAGTTTACTTGCCGAATGGGCTTTTTTATTTATTTCTTCTTTCTTAATTTGTAGAAATTATGAAGCAAACAAAACAAGAATACATTTACGGTCGTCATCCCGTAATCGATGCCATTAAGGCGGGCGCAACCCTGGAAAAAATATTTCTCCAACAAGGCATTCGGGGGCCTTTTGAAAAGGAACTTCGACAGCTTTCAAAAGAATATAATATTCCTATCCAGTATGTGCCTAAGGAGCGAATGAATAAAATGACGCACGCCAATCATCAGGGAGTGATCGGTTTAATGGCTTTATTGCAATATTATCGCCTGGAAGATGTGTTGGGAAATATCTTTGAAAGCGGAGATCCTCCGCTGCTTTTAATTCTGGATGGAGTGACGGATGTTCGAAACATTGGCGCTATTGCCCGTTCAGCGGAAGTGATGGGAGTTCAAGCTTTGATCACTCCAATTAAGAATACGGCTCAGCTCAATGCAGAAGCGATAAAAACATCAGCAGGAGCGCTCACCCGGCTTGCAGTTTGTAGAGAGCCAAGTCTTGTGAATGCGCTTAAAATGATTCAGCTCAATGGTATTCAGGTGGTAGCGACTACTTTAGAGGAAGCAGAACCTCTTTACGACTTAGATTTGGGTTTGCCAACAGCTATTGTTATGGGTTCGGAAGATGAGGGTGTGAACCCGGCTGTTGTCCGTTTAGCGAATGCTCGTTGCAAGATTCCGCAAGTTGGTCAAACGGATTCCCTGAATGTTTCGGTGGCAACAGGTATTGTGTTGTATGAGGTTATTCGGCAGCGGTTAAAATAAAAAAGCTCCCGAAGAAGGTAGGGCCCGGGAGCGAAATCAAAAAAACAGCAGGTTATTTTTGAAAAAGTTTTCGTTCTTTGACAAATTGTGTGGAACTTCAAAATGATAAGCCTTGAATGCCCTTGTGGCTGAAAGGGTTATTATTTTGAAGTTCCATTTTCCACAATTTATGTCAAAGAACGAAAGTTTAAAGGGTTTAGAAAGCCATAAAAGTTTGTTTAGAGGAACGTTTGTGGCTGAGATTTTTCTTCGAAAATCTCAGACATAAACGCCCTTCTGATTAAGATCTTCTTACTAAAGAACTAGATAAACGCTATAATAATCCAGTGATTCTTTTCTTTACTTTTAGAAGTTTACGTATCTCGCTGACTTCCAATATGAAAGGGTCAAACTCTTCAGCATTATCAGAAATCATACGTATATGAGTCCATTGACCGTATCGGTCAAGGCAACGCTGAGTGCGCTTCACCCATACAGATTGATTGGTAACTACTGCGTAGACCTCATCATCCAGCATTTCATCGGTATTTTCCAAGGGAGCACAGATTACCATATCGCCGGCCCGGATAGTAGGGGCCATGCTTTCTCCATTGATATTAAAGGCTACTAAATCTCCTTGTATACCCGGAATATGAAAAAACTGATTCTCTTCGACGAGATCTACTCCGACTGTATTACTAGCAAAAGCTTCTATGCTAGTAAATAATATGTTAGGTGAAAAATTGATACCCAGCACTTTTGCAATTCTTTCTTCCGGATCTGGTAATGTTTGTTGATCAAAAGGTTGACCTATGCCCTGAAAAAGATAATTTTCATTAATTTCGTAAGCTATGCAAAGGTTTTTTGCCTGTTCGTAGGTGATATATCGTTTGTCACTTAAAAACAAGTCAATTATATGCCCTTTAGTGCCCAATTTGGCAGCAAAGGCGCCTTTACTTTTTTTACGGCTATTCTTAACAATCTCTCCTCTGTTTTCTAAGAGTTGATAGACCTGTTTGAAACGCCGATTCAATTCTTTGCGATTGATACTCTGCATCCTTAGTTTTTAGGCTTGGTTCCCAAAACTTTGATCACAACTTTCTTTAGAGCCTATAAAAGATCAAATTTTTGGTAGTGGGTCAAAAATGTGGATAGTTGCTTGCAAACCTTTTAAAATGGGGCTTTGAAAACTATGTATCAACGGATTCACCCCACTACCAAATTTTTTATAGGTTTTCAACAGGCACACGTGAACGATAAAGCAAACAAAACCGAAGATAGCCTTGACCAGAAATCCTGTCTGAACAGAACTTCATTTGCACTTGCTTCCTCATTTGAATACTTTAGGCTTTTATGTGCCTGAGAAAGTTTTGATTTTCTCTGTGATAATACAAAGGTAATAATTTGTTTTAATTTTTAAAAATTAAAACAAATTATTTTTATAGATTTCCTATCTTTCGAATAACTCTGAACAGCCTGGTATATTCGTTGACATCTTCTATGAATGGATCGTATTCGAGGTGGTTAGCAGAAATCAGTTTGAGCTGTCTAACACGGCCTTTGTTATCAAAAATACGCTGTAAGTACTTAACCCAGAGGGAGCCATTGTTTTTTACCGCATAAATTTCATTATCTTTCACTTCGTGTACTCCACTTATTTGACGGCAAATAATAATATCTCCATTGCTTATTACGGGGAGCATACTTTCTCCCTCAATCGGGAAAGCTACCAGGCCATCTCCTTCAAGGCCAGGTAGAGCGAAGAAAGAATTATCTTCCCTGTGGTTACCACCAACGTCTACACCAGAACCCGCAAAAGCCTGAACGCTCGTGAACAGGATGTTTCCTACCCCCATAGATTCTGGGTCTGTGGGGATATTATCAGGAACTTCCATTCCGAAGGGAGTTCCTACGCCGTCAAGCATGTAAGA
The DNA here is from genome assembly GCA_964537285.1 of uncultured Saprospiraceae bacterium. Taxonomy (GTDB): domain Bacteria; phylum Bacteroidota; class Bacteroidia; order Chitinophagales; family Saprospiraceae; genus CAZHZT01. The sequence goes on along the minus strand of CAZHZT010000086.1, from coordinate 3,617 downwards.
TTCGTTTACATTGTATTCGCGGCATAGAGAACGAGCATGACGATAGTCAAGCACGCGCTTGTCATTGGGGTTTAAAAATGCGCGAATGATATGACCATAAGCGCGGTTTCCGAGAATTTTATTGGCAAAATCGCCCATTCCCTTACCGTTCCGGTCATTTAGAATGATATCACCGCGTTCCACTAATAAGTTGAATACTTTTCTAAAACGTTCATTTAGTTGAATTCTATCGTCCCTAATCATAACAAGAAAGTTTTTTAAATAAGTTTCGTTCTTTGATATAAATTGTGTGGAACTTCAAAATGATAACCCTTTCAGCCACAAGGGTATTCAAGGCTTATCATTTTGAAGTTCCACACAATTTATATCAAAGAACTATAAGTTTATAGTAACAACCAAAAAGTAAGTTTTTGATTTTAGGGACTTCGTTTTGAAGCCAGACGAGGCGAAAACACAGGCGATGCAGGCATCGGCAAGGCTTTTCAACGATGTATGGTTTCAAAAATGCCCCAAATCAAGGAGTTATCATTTGACTTTTACTTAGTGGGTTTAGACAGTTTAGGCATTTTAAAATGACTCTCGGAGTCCAATTTTTAAAAGTTTCAACTTTCTAAACCTTTTCAACTCCATTAGGCTGCAATTTAAAACAAAACATTTATTAAAACAAATATTTTGTTATTTTTTTTATTTCTTTCAATTCCTGTTATTCCTCTTCAAAATGTTTATGTAGTTTAAATCCGTGAACTACTTAAGTAGTTCACGGATTTAAACTGTATAAACTATCGATGCCCTTGGCAGGAAGGTTTTTGAGTTGGAGATCGACACTTTTTTGGGATTTTTCGAAGAAAAATCCCAAAAAAGTGTCGATCTCCAAACGAAAAATGCTTCTACAGCGGGCAAAGGTTATTTATATAGTCTATTTCCGTGAACTACTTATTTTCCCACTCGGATTTAAGTAAGCCGTAAATTGCTACATTCAGAATTGCCCCATTCAGGTGATACGCTTTCCGAAGTATTCCTTCAAGGGTAAACCCAAGTCTGTCGGCAAGCCTTTGACTTTTAAGGTTCTTACCGCTTGTTTTGATTTCAATCCGCTCTAAGTCAAGCTGCTCGAAGCCGATTTTTATTGCGTGCCGGCAGGCTAATGTCACAAACCCTTGCCCCTGAAAGTTCCTGCTAATCCAGTAGCCTAACTCACCGGTTTTATGTCGATGCTTGATTTGAACAAATGCTACAGAGCCCACGAGTTGATTCCCTAAAAAAATAATGGAGCTCCAACGCTGCCCACCTTCATTAAATCGCTCCATTTCAAACAAATACTGGCGTGCTTCAACGGGGGCATGCATGTTCCGTACCCATGGCAACCACTGCTCAAGGTATTCTCGTTCCCGCTTAATGACGTTGAGGAAATCAATGGCCATTTCAACCTTTGGAGGGCGCAATTCAAGAAGGGGATTATTTTGAATTACTATAGATGTTTTAAACACTGTAGAGATATTGCTCATTATGCTTAATTTTGGGTTCAAAAAAATCACTTGGCACTAGGTTAGCGGTTAACGGCTAACGGTCAACGGTTAACGATCAATGGGAAACGGGAAACCGTTTCCCCTTATTCGTTAACCGTTGACCGTTGACCGTTTCCCGTTAATTTAGGTTGATTAAATATCTCAATTTATGAAAAATATTGTCATTCTTGACGCTTATACTACTAATCCCGGAGATTTAAGCTGGGATCGATTAAAAAAACTAGGCAACCTGACTATCTACGAACGCACCGCCTCCGAGCAAATCATCAAAAGGGCTGCCGATGCTGAAATATTATTGCTTAATAAGGTGCATATTACCCGAGCGGTTTTAGCTGCGCTTCCAAAACTGGTATACATTGGTGTTTTGGCTACCGGCTATGATAATGTTGATTTGGAAGGAGCCAGGGAGAAAGGCATTCCTGTTTGCAATGCTTTTGGTTATAGCACTGATGCCGTTGCTCAACATGTTTTCGCTCTCATATTGGCATTACTCAACAAGGTTTATGAGCATAATGAGAAAGTTCAGGCAGGAGAATGGCAAACATCTATGGATTTCTCTTTTACCATACGGCCTATAATTGATCTCAAAGGTAAAACTATGGGCATTTTGGGCTTAGGTACTATTGGAAAACAAGTGGCCAAAATTGCTCAGGCCTTCGGCATGAAAGTTTTAGCAACCAAACGCAATCCACAAAAAGGAGGTCTGGATGGAGTGGTCGTCGTAAACGAGCGTGAATTATTTGAAAAAAGCGACTTTTTAACCTTACACGCTCCTTTAAATCAAGAAACAAAAGGCATTATCAACCGAACTACTTTAGCTTTAATGAAACCCAGTGCTTTTCTTATTAATACAGGCCGTGGAGGTCTGATTGTGGAGGAAGATCTTAAAAATGCTCTGCTGGAAAAAAACATTGCCGGTGCTGCTCTCGACGTGCTGACGCAAGAGCCTCCCAGAGATGGAAACGTATTGATCGGTTTGGATAATTGTATGATTACCCCGCACGTTGCCTGGGCGTCAGTAGATTCCAGAATGAAGCTGATCGAGGAAACCGCATTGAATATTGAAGCATTTTTAAGAGGCGAAGAGAGGAATCGGGTGAATTAGATTTGTTCAATCACGCTCCATCAGCAGCTGCAGAATAAGTCCGTTGTAAGTTTTTCCTACAGGGCATTAGGGCGAAGCAAAAATGCCCTGTAGGATTGCCTCACTCCAAAAACAATCTTCATTCTCAGAGGCAGCGACAAAACGAAATGGGCCCATGACATTGGTTTTGAATCTTCATCGCAAGAACAGTTGTATTTTGTTTTTTTGCTTAAAAAGTATCAAATTACTTTCTTTGACCTGGATAAATTCCAGATGCCCACAATCAATAAGGTGAAAATAATTAGCCCGAATATGAAGAAGGCCCATTGCCCCATGGTTGGTACTGCTGCGGCAGCCCCCAGGTTAATGATACACACAGGGTTTAAAGGGTCATCACTATTAATGGTAAGAGTGCCGTTAAAGAATTCCTCAGAAGTAGGTGTGAACTCCAGGGTGATATCAGTACTACTTCCCCCTGACAAGCTTGGAGGCAACACGCCGGAGGTAGTGAATACTGCAGGTTCTACATTCAGGCTTGTCAGGTTCAATGTACCTGCTCCGTTATTGGTGATGGTAATCACCTGGCTATTGGTTTCCCCTACTTCAGTAATATCGAAAAAGAATAGAGTAGAACCACAAGGCTTGGGAAAAGAACTCCTGGAAACTTGTAATTCGCGAAGCGGTAAAAGATTCAATTGTAGTTGAGTACCGTTTAAAACCTGTTGAACTAAAACCGCTATCGCGGTTAATTCTGCCTGGTTTCCAATAAAATAAGTATAGTACTAAGGTTTAAATTATTGATCAACAAAACCTTAGTATTATGAATGCTTATGAAAAAGCTTTCCGTCGGCATTTGGAGATTGGGCATTACAGTCCAAGCACCATTAAAACCTACCTTAGTCAATTTCGTAAATGCCACAAGTATTTGGGAGGGCATCCCAAGGATTGGAGTACAGAGCAGCTGTGTGATTATTTCCATTATCTTGTGAAGACATACAATTATTCGG